>JADFKK010000248.1 GCA_022564995.1 Planctomycetota bacterium | reverse complement strand
GGTTTGAAGAGGGGGGAGGCAATGTTAAGTGCACGGCATACAGCTATTGAGGCACGAACGGGAAACCAGGATACTGATCTATGTTGGAGCCTACCCATCTAACATTCCTCCTCTACTCTACCGGGCAATAGTTTTCTTCGCGATCAGTTCGACCGTTCCTCTTTGTCGCTTAAATAATCCCATGTAGTGGGCCGCCGCTTGCGGCCAGGGCGTCGACTCGGGCGGTGACTTGCGGGTCTTCGATGAGCGGCGGGGCGTGGTGCGGTTTTTTGCGGGCGTCGATGACGAGCGACCCGCGGCAGCCCCAGTGCTTTTGCTGGACGAACGATTCGATACCGTACAGATCGGCGGCGGGATTGCTGCGGGTGAAGGTGGTCCAGAGGAAGTTTTCTAGCGAGCGGGCGGTGAATTCGCTGTCTTCGACGATGACCAGGAGCGGGAAGCGGCAGATTGGATCGTCGGCCTTGTAGCTTTGGCAGAATTCTTCGACGGCCGTGTCTTGATCGGCTCCGGCGTGCGACGGCCCGGCGATTGCCATTACGCCGGGCAAACAAACTCGCGGGTCGCGAAAACCGTCCGGTAGTCGTAACTCGCCGGGCAGCGAATCGGGCAACTCGCGCACTGCCGGCCCGGCGGCGGCCATCACCACCTTGCTGCCTGCGTTCAGGCCGCTGCCCGAATAGTCGAGCGTGTCGATCGTGGTGTTCGTGTGAAAGTGCAAATCCCGCCGCCAGTCGATCCGCTCCAGCAGATGACGCAGCAGCGCCTGAATGTCATTCACGTTGAGATTGGGGCAATCATCCCGAGCCACGATCAACAGATACTTGGCCAGCGACATTTGACCTTGGCCGAGGATTGCGTTGGCCTGAGTTAATAATTCCTGCGGCTGCCGCAGCGGTTGATACGGCACGTAACGCTCGCTGCCGATGGCCAGCATCAGCGGATGCACGCCCGCCGCGTCGACTGCGTGGACGGCATGAACGCCGGGCACGACCGTGGGAATGAGCGGCGCGGTGATCTCGTGGATTAACTGGCCGAACATCGTGTCTTCCTGCGGCGGGCGGCCGACCACGGTGAACGGCCAGATGGCATCGTCGCGGTGATACACATGCTCGACCTTGAGCACCGGGAAGTCGTGCGCCAGGCTGTAATAACCGAGGTGATCGCCGAACGGACCCTCGGGCAATAACCGTTCGGGGTCAACCGTGCCGGTGATGCAGAAATCGGCGTCGGCATAGATCGGCAGCTCATCGCCGCGGCAGATCATGCCGATGCGATGCCGGCCGAGCGCCCCGGCGAACGACAATTCCGACATGCCCTCGGGCAATGGCATCACCGCGGCCACCGACATGGCCGGCGCTCCGCCGACGAAGATGTTCACTCGCAGCGGCTTGCCGGCCCGAATCGCCGCCGCGTGATGCACGCCGATGCCGCGATGGATTTGATAGTGCAGCCCAACTTCGCGGTTCGGTTCGTATTGTCCGCCGGAAAGCTGCACACGATACATGCCGAGATTCGATCCGCGCAATCCCGGCTGCTCGACGTTCTCCGTATAGACAATCGGCAGCGTCACAAACGCCCCGCCATCGTCCGGCCAACTCTTGAGTTGCGGCAGTTGGTCGACGGTTGTTTCGTTTTGCAGGATCGACCCGTTACCGCGCCGCCGCGGCAGCATCGTTGTGGCGGTCCGGGCGGCGCCGAGCGCTTGGAGTGGATGCTTCCAAGCGATCGACGGATCGACCTTGATGTCGACCAGCTTGCCGACCGCGTCGAGCGAATCGCGAAAGATGTAGCGCATCCGATCCATCGTGCCAAACAAATTGCTGACCATCGGGAAGCGGCAGCCCTTGACCTGGGCGAACAGCACGGCCGGCCCGCCAGCGCGAAACACTCGGCGATGGATTTCGGCCGCTTCGAGCTGGGCGTCGATCTCCTCTTCGATCCGCACGAGCTGCCCCGTGCGGGCCAAGTCGTCGAGGCAAGTTTTGAGCGTGCGGTAACCCATGTGTGTAGGGCGGGCAATGCCCACCAAGAAAAAGCACAGAATTCTGTAACAGTTCAGCCAACGGGCGGCGCTTTTTGAGTGTAGCGGAATTCGCAATCATAAACAAATTCGGAAGCCGTTCACGGAACTTGAAACAGAGAGCCGCTAATGAACGCTGATAACCACTAATAACTCAGATCCAACGCGGGTCAGCATGGATCGCCGCTCCCATCGGAATGATTCCGGAGTCGGCGGAGGAATTGAATTCGGGTAACACATCAGCCGACTGAAATGGAACGCCACGAAAATCCATCGGCAACAAGACCTCCCCGTTCTCTGCGGTAAATCGTTTGTGGATCGTTCGTTCAAACGCCATCTGTTTCACGACACTGCTCCAAACGGTTGATGGTTTACGAATTCGGAACTTCGTCCTTCTTCTTTCCTTTGCGACCTCCGCGTCCTCCTGTTAAAATGTTGGAGTCCGCTTCATCCACGGTAGAGAGCTTATATCTCAAACAGAAGTTTTGAAACAGAAGGTCTCGAAGGTCGCAAAGAAAGGAAGTCGCTCGGCTCACATGGACTCCCGTGTATTCGCGACAAGGAAACAAAGGGATTGTGCTTCGCTTCATCGATTTTACTTGGAGTCACAACGACGCGTTTCATCTGATGAGCGTTTATTATCGGATCCCATCGTGGAATGTCTAACGGGCCCTTTTTCGAGACGGTGTCGGTTCATCCTTGCGCGAACGGTTAAACAATCTCGGGTTAGTCATCCGCGCCAAGATGTGTCCGCATCTCGGCGGCGATGAAGAATGATCCGGCAACGCAAATCAGGTCGCGCTCGCCGACCAACCTTCTGGCATGATCCCAGGCGCCCGGCACATCGGTGCAAACGCGGCAAACCGTTCCGCTGCCGCTCGACAATGTGCGGGAGATCGCTGCCAATTGTTCCGGCGGCACACTTCGGGGGTTGTTGCGATATTTGGTGAACACGATGTGCGAGAATTTCGGCAACAAACGGGCTAACATGCCCTCGATGTCTTTGTCCTGGGTGGTGGCGAAGATCAACACGCGGCGCTCGACGTCGAAGCTCTCGTCCAGGGTGTTCAGCAAGGCTTCGATCGAGGCGACGTTATGTGCCGCGTCAACGACGACCGTCGGCCGGCGGCTGAGCACTTCGATCCGGGCGGGCCAGCGAATCTCGCGCAGCCCGCGCCGCAGGTGTTCGTCGTCGATGCGCCATCCCTGCCGGCGCAATTCACCCAGCGTGGCGACCGCGACCGAGGCGTTGGCCCCTTGATGTCGCCCCAAAAGGCCCAACGTCAGATCATCGTAATGCCGATCGTCTGAAAACCGCACGTCGATCTTGCTGGCTTGCGGCGCGGCTTGAAGATTGCGCGGAGCGTGATAATCGAAATCGAAATGCACGTCCAACTCGATGAGCGGGCTTTCTCGCTGCCGGCAGATTTCGCGAATCACCTCGCGCGGCTCGCAGCCCGTCACGCCGCTGATGACCGGCACGCCCGGCTTGACGATGCCGGCCTTTTCGCGGGCGATTGCCGCTAGCGTATTGCCGAGTTGCTGGGTGTGGTCGAAACTGATGTCGGTGATGATGGAGACCACGCTTTGGCAAACATTGGTCGAATCGAGCCGTCCGCCGAGGCCGACCTCCAGCACGGCCGCGTCGACCTGCCGCTCGGCGAAGTGCAGCAAGGCCATCGCCGTGGTGATCTCGAAATAAGTCGGGCCACTGGCCGGCTCATCGTCATCCGCCCCCATCGCGTCCATGGCCTCGACGATTGGCTTGACACGATCGACCAGCCGGACCAGCTCGTCGCCGCTGCACGGGGCCGAGTCAATGGCCAGGCGCTCTTCCAGC
Source organism: Planctomycetota bacterium (assembly GCA_022564995.1). Taxonomy (GTDB): domain Bacteria; phylum Planctomycetota; class Planctomycetia; order Pirellulales; family JADFKK01; genus JADFKK01. Next base: position 10,205 of record JADFKK010000248.1, on the reverse strand, counting down.
CGATCGAGATGCGGCGAGGTGAACAGCCCGCTGCGATGCCCGGCGGCCGTGAGCACGCCGGCGATCATGGCGGCCGTCGATCCCTTGCCCTTGGTGCCGGCGACGTGGACCACGCGAAGCGCGTCCTGGGGATCACCCAAACGTCGCAAAAGTTCCCGCATCCGCTCCAGCTTGAACTCGCGCTTTCCGTATGGAACCACCGGTGTCCGTTCGTAGTCGATCCGCCCGTAGAGAAACTCCAAGGCGGCCGGACGGTCGTTGATGCGGGTTAGTTGGCTCATCGAGGGCGCAACCGGCCAGTGGAGGAGAGCAGCGGAAGACGGCAGTTTAGTCCGGCACGGTCAGAATGTCGTGGGGGGCTTTCCTGGTGGTCGGCGAGCGGGCCGATCCAAAGCGTCACTGGTGTTCCGGGGAAATCTGCCGTATAGTGGGGTCACCGCCGCTTAGATCGGGCAAAGTGAGGCTGAGCCGCAAGGCGCTAGCCGCGGGTTTTGTGCGAGAAAATGTTACATAAATTCACCGGCGGCTAGCGCCGTGCCGCTCAAGGATAGGTGCCATTGGGCGGTGAACTGTTCGGGCGCAAGATTCGTAGCACCCTTAGGCCCGGGATTCGTCCCGAATTTGATCGTCGAGAACCGAGAGTAGCGGCATGGCATCCAAGTCCCGGTCCAAGCGAAAACATTCCGCTGCTACCAAGCCGGCCAATCCCAAGCCCGCCGCCGAGCCCATTGCGGCTGTCGCAGCCGAAAAAACAGCCGAATCCGAGGTCGTCATCGAGACGCGGAACCTCTCGAAGGTTTACCGCGATTTCTGGGGCCGTCAGAAGGTGCAGGCCCTCAAATCGCTCGATCTGGAGGTCCGCAAGGGAGAAATCTTCGGACTGTTGGGGCCGAACGGATCGGGCAAAACGACCACGATCAAGCTGCTGCTCGGGCTGCTGTTTCCGACCAGCGGCGAGGCGCTCGTGTTCGGCACCGACGCCTCGGACGTGGCCAAGAACGAACGCATCGGCTACCTGCCGGAAGAATCGTATCTGTACAAGTTTCTGAATGCCGAAGAGACGCTCGATTTTTACGGGCGGCTGTTCAAGATGAGCGGCGTCGAGCGCCGGCGGCGAACCGCGGAGTTGATCGACAAGGTGGGGCTGCGCTGGGCTCGGCGGCGCCCGCTGAAGGAATACTCCAAGGGCATGACCCGCCGCATCGGCTTGGCGCAGGCGTTGATCAACGACCCCGACCTGATCTTGCTCGACGAACCGACCACGGGACTCGACCCGATCGGCATTCGCGAGATGAAGGACATGCTGGTGGCGCTGCGCGATCAGGGCAAGACGTTGGTGATGTGTAGCCATTTGCTGGCCGACGTGCAGGACGTGTGCGACCGCATCGCCATTTTGCATCAGGGTGAGTTGAAGGAATTGGGGCGGGTCGATACCCTGTTACAATTGAGCGGCGAGACCGAACTGCGGATCGCCAACTTGAGTGACGAGGCCCAGCAGGAAATCAAAGCGGTCATCGAGCGCGACGGGGCGAAGCTGATTTCGTCTAAGAACCCCACCACGACGCTCGAGGATCTGTTCCTTGAGATCGTTCGAGACAGCGAGGCGCGTCCGGGCCGCCGCGCCAAGGGGAAATCAACTTGATTGTCGTGGGGACGCGGCGGCTCCATTTTATCGCACACCATGGTTTTAGAATCCGACATCCCGAATTTCCTGCCGTGGTTGTTGGACCAAGCCTGGTTTTTTGTGCGCGTCGTCTTCGCGCTTTTCTGCGGCTCCCTGTTATTCGGCTATCTGGTCGCCGCCATTCGCAATGGCCCCGCCAAGGGCCTGATCGTAACGCGTCAGGTCGTCGTTACCGCCGCGGTCGATTTGCTATGCACCTCGCCCCGCCGCATCATGGCACTGGCGTGGCTGTCGTTTAAGGAGTCGATCGGACAGCGCCTGGTCGTGGCCTTCGTGCTGTTTCTCTTGATCCTGATGTTCGCCGGATGGTTTCTCGACCCCGACAGCCCCAACCCGGGGCGTCTGTATTTGAGTTTTGTGCTCAGCGCGACCAACGGCCTGGTGTTGATGTTGGCGTTGTTTCTCAGTTCGTTCAGCCTGCCGGGTGACATCAAGTCGCGGACGATTTACACCATCGTCACCAAGCCGGTGCGCCGCAGCGAAATCGTCCTGGGCCGGCTGTTAGGGTTCACCGCCATCGGCACGCTGCTGTTAGCGGCCACGGGCGTGTTGAGCTACGTGTTTGTCGTGCGATCGCTCGATCACACGCACGAGATTCAGCCGAGCGATCTGAGTTTGATCGAAAAATCGGGCTATCAGCCGGGGCAAAAGCAAGGGCAAACCAACTACGCACAAAAACATCGGCACCTCGTCACTGTTGACGGCACCGGTAACGGCAGCACCGACATCCAGCACGGACACTGGCACGAAGTGACACGGACCAAATCGGGTTACGAATTGGGCCCGCCGCTGGGTGTCTTGGCGGCCCGGGTTCCGATTGGCGGCCGTTTGAGTTTTGTCGATCGCGAGGGAAAGCAGGCCGACAAAGGCATCAGCGTCGGCAAGGAATGGACCTATCGCAGCTACATCGCCGGCTCGACTCTGGCAACCGCCAATTGGCAATTCGAGAACTTGAGCGAAAAGCGTTTCAGCACCTCCGAAGGCCCGCCCAAATCGCTACCGATCGCACTGAGCCTGAGCGTATTTCGCACGCACAAAGGCAAGATCGAGCGGGGCGTTATCGGGAGTATCGAACTGCGCAATCCCGACACTCAACTGACCAGCCGAATCTACACGTTTCGGGTCAGGGAGTTCGTGTTGCACGAAATCGACATCCCGCGCCGACAGATCGACAAGGCCGATCCAGATCGGGCGATCGACATCTACGACGACCTGATCAGCGACGACGGCCGGATCGAGGTGATTATTCGCTGCGAAGAAGGCGGCCAGTATTTTGGCATGGCCCAGGCCGACGTTTACCTGCGCAGCCAAGATGCGTCGTTCGCCGTCAACTTTTTTAAGGGCTATTTGGGAATCTGGCTTCAGATGGTGATTGTCGTCGCCCTGGGCGTCATGTTCAGCACGCTGCTCAGCGCGCCGGTGACGATGATGGCCACGATGGCAAGCATTGTGATGGGCATGTTCTCCGACTACGTCCTCGAACTGGCCAGCGGCCCCGAATACGGCGGCGGTCCGATTGAGTCGTTGATCCGTCTATTGACGCAGCGCAACATGACTTCGCCTTTGCCTCCGGGCATGATGAAGTCCATGGTCGAAACGGGCGACTCGGCCTACCTGTTCGCGCTGCGCGTGGTTAATTTTCTGCTGCCCAATTTCTCCACGTACAGCGATACCGACTATATTGTCAATGGCTTCAATGTGCCGGCCGGCTTGTTGCTGCAACACCTGCTCTCAGCGGCAGCTTACCTGTTGGTGGTTTGTCTGATCGGATATTTATTCCTGAAAACGCGCGAGGTGGCCCGATGAGCGAACATCGATCGATGATCCGCTGGATGATCTACATGGGGCTGATAGCGATGTTGCTCGTGCCGCTGGTTTGGCTGAGCCAGCCGGCCACGATCGGCGCCAACGGGGGCCGGGGCAGCCCGGGCGGAAAGCTTGCGCAAATGCGCACCGAGGAACATCTGGGCGAAGCGAATCTGGGGAAAATCGATCCCACCAGCGAGACGCTCAAGTTGATGACCTTCGGCATGCGTGGCGTGGCGGTGCTCTTCCTCTGGAACAAGGCGAATCGTTACAAGAAGGAAGAGGATTGGGACGGCCTGACCGCGACACTCGAACAGATGACGTTGCTGCAGCCGCACTTTGTCAGCGTTTGGCGATACCAATCGTGGAATTTGGCCTTCAACGTGGCCGCCGAATTCGACGATTACCGCGTCCGTTATTTTTATGCCAAGAAGGGCATCACGTTCCTGATGGACGGCACCGTCTACAACCAGCGCGAGCCGCGCATGTTGTGGGACGTCGGCTGGATGATGAATCAAAAAATCGGCCGCTCCGACGAGCGCGTGCAATTCCGTCGCTTGTTTGCCGTCGATGAGGAATTCCACGACCTGATCGACGACCACATCCCCTTTGGCAACGAAGTCGACGGACCTCGCGGAAAACCCGACAACTGGCTCGTCGGGCGGCAGTGGTACTTGAAGGCCGAGAAGCTTTACGAATCTGACGAGAGAATCAACATCGGACAAATGGCCGACCTGTTGTTCTTCGAGCAGTCGGCCAAGTGCAGGATCAACTTCGCCGAAGCCATCGAAAAGGACGGCACCTTCGGCGAAGTCGCCGGCAATACTTGGAAGAAAGCCGAGGACGCGTGGAGAGAATACGGAAGGCGCGAAATGCCCGGACGGGCCGGGCGAAAGCAAAAGCATCGTCTGGGGGATCTCGAATTGCACGTCGCGCAGTTCAAGAAGTTACGCAGCCAGATCGACGCGCTTCAGCCGGGCCTGCGCAAGAAGATGGAGCAGGAAAAGCTGACCGAGCTCAACGACGATGTCCAAGAGGCGTATCGTACTGCCGAGAAACAGCGAAGTCCCCAGCAAAGCGGTCTCGCCGCGGATGCCCAATTCCAACTCGACAGGATATCCGATAAGGACGTTGCCGAGCGGATTGAAGGAAAAAACCAACAGCAGGCCATGGACTTGGCCGTCGATGCAATGAACGAAGTGCTGATCATCAACGACATCGAACATTCGCATTCGACCGTCCCTTATCAAACCTGGCTGGAACGCTGTCAGATCGAACAGTCGCCGCATGTGCTCGCAGGCCGCGAGCATCTCTACCTGGGGAACCAGCAATACGAAAGAGCCCAGTTCGACTCCGACAGCGAGCAAAACTTGGGCGCGCGGCAGCAATTCGAACGCGGCTTTGCCGCCTGGGCGCGCGCCTTCAAGGAACATAAAAGCCTGATCGAAGATCGGCCGATCTGCGAAGACCTGGTCACGGTCGTTGCCATCTATCGCAACCATGTTCTCGATCGCAAAGAATTGCCCGACGACTTTCCGCTGTTGGAAATCATCAAGAAGTATCCGTCCGAAGAATTGCGCCTTCCCGAAAAACCTGGGGACGAGAAAAAAACGGAAAAGAAACCCGTTGACGAGAAACCCGTCAAGGCAGAAGACCGAGAGGGTGAACAGGCGGCTAAGCCGGCAAGCGATGAGTGAGCCGTAGGTTATGCTTCAGCATAACAGCATAACACCATGTCTGTGGCGACATCGGCGCGCAACTGAATCGGCGCTGTTATGCTAAAGCATAACCTACACGACCCAATCGAGTTGACCTTCTAGCCTCGGGACTTCGGCCAGGTAGCCGAGCACTTGATCGATTTCTTCGGCCGTGTTGGAAAAACCGAAGCTGAAGCGGATCGTGCCGTCGCCCGGTAGCGTGCCAATGGTTTCGTGCGGCAGCGGCGCACAGTGATACCCGGCCCGGGTCGAGACGTTGTGCTCTTCGGCCAGCCATTGGGCGATGCCCTCGGGCGTAACGCCGTCCATGGTTAGCGAGACGACCGCCGTGCGTCGCTCGACGTCGGGATGGCCGTAAAGCGTAACACCCGGCAGCTTGGCCGCGCCCTCGCTAAATCGCCGGGTGATGTTCAGTTCGTGTTGGCGCAGCGCCTCTTGCCCCTGCTCCTTGATCCACCGCACGCCGGCGGTCATGCCGACAATCGACAGCAGGTTGTGCGTGCCGACTTCGTAGTTCGACGGATAGCGGCCCGACATTTCGTGCTTGCCGGAGTCTTTGCCGGTGCCGCCTTCGGCCAGGGTTTCGAGTTGGATGCCCTTGCGCACAAACAGCCCGCCGCCGCCGGGAGGGCCGAACAAACCTTTGTGCCCGGCGAAGGCCAGCAGCTTGACGTTGCCGGCTTTGAGCTTGTCCTCAACGAAGTTCAAATCGATCGGCTGCTGCGGCGAGTAAGGGGCCACCTCGAACCGGGCTCCGTGCTCGCGGGCCACCTTGCGAATCGGCCGCGAAACCGCGTGGTGCTCCAGCCCACTCATCAGCATCACGTCGCCGTCGCGCCAGTCGAGTCCAAGGATCGCCAGATTGAGCGAATAGGTGGCCGAGGGCGTAAAGATCAACCGCCGGGGGTCTTTAATGTTGAAAAACGCCGCCAACTCCTCACGGCAACTCGACATCATCTCGTTCGACCGCGCCCCTTCATCCGACGTCGTCCGCTCCGGGCTGTTCAGCGAGCGGAACGTCCGATCCAACGTCTCATAAACCACCTCCGGCTTCGGCCAAGTCGTGGCGGCGTTGTTGAAGTACATGGCAGGATTCCGTTTGGAGAAGGTTGAGGTGGGTGGTGGCTGAGTTTGTGTCGTGAGAAGTCAGGATTTGCCGAAATATTGGATCAGTGCGTTTTTCCGAGGAATCGAAACGCCATCGTTTTTATCTAGCCCAGGCATTTATGCCTGGGACCGCCAGCGCCACGCCCTCACCTTTTCGCCCCTTTAGGGGCGCGATGCTTGCGTACTCGCGATGCGCCGTCTTCCCAGACCGCAAAGGCCCCTGAAGGGGCTGAAAAAAAGTTGTGACGCCGCCTCGATCCCCAGGCATAAATGCCTGGGCTAATTAAAAACACTGTGGCAAAACCTAACCGTCCCGATCAACAGCCAACCCTGACGTCCCGCGACACAGACTCAGACACCAGCCACCCAAAGAGATCCCGCATCACTCGGCGCGCTGAGTACCGCGGTTAAACGAGGCAGTCGGTCCATTGCACCACTCTCAACCATAGCTTAACCGGGATCATCGCATCCGACTATTTCTTCGCTGCGGTGGTCGGCTTTTGTTGGATCGCGAATAGGCGGTCGTTCGTGGCGACGTACAGCACGTTGTTGGCCACGATGGGCGTGGTGTAGACGGAACTTTCCACGTTGACGGTTTGCAGCGGCTTGCCGAACACCATTGCCACTTTGGGGTCGGCCGAAAGGCCGAAGATGGCCACGTCGCCGTCGGCGTCGGCAACGTAAATCCGCTCTTCGACGATCAGTGGCGAACTCCAGCTTTCCGCCAGCATGTCATGAATCCAGTGGCGCTTGCCGGTGCGGGCGTCGAGGCAATGGACCAGCCCGCTGAAGTCGACGGCGATCAACAAACCGTTCTTGATCGCCACGTTCGAGACGCTGCGGTGCATTAGTTCTTTGAAACGATCGAGTTTTCCATTACCGTTCAAGTCGACGCCGGCGTAGTGCCACACGGCGGCGGAGTTCGGATTGGCGACGGCCCGCTCGCCCCGCGCCGGATCGACCGCTTGCAATCGCCGCCGGGGCAGCGGCTTGCCTTTGGCGTCGACGGCCAGCGTAGGGCTAACGTCGCCGCGCTTGGTCGGGTCGATGCACCACAGATGCCCGGCGCCGCCGCCGTGCTCCGGGTCTTGTCCGATGGCGAGATAGACGAGCCCCTTATAGATCACCGGGGTGGCGATGATGTTGTTGCGCGTGCCGTTGGCTCCCAAAGTCCATTTCGTCGATTTCGGGTTGCAGTCGAACTTCCAGAGCAGTTGCGGCCGGCCGCCGCTGTATTGCCGGGCGTGGAAGCTGTAGAGCCAGCCGTCTCCGCCGGCAAACATCACCTGCGGAACTCCGCCCAAGACCGCCACGGTCGGCGACGACCACTGCCCGTGCACGATGAACTCGCCCGGCGAATTGTCCGGCCAGAGCAGCTTGCCGGTGTTGCGATCCAGGGCGATGAAACTGGGGGCCTTCACATTGGGCATCCGAACGTGGCTATTGTCAACACCGTTCGAAGTGTTGACGAACAAGATGTCGCCGGCGCAGGTCACCGAGCAGTAACTCATGTTGTGAGGAAACACGCCGAGCGTGCGAATCATGTCGAGTTTCCAAACGACGTCGGCCTCGTCCTTGGCCTCGCTTTCTTCGGTCTTGAACGGCCCGTCGTTCTCGCCGTCGCGAAAGCCCTCGACGTCGAGACAGACGACTTCACAACGGTTGTTGACGTACCAGAGCCGATCGCCGGAAACGCACGGCGTCGAGCAGACGCCTTGGTACGGCCAGTCGCTCACCCGACCGATGGCCAGCTTGCGGTTGGAATGTTGCCAGAGAAACGCCCCGTCGGACTCGCGAAAACAGACGAGGCAGCCCAGGTCGACCGTTTCGGGGAACCGCTTGACGTTAGCGGCCCCATTGTTGGTGCCGACAAACACGCGTCCGCCGGCAACGACCGGCGTGCCATAAGCTGTGCTACCGAGGTGGGCGACCCATTTGATATTGCGGCCGCTTCCCTTTTTCCAATCGCCGGTGTCTTCGTCAAACTCCCCGACGTCCCAACTCGTCGGAATGTTCTTTCCCAACGGCGTGTTGTTGCGCCCCGACCAGCCGCCCCACTGCGGCCAATCGAGCCGGCCGACTTTCATCGTGGCGACCCCGGCCAGCGCGGCGCGGGTGGGATTGAGCGGATGGCCGTATCCCTTGGCCAGCATCAACCAGCGCAGGCTCTCGGCGGCGGTCAACACGTCGGGCGTGGCCGGCATCTGCGCGGCGAGACGTTTTAGCAGCGCCTTTGCCTGATCGCCGCCGATCTGTTCCAGGATGCGCGCGGACCGCACGCGGCGCCGCAGCAAAGGCGAGCGATACGATCCGTCGTCGCGCTCTCTCAGCAGCGCGTCGAGCCGGCGACGCACTTCGGCCGACTTGGTCTGCTGGCGGGCCGCCAGGAGCACCTCGTCGATCAATCCGCCCAGGCCCGCCAATTGCCGACTGGCCCGTTCGCGCGCCTTGAACTGCTCGTTGTCGAGCGCCTCGACCAGCCGGTCCACCCGCTGGCGGTCGATGAGGATCGACCCCAGCTTTTCTTGTAGAAAGGTCACCGCCGCCGCGTCCGCAGCGACGAAACGGGTTCGTGAACGATCAACGTGCCGCCGAGTGCAAGGAGAAAAAGCGCCGAACCCGCCTGGGCCGTGTAACGGCTAAACAAGTGCCCAACCGCGGGTGCGCAAAGCCACACCACGAACGCACAACCCACGAGCACGCGGACCAGCATGACACTCCCCGCCGAGGATCGAGGGGAGACGCGCATGAGTAATGACTGTCTTCCGTAAGCCGCTGCGAAGCCCACCGCCCCTACGCCGAGACAACCGATCGCTTTTTGGAAGAGATTCTCATCGGCTCCCCCTCGACCTGAAGATACGAGGCCAAGCGCCAGAACAATCCCCGCGAAGCAACAGGCAACCCCGAAACCACCTATGGATCGGGTTTTCTTTTCGCGGGAGCTGCAGCCGAAAAGAATCCCGACGCCCGCTGCGGCCAACATCCCGGCAAGCGCGGGATAAGCGAATTCTCCTTCCGCCACCGGTCGGCTTCGAAGGCAAATGACCCATGCCCCCACCGCGCTGACCGCGACGATGCTCGCCCGTAACAGCGTGGGCCATCGGTCACTCCATAGTGGGAGACTCGCCTCGGAAACGTGCTCGCGCTGCGACGCCGTGATACCGGGCGAACACGATGCCGCCGCGATCAAACAGGCCGCTAGTGCCGGCAGCGCGGCAGCAGTCAGACAAAGGTCGGGGAATCGTACGGCCAGACCGATCACTCCTGAAGACCAGGTCCCCAGCGCCGCCCCGACCAGCAACCACGCGGAAGCACGTGTATCCCAAACCCCCAGCGGTCCGTTGAGGCGATGTGCCGTCGAGATCGCTACGCCGATTATCGTAAGCGGCACAAGACCGGTCACGACCACGACCAACGCCCGAAGGAGCACCAGGGGAGCGAGCGACCAGACAAAATGATCCTGCAACCAACCATACGACCCGGTGACACCACGTGCGACGATCGGCGTGAGGGCGGTCGCCACACCCGCCCCGAGCGAAACCACCGCAAGCAAAATCCAGTTGCGCGACGGATCGACATCGCGAGCATCGAGCGGGCCAGATGCGCCAAGGGGCCGGCCCTGAGAAAAAAACCTTTTCCACGCCGACATCGAGACCCACATGGCGACTTGATGTGGAATCATGATTCCTAGCGCGATCAAAAGGAGCACCGTGGCGACCACGGTTTTTTCCGGTGTCGGCCTTTGGCCGAGAAGGGGGCCGAGGCGAGCCACCAATCCGACTGTCAGGAGCGACACGGATGAGCCGATCAGAATCGATACGAAAATCGCCCGCATGCTTGCCCGCCGCGTCGGCTGCGCGGCAGAGGATTCTTGATATGCCACGCTTTTG
>JADFKK010000247.1 GCA_022564995.1 Planctomycetota bacterium | reverse complement strand
CCCCTCACGAATTTTTGGGAGGATGCTGCATCTGGTGTCGGAATGGAGAAGACGTATGTAGTGCAAACAAATATCAAGATCATTCAGCGTTGCCTCTTAATCACGACTGATCCCGGAGATCTTGTATTCGACCCCACCTGCGGCTCTGGTACTACGGCGTACGTCGCCGAACAATGGGGGCGCCGCTGGATCACGATTGACACGAGCCGGGTGGCGATGACGCTAGCGCGGACGCGGCTGATGGCCGGGCGGTTTCCTTATTACTTGATGGCGGACTCGCCGGAGGGAAGGGCGAAGGAGAGGGAGGTCGGTCCGCAGATGACGCAGATTTCCGCAGATGAAGCGTCCGGTGACGAGAATCTGCGTTCATCTGTGCAATCTGCGGACCGACCATCCGACATCCGTAAGGGCTTCGTCTACCGCCGCGTCCCCCACGTCACCCTCAAGGCCATCGCCAACAACGAACAGATTGACACGATCCACGCCCGCTGGCAGGAGAAACTCGATCCGCTTCGCGACCAACTCAACAAACTCCTCAAGCAGTCCTGGCAAGAATGGGAAGTCCCCCGTGACCTGACCGCCGACGACCCGGATGACAATCCGCGGAAATCCCTGAAATCTGCGGACCTCAAGAAGGCCACCGCCGACCTCGAACAGTGGTGGACCCTCCGTTGTAAACGCCAGCAAGAAATCGACGCGTCCATCGCCCGCAGCAGCGACACCGAAATCCTCTACGATCAGCCCTACGAGGACAAGAAACGGGTTCGAGTGACCGGCCCGTTCACCGTGGAGAGCCTCTCGCCGCACCGCACGATCAGCGTGGAGGAGAAGAAAAACCGGACGGTGGATTTCGAGGGCACGCGCAGCGCGAAGATCATCGGCCCGGACGACTTTGGGCGGATGATTATTGACAACCTGCGGAAGGCCGGCGTGCAGAACACCAAGAAAAACGAGCGGCTCAAGTTCGACCGCGTCGAGCCGCACGCCGGGGAGTGGATTCACGCCGAGGGGCACTACAGCGAAAGCGACGGCACGGCCAAGCGGGCCGCCATCTGCATCGGCCCCGAGCACGGCACGGTTGGCCCGGAGTTGGTCAAGGAAGCGGCCAAGGAGGCCGTGCAGGGCGTCGGCTTCGACATTCTGCTGGTCTGCGGCTTCGCCTTCGATCCGCACGTCTCGGAGGAGGCCACCCGCTACGGCAACCTGGCCGTGTTGCCCTGCAAGATGAATCCCGACCTGGCCATGGGCGACGAGCTGCTCAAGAAGACCGGCGCCGGCAACCTGTTCATGGTCTTCGGCGAGCCCGATGTCGACCTGAGAACGACCGACGACGATCAGATGGTCGTCGAGATTCGCGGCCTGGACGTCTACGACCCGACCACCGGCGAGATCCGCTCCTCCAGCACCGACGACATCGCCTGCTGGCTGATCGACACCAACTACAACGGCGAGAGCTTCTTCGTCCGCCACGCCTACTTCACCGGCGCCGACGAGCCCTACGACAAACTCAAGCGAGCCCTACGCGCCGAGATCGACGAAGACGCCTGGAGCCAACTCTACAGCACGACCAGCCGCCCGTTCGCGAAGCCGGAAACCGGCAAGATCGCGGTGAAGGTGATTAACCACTACGGGGACGAGGTGTTGAAGGTTTACGAAGTTTAATTTGGAAGGATCGGCCCACGGTGCGATCAGCCGAGTTCTTATGGACGGTGCATCATCGCTGCGAAGGGGCTGCTCTTTAAGTGCAACAACTGTGGGCATCACGAATCGAAGCAACTTCCGCCCATCGAAAAGAAGATCATCTACATCGACCAGTTTGCGCTGAGCAAGATGGTCAAGAACAAGGACGAGCCGTTTTGGGACGACCTTTATGACCGATTGGTTCGACTGAACGCCAACGAGATCATCACCTGCCCCTTTTCGCCGATTCACGTCGAAGAGTCAAAATTCGACCATAAACTCCGAGACGCTCTAAAAGCGATGTATCGTGAAATCGCCGGCGATGATGAGTTTCGGCAGCTGGCGGAGATTGAGAAACGGCAGCTTGCCCGTTCACTCCGTGCGTATATTGGCTGCACAAAATCGAAGCCCACCGATCTGGACATTGATGACGCCTTTGAGCGCTCGCCCCATCGCTGGTCGGACATATTCCACATCTATACGGATTTTCCCTACAACGAAGGAATCATCGACGGATTGAGGCAGGCCAAGGCGTCTTTGCATTCCTCCATGCAGTCGCTCTGCGACCGTTGGCGTGCGAACCCCAGAACCTTCGACGCACAAGCTGAGGCGGAAGCGGCAGAATTCCGCATGTGGATCGACCTCTACCGCCAACAAACGGGTGGTGATCCAGATCGCTACTGCATGTTTACCGGTCCCCTTGCGCTGAGCGTTGTTGACTGGCTTGCTCGAACCGTGCGGAAGATCGACCCCGACGAGAAGGATCCACTGAGCATTCTCGAAGGTTTTGCAGATTCGTCACAGTTGCGGGAGACTCCTTACATCTTCTTGAAGTGTCGCATCTGGGCGAAGATCGCTGAACTTGTGCTTAGCCCACGGGGTTCGCGGAAGCCTCGGCCCGGCGACGGCTACGATGCCAAAATTCTCGCCAGCTATGCGCCATATTGTGATGCAATGTTCCTCGATGGCGGTTTTCGAGAGATTGCCATTGACGCTCGAATTGCCTGTCAAGATCGCTTTGACGTGTCGGTGTTTTCCGAGCAGGTGGGAGACGCCTTCATTGCGTACCTTGATGAAATCGAACGGCACACTTCTGAGGATCATTGGCGGGCACTTGGGTTTGTTCGCGGCATTGATACACTAGCCAACCTGCCAACGTAGAAAGATTCCGCTGATGCCAAAAAATCTTTGAGCCAGCGAAACATCGAGGCTGACATTCAGCCAGAGTGATGAGCTACACGCTATGAGGACGACCACTTTATTGTGACGCAACAATCGCAAAAATTCACGACGTTTGCGGACGTCTCATGGCAACGACTGTATCCATCCTGAGCACGGTAATCGACCGGGAACCGGTCAAGGAGGCCGCCCGGGGCGTCAGCGGCATCGCCTTCGTCTCATACGCGTGCGTGTCGGGGTCGGCGAAATTGGCGGTCAGGTCGAATCGTGTGCCTTCGTCGATTTGCTGCCCGTTACTCGACTCGATCACGGCCGCCGCATTCGCCGCGACGTATTGCACGCCGTCCTCGATCGTGGTTTCAAGGCCGTCGGTCATGGTGATGTTGACGGCGCCGGTGCCATTGTCGGCGTAGACTTGCGTGTTGGTGAAGTTGCCAAACGACACCGATCAGCAAACGCTGCCCCCATTTTTATTCCCGCCGTTCACCTACGAGAGAATGAAATCAAGGTCGTTGGCGAAGATCTCGTCCTTCAGCTCGGTGGACCGGTCGAGGTCGTCGTCGAAGAACCCGCCGAGGCCGGTCGATCCGGTGAGCACGTCTTTGACGTCGTCATCGAAAACGGTGGCGTCCTGGCTGCCGGTTCTGAGAATGTTTTCCCGGTCGCCGCTCAAACGACTGCGGGACGTTCTGCGAGGAGATTGCTGCTGCCGGGCGCTCCCCAGCCATAACCGGCAGCGTTCGCGTCGATCCAGACGATGTTGGTCGATGCAGACGAGATCCCCAGATACGACTCGGAAAGATCGGCAATCTGAACGTCGAGGCCAGATAAGAGGTCCAACTGCGTGGCATCGGCGCCTTCGGCAGCCCAATCCCGAATCGCCTGATTCACCACCGGCTGCAAGGTCGCATACGAGAGGGTCGACAGCGCGGCTCCATCGTGCGCGGCTCCTCCTGCCGCCTGGAGAGCGTTTCCTTTGGAATGGATAATGATCTTGCCACCGCCGAGTATCATGGAAGGATCATCATCGTCGCTGCCACCCAGACCGCTGTCGTAAACAATGGCATCTCCGGCGGCTTTGTCCCATATTTTGAGACGGATCCTGTCGACGCCACCGCCACCCGTTACAAATCCCGCAGAGGGATCGTAGACGACGAACATGGACGCTTCCGAAGTGGTAACTCCAGTATCGTCATCAATGATTGTCAGTGTAACGGTATAAACACCCGAGTCTGAGAAGAAAAAGTCATTGCTGACAGTTCCACTCCCGGCTCCCTGCGTAAGTGTTCCGGGCCTGGTTTCCGCGACAGTTGAAAGACCAACCACATGGCTGAATGTCCAATCGGCTGTATGCGTATCCAGTATTCCGACATCGGAGAACGAGCCAGTGAAGGACTGCGAATCACCGACGGCAAATACATACGTGCTGATTGCAGTATCGTTAATAAGCACGGTGTCCGGGGCGACATTGTCGACGGCAATGGTGACGGTTGCAGGAGTGCTGTCGCCGCCGGCGTTTCGCGCCAGGTATGTGAAGCTGTCGGTCCCATTGAATCCGTCATTCGCGGTGTAGCTGAACGATCCGTCGAGATTCAAGGAGAGGGAACCATGCGTCGGGCCGCTTACCAGCACGGCGCTCAGCGCGTCGGCCGTTGCAGCGACGTCGTTGGCGAGAACCCCCGCATTCGCCGCGACATCCAGAACGCTGCCTTCGTCGACCTGATAGGTGTCGGCAAAGACGGTCGGCGTCGTGCTGCCGGGTTCCGACTCGAACGTGTTGGTCCCGCCACCGGGGATGAACGTGTTATTGCCGCTACCGCCGATGACGATGTTCGTGCCGCCACCGTCGACGAGAATGTCGTCTCCTTCGCCGCCGATCAGGAGGTTTTCACCGGTTCCACCTTGCAGCGTGTCATTGCCTTCACCTCCGTGCAGTTCCGTTGAAAGCAGCGTAACGCCGCCGTCGAGAGAGATCCCCGGCTCGACGATGATCACGTCGTCGCCTCCTTGTCCGTAGACGATGAGGCCTGTGATGGCCCGGTCCGTGAACACGATCGGAATGCCCCCGTTAATGATGATTTCGAGGCTGCCGCTGCCTCCTTCGATTAAATCGAGCCCACCTGTGCCACCGACCGCAACTTTGCCGTCTTCTGTCACCCGGGTCACGTCGACGGTCACGGGCAATTGAGCCAGATCGCTGATTCCACCATCCTTGTCAGTAACCCTAACACTGATCGAGAAGTCCCCTAAGTCTGGAAAAATGTGTTCTAATTCCAATACGGCGCCGGCCGACGCAACCTGGTCCACGACTCCGTCGCCGTCCCAATCGACCGCATAGTCGACACTTACCAAGTCAACCGCTAAATCGGTGGTGCTGAAGGTGTAGATGACCGGCTCGCCACGAACCACAAGGTCCAGTCCGTCGACACTCGCCACCGGCGCCACGTTGTTGACGGTGACCACGAAGGTTTCCGTACCGCTATCGCCATCGTCGTCCGTGATTGTCAGCGTCACCGTGTACGTGCCGCTGTCGTCAAAGGCAATGGGGATCGAGACGCTACCGCTGGTCGCCACGTCGAAGCTACCGTTGATTACGACGGGAACGGTGCCGCCGGTAGTCGATCCGTCGCCCCGGTCTAAATGAAAAGTAAACGCCTCACTCGTCGAGGATGTACTGTATCCAGGATCCGTAAAAGTGGCGATCAGCTGAAATACTACTCCTTCATCGACGGTCACGTCGGGTAGCGGATCAAGTGTCGGCGCTACATTGTTGACGGTGACCTGGAAGGTCTTCGTGTCGCTGCCGCCGTCGTCGTCGGTGACCGTCGCCGTGACCGTGTAGACGCCGTTGTCGGCATAGGCGTGGGCGGCCGAAAATGAGCCGATCGTCGCGACTCCCACGCTGCCGTTGGTGACGGCTGGAATATCTGACCCTCGGCAAGCGCCCGATCGTCAAGCGGGGCGAGGGTCGGAGCCACGTTGTCAATGGTGACCGTCGTTGTGGCGAGGTTCGTCTCGCCAAACACATCGGTCACTCGCAATGCGACGGTCCGAATCAACGGGCCATCGAGGGCCGATGCGTCGAAAGTGGGAGCGGCGCCGACCGCGTCCACGTCAAAACTGACGCCATCGTAGTCGAAGTTCCACGCATAGATCAGCGTGTCGGGATCTTGATCGGGATCAGTACTTGCGGAGGCATCGAACTGACCGTTGCTGCCTTCAACAACGGTGTATGGTCCACCTGCGTTGGCCGTCGGCGGCTGGTTAGTCGCCACAACGACCATCGCCGAAAACTCGGACGTGCTGCCATCTGGGGCGGTGGCCGTAGCGGCGATCAATTGGCCGACGGGCACCGGCACAAGCAAGATTGCGGTGAAGTCGGCGTTTCCGCTACCGTCGGTCGTGACCGTGGTTGAACCGAGATATGTCTCACCTTCGCCATGGCCGCTCGCTGGAATACAGGTCCAATTGAAAGGTGGCATTAGGGATACTGTTGAGCGATCCGGCGATTTCCGTGCTGCCGCCGTCCGTGGTGGCGAAAGCCACGATGGGGAAATTCTGCAGATTGTTAGGACCGACGTCCGCATCGCCCAGATCGTTGGCGGTGACGCCGTCCCAGTCCAGATCGATCCCCAGATCCCCGTTGGAATGAATCGAGTTGCGCTGGATTCGGTTAGCGGTGGCCGACGCACCCGCAATTCGCACGCCTGCTCCCGAATTGAAGGCGATCACGTTGAAGCTTCCCTCGACTTTCATCCCAGTCCCATTCGCCGAAATGACGTTTCGTTCGATTTCATCCGAAACCCCGTCGCCATTGGTGCCGATTCGGTTGGACTGGCCGTTAATCGCCACGCCGACGCTTCCATTACCTAGGGCCAACGTGCCGGTCACGTCGGTGCCAATCAAGTTGCCCGCCAGCACGTTGTTGTCTCCCGTGATGGCGACACCGGTGCCGCCAAAGCCATTGATGACCAAACCCTGCACGGTACTGCCATCGGCGGTGATTTCCAGGCCGTTGGCCCCTGATGCGGCTGTCCCGTTCAGCTCGATGCGCAACACCGCGTCATTGCCGTTGGCCAGCGTATTGGGGCTGGACCCAGGCTGCGTGTAGCCGTCGATGATTACCGGGTCCGTGATGGCCGGCAGCGCCGAGAGAGGCTGGATGGAGAACCAGCTATGAGGTGTGCTGGGGTAGTCGGGATCGAAGTCCGCAATCGCCCCATCCGACAGCGTCGTTGTCGCCACCAACGACAACGAGCCCGCGATCCCATCATCCCGAAAGTACACGTGCCCCGCATCACTATCAGCGATGTTGAAGTCGATGATGTCCGCGCCCGGATTGGCGTTCGTGTCGAGGATGGCTTGCCTCAATGATCCCGCACCGCTGTCGGTTGTGTTCAGCACACCGAATGTTGACAGCATCGTGCGCTCTTCGAGCGGCTCCAGAGACAATCGGTGACGATGGGGGGACACTGTGTGAACCTTGGTGCGGCGTGTTCGTCGCCGGCGGCTGGGGGAAGCGGAATGGAGCGGGTCGCGCCGCAGTGCGCCGAGTAGGAATGACATGGTGCAGGGCTCCGTTTCGAGGGGGGTGTTTGCTATAATCCAAACATGAATTCCCCCGGCGCGCAAAGCGAGCGCCGGCGGGGACACGCGGCCGGTGAGTGGGATCGTTGCTAGCGGTTACTCACCGGTCGTTTTTTGCAACATTCATAAAGCCGCGACCGTTGGTCGCGCCGAGGATTTTGGAGTTTGGGAGTTAGAATTTAGGGTTTACGGGTCACAGAGCCGCCCTGTCCTCAGGGCGATAATTTCAGATTTCAGATTTCAGTCCTCAGGGCGATGATTCAGGATTTGTTTTTATCAGCCCATCGGCAGGTTGGGCCGCTTGCTCGTCGGGCCGTTGGTTATTGATTTCCAAAAGCTCGGCCGCCTCGTCGCGGAAGCGAGGGAGGTCTTGTCGGATGGCGTGGTTTCTGTAAACCCATAGCGCTCGTTTTTCGACCATCCATCTGGCTGACTTTTCGTACCATTGTCGAGCCGCAGCTTTGTCGTCCACTTTCCAGTAGGCCATTGAGATGAAAAAACCACTCGCTCCGGTAGATCGCCCTGTTCGATCTAGAGTCATCGACTCTTTCAGTGTATCAATCGCTACTTTCCATCGACCCGCCCGATATTGTGCGATTCCAAGAGCGAGGTTAGAAAACTCAGCAATTCGAGAATCCTGCTCGACGGACTTTTCCGCGAGTTGCATCGCTATGGACGCATCGCGGAACCGAGGGTCGGGACATGTCGCCAGCAACCACGCCCACTTGAAGATGTACCAGGAGGCGCGGCTGGGCTCGTTGTTGATCACTTGTTCATAAAAAGCGGCAGATTTTTTCCAACACTTTCTTGCCTCGCGCGCATCTCCGCTGGCGTACAGCACGTTACCCAATTGCGTGTTATCCCAGGCAAGTTGGCTCCGGCTCGCAATCCACCTTTGGGATGCCGGAGTTTGGTCCTCCAATATCTCGTGCAGAGTCGTAATGGCGTTCCGGTAAGCTTCCGCCGCCCCCCTTCAAATCACCTGTTTCGGCCAACAATCCGCCCAGACTTTTGTATGCACGCTGTCGATCAAACAATATACTAAATGTCGAACCAAAGGCTTCCTCAAGTTGGAAAGAAGTTTGAATTGCGATGCGATACGCGTCTTCGGCGTCTTCGAATTGTGAGCCTGCCCACAGCGAAGTTCCCAACTGCTGTTGCGTACGGCGGTAGGAACGCAAATGATGATGTAATTTAGTGAGGTTTTCCTTGGCCTGTTTCGCTTGTGCCTTGGCCTCCGCCTCGTTCGTCTCAGCACGCCGGCGCTGCCGTTCGGCTTCGGCCAGCGCAGCATCCGTCTCTCGCTCATTGCCCTCGGCGATGCCGCGTTGCCGATCGGATTCTCGATACTGGTTCCAAGCCACCATGCCCGCGAGTGTCGAGACGATGGTTACGACAATCATCGCGGCGATCGCGCTGCGCACCACCGCCGTGTGTCGGCGCGACCATTTTGTGGCCCGCTGGATGAGCGTCGGCGGCTTGGCGTGGATCGGCTGATGGTCGAGCAGACGCTGCAAGTCGGCCGCCAACTCGCCGGCGGTGGTGTAGCGGTCGGCCGGGTTTTTGGCGAGTGACTTGAGGACGATGGTTTCCAGGTCGACGGGCACCGCCGAGTTGAGCTTGCGCGGAGCCGGCGGTTCAGACTGGGCGATCTGGTGGAGGATTTCTTGGCGGTCGTCGCCCGCAAAGACGGGCCGCAGCGTGAGCAGTTCGTACAGCGTCGCCCCGAGCGAGTAAACGTCGGCCCGATGGTCGATCACGGCCCGCTTACCGAGCGCCTGCTCCGGACTCATGTAACGCAGCGTCCCCAGCAAGTCACCGGTCATCGTCATCCCGGCATCGGCCTCGATGCGAGCCAGGCCGAAGTCGGTGATGTGGAGGTTGCCGTCTTCGTCGATGAGCAGGTTGGCCGGCTTGATGTCGCGGTGGATGACGCCTTGGGCGTGGGCGTGGTCAAGCGCTTCGGCGGCTTGAATGCCCAGGCGGGCGATGGTGCGGAAGTAGGCCGGGGTGTCGGACTCTCGCTGAGTGCTGAGGGCGACGGCTGTATCAAATCGGAATTCGGAATTCGGAGGTCGGAAGCCGTCGTTTCCTTGCTGCCATCCGGTTTCCGGCTTCCGACTTCCGACTTCCGAATTTCCCCGATCACTTCCGCCAGACTCTTACCCTCGATGAGTTGCATCGCATAAAAGTGAACGCCCCGCTCACTGCCCACGGAGTAGACGTGGACGATGTTCGGATGATCGAGCGTGGCGGCGGCCCGGGCTTCGTTCTGGAATCGGGCAAGCTGCTTCTTGTCGAGCATCGCCGCGAACGGCAGCACCTTGAGTGCGACCCGCCGCCCGAGCGAACGCTGCTCCGCCTCATACACCACACCCATCCCGCCGCGGCCGATTTCGCGGACAATGCGGAACTCACCGACGACGCCCAACTGGGGCCTTGTGTTGGTCGCGGCGTCTTCGTCATCGCGCTCAAGCTGCAGTTGACCGGCCGTCACGTGAGCGAATTCCAGGGCATCCAGACATTCGCCCAGCGCGTCGGCCATGTCCGCATGACGAGACAGGAATTTCTCGCGATTGGGACAGTCTCCCTTTTCCAACGCGGCCAGATACTCTTCGACGACCCGCGCGATCCGCGCATTGTCGCCGGCGGCAATCTCCGTTCGGGCGTCTACCGGACGCATCTGCGACTGACTCGTGAGAACATTCCCGCCGGGTTTCATAGCAGTTCTCTCATGGAACGACGCAAGCCAACCAAGGCCCGCGTCCAGAGGTTTTTGACGCTGTCGAGTGTTCGCTCCATGCGAGCGGCGACGTCCGCAAAACCCAATCCTTCGACGTGTCGCAGGATCAGCACCTCGCGATAATCGGTGGGCAGGGCGTCCAGCGCGTCGGCCAACAGTACGGCGTTTTC
This sequence comes from Planctomycetota bacterium, assembly GCA_022564995.1. Lineage (GTDB taxonomy): Bacteria > Planctomycetota > Planctomycetia > Pirellulales > JADFKK01 > JADFKK01. The sequence goes on along the minus strand of JADFKK010000247.1, from coordinate 3,757 downwards.
CCGCCGCACGGCATGTTGGCTGGGGGAACTTCCGGGGACCACCAGCAGACCGCTCAGCGCGTGTGACGAGCGGTCCAAATCCTCCTCGAGTTGTCGCTCCAGCCGAACATCGCGACGACCGGCACGAGGTTGACGTTAAACTCGGCAATCCACGTCTTTCGCCGCTTCCCGGGATCGACCCTGATGTGGACGACGACGGGGCCTGTGATTTCTCGCAGGACGGGTTCGGCCTGAGCGACATCCTGGTTTAGCAGGCCGCGTAGATCGCCAAGATGAAGCAACACGTCTTCCAGGTTGATGGGTGACGGCGCCGCCCCCACCGCTTCCGCCTCACGAACCTTTCTATTCGTTGCCTTTCCGTTGCCGGCATACGCCTGGGCCGACTCGGCAAGTCGTCGCCGAGTCTTCTTCCACAGCTCGCGGGATACGATCTTCAGGTTGCGAGCACGACGCACCCACCAATCTTTTCGTGGGCGCTCCTTTATCGTTATATCTCCTGTCTCTGGGTCAGTCTCCTTGTAGGTCATGTTTTCCGTGTCGATCCCGCGGTACACCTTTGAGCGAAGCTGATCGATGAACCACTCTTGAACTGCGGCAAAGATTGAGAGCATGATCTTCGACATCTCACTGTCGCTGTCGAAGCCATCGCTCACGCCGATGAGCCGCTTTTTCTTGCGGGCGATCAATTGGCCAAGTCGCAGCGCCTCAATCGTGTCACGACTGGCGCGACCGATCTCGTCGAGATAAAGCACGGCGATGTTGAGGCTCTCGTCTTCAATGCTTGCTTTTGCCATTTTGTAACCGGGGCGATCCGCGGTCGTCCCAGTTATCGCCGCGTCGGCGAAGACAAATTGCCAGGGGATGAAGTGGCCACGTCTCCCGAACTGGTTTCTCCTTGAAACCCGGCAGAGAGGGAGTGATAGGGCTTGGACACTACGCACTAGCGGAGCCCAGCGAATGAAACGTATCCGCTGTGAAACTCACGGTTTGCGCGAGCGCGACGTGCATAAGTCCAACCCCCGTTGTGTCGTTAGGAAATGTCAATCGCCAGTCGCCCCGACTGATCGAAGCCGCTTCCTGATACCGGGTTGCGGCTTTTCTCTTTGGTGCCGATTGGCCGGCTGCGGAGTCAGTGTCTCCCAAATTGTCTCCTAACGCGGCGAAGGCGGCCCCAGTATAAATCGAGCGCCTCGCCAAGTCGCAAGCCAGACAGCCACAGACCTCGCATCAGGCGTTGCCACGAATCAACCACCGGCGGGCGTTGTGCTTCCGGCAACGGTTTCCAGGGGGACTTCCGGTTGGCGGTTTTCTTGCCCTTCGATTTGCTCGGCTTCGACTTGCGGCGTTTCGGTCGTACCGGCTCAAAAAGCGCCTTGGGAAGCTTCAACAGCATCCGCTCGAATTCCTCCGTTGTGATCGGCGGCCCTTCGTCGACTTGGCCCGACCCTTGCCCGACGCCGTGGCCCGCTTCGGTTTCTTGATCTTCGGAATCTCGGCGAGCATCCCCATCTCGACGGCCCAGCCAAGCACGGCTCGCAGCATCTTCAAGTAGCTGGCGATCGTGTTTTCACTTCGAGCTTTGCCATCGTCGTCGGCCTTGCGTAGTTCGCTCTGGAAGTAACTCAGACGCTCCGGTGTCAGATCGCGAAGTCGTTGCGGTCGGAGAATCTCTTCGAGCAGATTCAACACGGTCGAATAACTGGCCCCGACGCCATGGCCAGACTCGCCAGGTGTTCGCCGTCATACCGCCGGCGGATCAAACCTACGCCGCGGAGCCCGCGTTTTCATCGGCCTCTGGGGGTCTCCTGGGCGTTGCTGTGCCGGCCGCTCGTCTGGATGTCGTCAATCAGGTCGCGGCCCAACAGGTAGGCCCGCTTGCCCGCGTACAGCACGTTCAGCCCGTTGCGGCGGAGCTTCGCGAGAGCGCCGATGTGCTGGAAAGATCGGGACTTGTGCGCAAGAGCTTGTCGGCCGTCTCGGTGACCCAAATGAAGCACTGGCTGACTAAAGAATTAGGTACAACATTGACTTCCAAGCGAGTCACTGCCTACCAAGAATTCGCCTCCGCCACGCACGGTTAGCAAGAAAACCACATCTTGGCGTGTTTTCCGCTTTCGCGGTATAATCCCCGCATGGCCAAGAAAAAGAGCAAGGGAAAAATCCGCGCTGACTTTCGCAAGAACCGCGAGAAACCCGCGCGCATTAGCGACTGGACGCGGCAGTTCGAGCAGCACGGCTTCGAGCAGGAAGAAACCGTGTCGGGCGAGCGCGTCAGCGGCAAAGGCGAACTATCGCGAAAGCGCACGGTCGTCGGGGTCGAAACGGTCGAAGACAAGAGCGGCCTGGGGGTGCGGCTTGAAGTCGACGAATCGGTTTGTTTGGCCGGGCGTGTGCTCAAAGTGCAGGGCCTCAACAGCACGGTCGAGACGGACGACGGACAGCTCTATCGCTGCGCCACGCGGCGGCTGCTCAAGACGCTGGCCACCGATCAACGCCATGTGGTGGCGGCCGGCGATCGCGTCTTGTTTCGACCGGCCCCGGGTTACGAAGGCGTCATCGAGCGGGTCGAACCGCGCCGCGGCGTGCTCAGCCGCACCAGCCGCTCGCGCCGGCACATCCTGGTCACCAACGTCGACCAACTGCTGATCGTCACCAGCGCCGGCCAGCCGGAAATCAAACCGCATCTGATCGATCGGCTGCTGGTTACCGCCGAGAGCATTCGCATCGAGCCGGTGATCTGCATCAACAAGATCGATCTGGTCGATCCCGCCTCGCTGATGCCGACCGTCGGCGTGTTCAGCCAGATGGGCTACCGGGTGCTGCTGCTCTCGGCCGAAACGGGCTTCGGCATCGAGCGGCTGCGGCATGTGCTCGCCGGGCGAGAAAGCGTGGTCACCGGCCAGAGCGGCGTCGGCAAGTCGTCGCTGCTCAACGTGCTCGAGGAGGGCCTGCACCTGCGAGTGCGAACCGTCAGCGCCGAAAGCGAGAAAGGCCGACACACCACGACCACGGCCGAGTTGATTCCGCTCTCCTTCGGCGGCTACGTCGTCGATACGCCCGGCATCCGCCAGTTCCAGCTGTGGGACGTGATCCCGGAAGAGATCGCCGGCTACTTCCGCGACATCCGCCCCTACGTGAGCCGCTGCAATTTCACCGATTGCACCCACCGCCACGAAGAAGACTGCGCCGTCAAAGACGCGGTAGCCGATGGGCGGCTCGACGTGCGGCGCTACGAGAGCTATTGCCACATGTTCGAGGGCGATTTGGCCTGAGCGCTCGCCCGTGAGTAAGTCGAACCGTATCGCGAGATCGGAAATCCGAAACAAATCAAAAATCCGTAACACTTCAGCCGTCTGAAGGAATGTTTGCGGGAAGCGGCGGAAGTTGTCCGGTTTTTAGGTAAGTGGCGAGGGCATGGTAAATGGTGGTGAGGGGGTCATGGCCACGTTGTTTCAAGGTGCGCATGTTTTAGTCCCGCAGGGACGACAGCGAATAGCCTGGGGCGCGAGCCCCAGGAAATCGTGGTCGAAACGGGTTTTGCAGCCCCGAAGGGCAACGCCGTGAAGGACTTTGGCACGGGAAATACAAGCACGACGCGCAAGCGAGTGTGTCTAATTACACGCTGGGACTCACTCGCTGGCGCGTCGTGCTTGGCGTGAGCCGCAGGTGTTGTTGGCTTAGTCGTGAAACGGTGCGATTTTATCAGAAAGCGGCTCGCGGACCATCAGAGTGAGTGGTGGGATCGCCTGAACAAAAC
>JADFKK010000246.1 GCA_022564995.1 Planctomycetota bacterium | reverse complement strand
GCTGGTTCCTCAGCGATACGAACAACAACTACAAAAAGTTCCGCATTCCCAACGGCACGCTGCTCGGGCCGGGCGAGTATCTGTTCTACGACGAGACGCACTTCAACCCGACCGGGCTCGATTTGGATCCCGAAAACGACGACCCCAACGACTTCGCCCTCAACGGCGCCCACGGCGACGATGTCTGGCTATTGTCGGCCGACAGCGCGGGCAATCTCACCCGCTTTATCGACCGCGTCGAGTTCGTGGCCGGCGTCAACGGCGAATCGTTCGGCCGCTGGCCCAACGGAAGCGGCACGATGTTTCCGATGACCGAGCGGACCTTCGGCGCCCAAAACAGCGGCCCGCGCTTCGGCCCGGTGATTTTCAGCGAACTCATGTTCCACCCCGAGCTGCCGGCGCCCGAGAGCGGCCTGGATGCGAACGATCTGGAATTCATCGAGATTTTCAACACGTCGTCGTCGGCCATCTCGCTGATGAATTGGGAAATCGGCAAGGGCGTCGGTTATCGGTTTGCCGACGACGCCTCGATCGGCGCGGGCCAGTCGCTGGTGATTCTGTCGTTCAATCCGCAATTCGCCGGCAACAGCGAAAAGCTGGCGGGCGTGATGGCGGCTTACAACTTCGCGCCGGGCACCGTGATTCTGGGCGGTTACTCGGGCAGCCTCGACAACACGGGCGAGCGGCTCCGCTTGTTCCGCCCCGACGTGCCGCCGACGGACGAGCCCGGTTTCATTCCGCTGCTGATCGAAGACGAAATTCGCTTCAGCCCGCTGGCGCCGTGGCCGACCGGTGCTTCGGCCAGCGGCGAATCGCTCACCCGCCGCTCGGACGAAGCCTGGTCGAACGCTCCGACCAACTGGCAAGCCGCCACGCCGACGCCTGGCAGTACGACATTTTCCGGCTTCGTTGCGGCCGACCTGACGCGCAACGGTTTCGTCGACTTTCAGGATCTCACCATCCTGTTGGCCAACTGGAATCAAAACGTCACCGCCGCTGAAGGGAATCTCGTCGACCCCGTCGCCACGCCCGTCAACTTCCAGGATCTCACCGTGTTGCTCGCCGAATGGACCGGGCCCGGGCCGGCTGCTGCTGCTGCGCCGCAAGCGGCAGCGGCAAGCGTGTCTACGGCGGACACGCCACCCGCGGAAAGCCGCATCGCGACGAATTCCCATTTCGACCGACTGGGCCGCCGCGAACTCGCGACAGCGCGTCGTGCCAACCGCACACGCCGTCTGACTTCACATGACACATCCCTCCAACGACTTCAAGCCGCGGCGGTTGACAGGGCGATGGAGGAGGGTTCGGATGTGACGCTGACGAGGCCCGGATCGGCATTCTCACGGCGTCGCCGGTAGGCGGAGAGTCCTACGATATCAACTTGCGCACGGGCCGATGTTCTTCTACGCCGGTCAGCCGGAAGTCGAGGCCGAGGTGTCGGAAGGTCAACTTGCGGTGATCGATGCCGAGTTGGTGCAGGATCGTCGCTTGGATGTCATGCACGTGGACGGGCTCTTCCACGGGATGAAAACCGAAGTCGTCGGTGCGTCCGAGACTCACCCCGCCCCGGATGCCGCCGCCGGCCATCCAGATGGAAAACGCTTGGGGGTGGTGATCGCGACCTTGGCTGCGATTCAAGGCGGCGCTCGCTTCGACCATCGGGGTGCGGCCGAACTCTCCGCCCCAGACGACCAGCGTGTCCTTGAGCATATCGCGTTGTTTCAAGTCGGCGAGCAGCGCCGCGCAGGCCTGGTCGGTTTGCTTGCATTGGGTCTTAACGCCGCCCGCTACATCTGAATGATGATCCCAGCCGGCATGATAGACCTGAATAAACCGTACCCCTCGCTCTGCCATGCGACGAGCCAATAAACAGTTGTTGGCAAACGCCCCCTTGGAATCGCCCGGCTTGGCACCGTACATCTTCAGCACATGGGCGGGCTCCTTGGAGAAGTCCATCAACTCCGGTGCGCGAGATTGCATGCGATACGCCATTTCATACGCCTCGATGCGCGTGGCAATTTCGGGATCGCCCACGACGTCGAGCCGCCGCAAGTTCAAGCGACGGACCACGTCGAGCGTTTCTCGCTGCGCCCGCTTGTCGTAACCGGCGGGGTTCGAAACGTGAAGAATGGGGTCGCCCGAACTGCGAAACGGCACGCCTTGATGCACCGACGGCAAAAACCCGGCGCTCCACATCGCCGCACCGCCACTCAAACTGCCGCCGCTCTTGAGCACGACAAACGCGGGCAAATCGTTCGCCTCGCTGCCGATGCCGTAGCTGAGCCAGGAGCCCATGCTTGGCCTGCCGGGAACGCCGCTGCCCGTGTTGACGAAAAGCTGCGCCGGGGCGTGGTTGAACAGATCGGTGTGCATGCTACGGACGATGGCGATCTCGTCCACCACTTTTGCCAGATGCGGCAGCATTTCAGAGATTTCCGCACCACATTTGCCGTGCTTCGCAAACTTATAACGAGGGCCCAATACGGCCGCGTCGGGCTGAATAAAAGCGTAGCGTTGATCTTTGATCACTGACGGAGGAAGCGGCTTGCCCTCCAGTTTGGTCAGCTCCGGCTTGTGGTCGAACAATTCCAACTGGCTCGGCGCGCCCGCCATAAACAAGTAGATGACCCGCTTCGCCTTCGCCGGGAAATGAGTCGGCCGGGGTGCCGTGGGACGAGTCGGGGCGGCCGTTTCGGCAGCGGCGAGCGATCCTTTTCCCAACAGCGACGCCAGGGCAATGCTGCCCAGGCCGATGCCGCAGTTCTGAAAGAAGTGACGTCGAGTCGAGTCGCGAGGCAAGTTACCGCGAGGCAAGTTACGTGGCATGATAGTACAGTACCTACTGCTTGGTGATGACTTCGTCCAAATTCATGATCGCGCGGGCGACCATCATCCAGGCGGCCAATTCGGGTGTGGCTTTCTTGATGACAGCAATTTGTTCGGCTTTTAGCTCACCCTTAACGAGCCGCTTTTTTTGCCGCTCGTAGTATTCAACCAAAGCAGCGATCTCCGCCGCCTCGGGAAGACGTGTCAGAAATCGGCGAAACAGATACGTCACCGTTGCCTTGGCGTCGGCATTTGGCAATGCGGCTGCCTGGCGTCCTAACTCCCGAGACATCTCCAAGAACATTTCATCATTCAAGAGCGTTAATGCCTGGAGCGGGGTGTTGCTACGATCGCGTCGCGCCGTGCAGTTTTCACCCGACGGCGCATCGAACACGGCGGAGGCCGCGAAAGGAGCCGTGCGTTTACTGAAGGTGTACAGCGAACGTCGATAGCGGTCCGCACCCTTGGAAGCTTGCCAGCGGCCTCCGCCGTACGAAAGCGCCGTCACGCTCTGTGGTTGTGGCGGTCGAACGCTTGGGCCGCCGATCTTCGTGGAAAGCAAGCCGCTCGCCACCAGGCAGATGTCGCGTACCATTTCACTTTCGACACGCAAACGCGGGCCCCGAGCGAATAATCGATTGTTCGCGTCACGCTTCTTGAGTTCCGCGGAGAGTCTCGAACTTTGGCGATAGGTGGCGCTGGTGACGATCTTGCGGTGCAGTTTTTTTTGCGACCAGCCGTTGTCCATGAATTCGACGGCCAGCCAGTCGATCAATCCCGGGTGCGAAGGGGGATTCGATTGCGTGCCGAAATCCCCACTGGTTTGCACGATTCCCCGACCGAAAATCGAACGCCAGGCACGATTGACCGCCACGCGCGCGGCCAACGGATTCTCCCGGCTGACAAGCCAGCGAGCAAATTCCAGACGATTGCTCGGTGGTTTCTTCGTCGTTGCCGCAAATAGCTCCGGCAGCCCTGGCGTGACGGCTTCTTTCGGTTTCGTATACTCACCCCGATGATGCCGAAACGTGGGGCGTGGATTGTCGGGCGCCCGCTCTCGCATCACCAGCGTGACCGGCAGTTGCGGTAGTTGTTTGCGCAGCGCATCGAGCGGTTTACGCGCGGAAGCCAATTCGGGCGCAATACGCACATAGTAGCGTTCAACCTTGCGGCGATCGTCCTTGCTCCAGGCGGCTGAGCCCCGGGCAAGAATCGTCTCTACAGCCGCCGGCATCTCCTTCGCCCGCGCTTTGCCCGCGTCCGTCGTCACCGACCAGCGGAAACGCCCTAAGCTGGCGGCGAAGTGACGCTCAAACAACATCGTGACTTCCAATTCGCCCGTGGGCGAAAGCGGCTTGGCAAGATTGAGCACCAATTGATGGTTCTCGCCCTCCCGCTGGGCCGTCGACCAACCGGACGAACCGTTTCCGTCAAACACGTTCGTCGCCTTGGCGTTTCCGCTACCGATCGCAATTTTTCCGTAATTGTGCGATGCATCGGCAAAGCGAATCGGCATTTTTCCGACTCGTGCGGTTACCTCACTCAAGAAAAAGTCGCCTTTGCGCCCTTCGTAGTACGCTCGTCCGGGGCCGCCCGCCGGCAAGCGATCATCCGCCAGCACCTCCAATCGCAGCGAAGTGATCGGTCGCTTGATGCCCGACAAAGGGAAGCGCAGCGTGAACAGATCCCGCTTCGTGATGTCGCCCGTGGAAAAGATGGAGCCATCTTCCAGAAGTTTCAGGCGCGGCAGGTTCGTCCGCATGTCGCTTGGCCGCAGGATGTGCCAGGTGTTGGAACTGCCCTTCTGTGTGGCCACCCACTTGTTGAACGACTCGGTTGACTTTTTTTCCAGGAGCAGCTCCTCTAACTTCCGAATCCGCGCCAGAAGACCCTTGCGTTGCTCCATCAAATCGGCGCGGGGGATGCGGAATTCCGGCTCGTCGGCGTTGTTCAACAGCGCCATCAGTCGATAAAAGTCGGTGTGTGTGATCGGATCGTATTTGTGCGTATGACACTGCGCGCAGCCCGTCGTCATCCCGAGCCAGATCGTGCCCGTCGTGGCAACTCGATCGACCATGGCATAAAAACGAAACTCCAACGGGTCGATACCTCCTTCTTCGTTCAGCATCGTGTTGCGATGAAAACCGGTCGCCACCCGCTGCTGGATCGTCGCCGCGGGCAGCATGTCTCCGGCCAGTTGCTCGATGGTGAACTGATCGTACGGCATGTCGGCATTGAGCGCGTGAATCACCCAATCGCGATAGGGCCAGATCGAACGAGGACGATCTTTCTCGTAGCCATTGGTATCGCTATAGCGAGCCAGATCCAACCACGCCCGCGCCCAACGCTCGCCGTAGTGCTGCGAGGCAAGCAAGCGGTCGACCAGTTTTTCATACGCCCGCGGTTCTTGATCTTCGACAAACGCATCCGCCTGCTCGGGCGTCGGGGGCAAACCGATCAAGTCGAGAAACACTCGCCGCACCAAGGTGTAACGATCGGCCTCTTTCGACGGCCGGAGCCCCTCCTGATTGAGCCGCGCGAGCACAAAGCGATCGATCTCGTTGCGCGGCCATGATGCTGGCTTGACCTCCGGCAGAGCGGGCCGTTTTGGCGGAATAAATGCCCAGTGCTGTGAATACTCACCCCCGGCGGAAATCCACTTCTTGAGGATCTCGATTTGCCTTGGCGAGAGCGGCTTGCCGGCGTCGGCGGGCGGCATGCGTTCATCTTCATCGTGCGACGTGATCCGGGCAATCAACTCGCTCTCGCCTGGCTTACCTGGCACAATGGCGTGCGTCCCGTCGATGTTGGCCGTTGCCCCGGCAAAACTGTCGAGCCGTAGATCGGAATCGCGAGCTTCGTCGTCGGGCCCATGGCAGGCAAAACAACGAGACACCAAGATCGGGCGGACATCCCGATTGAACGAAACTTCGTCAGCCGGCGCGACCGCGCAGGTAACGAACGATGCACACCACGACAACAAGACGATTCGACAACGCATGGAAACCCCCTTGTTTCGTTTCAACACGCTTCGCCATCCCGCAGGGGCAATAAATCTCGCGAGGAGATAGCCTTGGGCGTTGTCTCAAAACATCAGCCGCGACGCGCTAGCGTCCGGTTCCAAGGGAGATATGCCGCAAGAGAACCGTGGGCTAGCGCCCAGCGGCTGATGCGAACCACGCATCCAAGGTGTTTTGAGACAGAACCCAGTATAACAGAAGTCACCGCCGCCGGGTTCTGTCGAATTTCCGCCGGGAGACGCCACATTTTCACGCCGCCTCTCTATCCATGTGCGAGCGCCACGTATTGTAGTACAATTCGCTTGCTGCCTCGTTTGGGAATTCTGCTATTGCCGCCCTAGGAAACTCGCCATGAAAACACTGCCCGTCTGTTACGCCTTGATCGCCCTGTTGGTTGCCGGTTCGCTGTCGCAGGCGGCCGAGCCGCTGCGGGGTTCGCGGCCGAATATCGTGCTGGTGATTACCGACGACCAAGGCTACGGCCCCGTCGGACGACATGGCCATCCGTGGATTAAGACGCCGAATCTCGACTCGCTGTACGACAAAAGCGTTCGATTCACGCGGTTTCTGGTCGCCCCGACGTGCGCCCCGACACGGTCGGCGTTGATGACCGGGCGGCATCCGATGCGCAACGGGGTGACGCACACGATCCTGGAGCGCGAGCGGATGACACTCGAGGCAACGACGCTGCCGCAGGTGCTCAAATCGGCCGGATACACGACCGGCATTTTCGGCAAGTGGCACCTGGGAGACGAAGAGCCGTATCAACCACACCGCCGCGGCTTTGACGAGGCCTTGATCCACGGCGCCGGCGGCATCGGCCAGGCCTACCGATGCAGTTGTGCCGACGCGCCCGGAAACAAGTATTTCAATCCCACGCTGCGCTACAACGGTTCGTTCGTGCGCACGAAAGGTTACTGCACCAATTTGTTTTTCACCGGGGCGCTGGGGTGGATCAATCGGGTCAGGGCGGGCGACGCCCCGTTCTTCGCCTACATTTCAACCAACGCACCCCACGGACCGTTTATCGCGCCGCCCAGTAACACCAAGCGGTTTACCGATCTGGGCTTCGACAAGCGAACCGCCGGCTTCTATGGGATGATTGAGAACATCGACGAGAACGTCGGTCGACTCTTGGAGCATTTAGAAAAATGGAAGTTGCTGGAAAACACGGTGGTAATTTTCATGTCGGATAACGGCATGACCGGCGGCGGTTCGGGAAGGTTGGGCCGGTCGCTCGGCAAGTCGCCGGCCGGAAAGCCGATGCTGCCCTTCAACGCCGGCATGAAAGGTTTGAAGGGCAGCACCGATGAGGGCGGTGTCAGGGTTCCGTTCTTCGTTCGCTGGGATGGGCGGATCAAACCGGGCGTCGATCACGATCGCATCGCCGCACACATCGACCTCTTCCCGACGCTGGCCGCACTGGCCGGCGCCAAGCTGCCCGCCAACCAGGTTGAAGGCCGCAGCCTGTTGCCGCTGATCGAAGGCGGCAAGGCCCAATGGACCGATCGCTATCTCTACACCCACAAAGGTCGCTGGCCGACCGGGGCTGAGCCGAACAAATACCAATGGCGGGGCTTCGCGGTTCGCAATCAGCGGTTTCGCCTGGTCGATAACAAGGCCCTGTTCGACATGCTGGCCGATCCGGGCCAAAAGACCAACGTGATCGAAAAACATCCCGACGTGGTCAAGGCGATGCGCGCGTCGTATGACGTGTGGTGGAAGAAGACTCGACCGATGATGGTCAACGAGACGGCGCCGATGTCGCCAACGCGCCCGTTTCACGTGCTGCATGCAAAGCAGCTCAAAGCCGGCGGAATTCCTCTTTGGAAATCGCCGAAGCTATGACCAGGAAAATCGCCGGACCAAACCACTAGCTGAGAATTTCTTTGATCACGCGACTGGGCACAACACCGGTGAGACGCTGATCGAGGCCCTGATAGGGGAAGGTCAGCCGTTTGTGGTTGATTCCCAATTGATGCAGCATCGTGGCGTGAAAGTCGCGAATGTGGACGGGATCTTTGGTGATGTTGTAGCAGAAGTCATCCGTTTCGCCGTAGCTGATGCCGCCCTTGATGCCTCCGCCGGCCATCCAGGTGGTGAAACAACGCGGGTGATGGTCGCGGCCGTAGTTGTCGCGTTTTGGATTGCCCTGGGCGAACGTCGTGCGTCCGAATTCTCCCGCAAACACGACCAGCGTATCGTCGAGCAAGCCGCGCTGCTTGAGATCCTTCAACAAACCGGCGATCGGTTGATCGACGTCGCGGGCCTGTCCTCTCAGGTGGGTGGGAAGGTTGGAATGATGATCCCAACCGCGATGAAACAGTTGGATGAATCGCACGTTTCGCTCCGCCATGCGACGAGCCAACAGACAGTTGCGGGCGAACGATCCGGTCTTTTGAACCTCGGGGCCGTACATCTCCAGGGCCGCTTTACTTTCGCCGCTCAGGTCGGTTAGCTCGGGCACCGACATCTGCATGCGGAAGGCCATCTCCTGCTGGGTAATGGAAGTTTGAATCTCCGGATCGCCGGTGAGCTTTTGCTGCTGTTGATTTATTTTCGCCACAAAATTGAGCATCTTGAGGCGTGTTTTTCGATCGACGCCCGGCGGGTTCGACAGAAAAAGCACCGGGTCGCCGACCGTTTGAAAGGCGACGCCCTGATGTTTGGAGGGGAGAAACCCGCTGCCCCAGAGCCGACTGTAAAGTGCCTGAACATTGACTTTTCCGGACCAAAAGGCCGAGGTCAGCACGATGAAATCCGGGAGATCCTTGTTCAAGGTGCCCAGGCCGTAGCTGAGCCAGGCTCCCATGCTCCCGCGGCCGGGCTGCTCCGCGCCGGTGCAGAAGAAAGTTTTGGCCGGATCGTGATTGATGGCCTCGGTGTGCGTCGACTTGATCAGGCAAAGATCATCGGCCACCGATGAAAGATGCGGCAGCAGTTCGCTCATCACCAATCCGCTCTTCCCCTGCGGGGCGAATTTGAAAATCGAAGCACAGATGACCTGCTTTTTGCCGCGGGTCATCGTAGTGACCCGCTGGCCCTTGCTGATCTCTTTTGGCAGCGGCTGGCCGTGGATTTTCTCCAGGTCGGGTTTATAGTCGAACAGGTCCAACTGGCTGGGCGCGCCCGCCATGAACAGAAAGATGACCCGTTTCGCCTTCGGCGGATGATGGCAGCCGGCGGGCATCTTCGCAGTTGCCTCCGCGGAGGCGGGCTGCGCCATGCTGCTGACGGCCGCGGCGCCAAGACCGATTCCCGCCTGGGTGATGAACTGCCGGCGGTTTTGCAGATCGCAGAACTGTTGAAAGGGATTTGTCATCATCGTTTGACCTTTGCAAGTTCAAGGTTCAACAAGCTATGCGTCATCAACGTCCAGGCCGCGACTTCGACCCGCTGTTTGAGTTCGACGCTGGCCATCTCGGGGGTCAGCGATTCGGTTAGCTTCTTGTTATCCGAGTAGAGGTCACGAAACTCACCGAGGGTTTCCCGCAGAAGCTGCATTCGGTCTGCGTCGGGGCGATGCGACGTGACCTTCTCGTACAGCCGGGCCAGTCCCTTATCAACGTCGTTGTTGGATTCTTTTCGAGTCAGCACAGCGCAGGCCTTGGCCGCCTTGAAGAATTCCCGTTCGTTCATCATCAACAACGCCTGCAGCGGCGTGTTGGTGCGCTCTCGTCGTGGCGTGCAGAATTCCCGGGACGGCGCGTTGAGAATGGTCATCTGCGGCGGCGGCAGAGCCCGTCGCCAATAAGTGTAAAAGCTGCGGCGATAGATGGCGTCGCCCTTGTCGGCCACATAGGTGAATGGGGCAGCCATGCTAACCGCCTCCCAAAGTCCCGGCGGCTGCGGCGGCTTCACGCTCGGGCCGTACATCTTCCGATTCAGCTTGCCGCTGAGCAGCAGAATCTGGTCGCGGATCATCTCGGCATCCAGGCGATATCGCGCGCCGCGCGCCAACAAACGATTCTCAGGGTCGCTGAGAAACTCTTGGGGCTTCGCATCCGAACTTTGACGATAGGTCTTCGACAAGACGATCACCCGAACCAATTCTTTCACGTCCCAGCCCGACTCGACGAAGCCAAACGCCAGCCCATCGAGCAGCTTGGGATGGCTGGGCCATTCTCCGCGGGCACCAAAATCTTCCGCCGTCTTGACCAGCCCGACGCCAAAAAACTGCTGCCAAAACCGATTCACGGCCACCCGCGCCAGCAGCGGGTGCTGCGGATCGACCAGCCACTCGGCCAGATCCATCCGCGTGTAAAACCCCTCTTTTTTCTTCAGCGGAGGCAAAAACGCCGGCGTGTTGCGTTCGACTTTTTCGCCCGGTTTGTCGTACGCACCTCGGATCAGAATATGGGTTGGCTTGGGCGTCGCCCGATCCCTCATCACCATCGCCGTCAAACCAGCGGCCAGCTTGACCGAAGGCGCCTGAATTCCGCCTCGCGGCGCGCCGCCGGTTTCCGGTGCGCCGTCGAAGTTATTGAAGAAAGCGTAAAGCTGGTAAAATTCTTTTTGACTGATCGGGTCATACTTATGGTCGTGACACTGCCCACACTGAATGGTCAACCCGAGAAACGCGGTGCCGAATGCCTCGACCCGATCGAGCACGTTTTTATGATGACTCTCTTCCGGTAGCGCCGTGCCCCGATCGATAATTAGATGCAGGCGATTGAAACCCGAGGCGATCAGTTGATCTTCGCTGGGCTTGGCATACAGATCGCCCGCCACCTGATACTTAACGAAGTCATCGTATTTCAGGTTATCGTTGAAGGCCCGAATCAGCCAGGAACGATAGGTGGAAAAGTTGCGGTAGAAATCCTTGTGCATGCCGTTCGTGTCGGCCAGCCGCACCAAGTCGGCCCAGTAACGGGCCATGTGTTCGCCATACGCTTTTTTCTTCAGCAATCGATCGACCAGATCGGCATAGGCGGTCGGCGTCTTGTCTTTCAGAAACGCTTCGATCTGGGGCAGCGTCGGCGGCAGGCCGGTCAAATCGAAGGTGACACGGCGAATCAGCGTCCGCCGGTCCGCTTCGCGTTTCGGCTGCAATCCCGCCGCTTCGAGTCGCGCCATCACATAAGGGTCGACCGTGCCGCCTCGCCAAGCTTCATTCTTGACCTTGGGCGCGGGAGCCCGCTTGGGCGGAACGAACGACCAAAACCGCTCGTACTTTGCTCCCTGGACAATCCACTGCTTGAATAACTGCTGCTCCTCGGCGCTCAGCGGCTTCTTGCCGGAATCGGCCGGCGGCATCCTTTCATCTTCATCGTCGGTCGTGATGTGATGCCAAAGCGTGCTGGCCTCCAGGTTCCCAGGCTTAATGGCGGTCGTATCGTCAAGCGTCCGCAACGCCCCCTCTTTGCCGTCGGGCTGGTCGAGACGCAGATTGGCCTCGCGTTTTTTTTCATCACGACCGTGACAGTTAAAACAGCGGTCCGCAAGAATCGGTCGAATGTCTCGATTGAAACTGATGTCGGCCGCATCGCTGCTGCCGCTCAGTAAGACGAACAGCAAAACCAACGGAAACATCGTGGCGGCCGGCCTGCTCGCCGCGACAAAACTTCCCAAGGCATGAGCGGCAAACATCGTAAGTACATTTTTCATTCTTGCTTCCCCTCGGACCATGATCACCGCCGCCGCGCAGCGGATCATCGAAGCATCGCATCTCTTGCGTTTCGCAGGTCGTCACGAACCTGCGCTCCTTCCCTCGGCGCGTGGCCGCATCGCACATAGAGCCCATTCTAGCATCGCCATGGGTTGCATCAACGCTTGTCCAACGCCGTTGGCGACGAAAGCGGGCATTTTGCCCAATTGTGCCCGTGACTCTCATCCTATCGGAGGGCTTCGCGAAATGCGTCGAAACGGGTACAAACGCTAGCAGCCGCCGCACGGAGTGGATTCCTGATTTCCAATTAGTGCATCGTCAAGTCTTAATTTTCCGGTAAATACATATCAGCCGCGGCCTGCTAGCCCCCGGTTATCGTCGCGCCAACCGGGGGCTAGCGCCCCGCGGCTGATTGCCACCACCCGAATTTTTAGCCTTGACGAAGCACTAGGCACGAGCACATTTAGCACGAGGACCACGAGAAAATGACTCATTTTGCCGATCGTTTGGCCGAGGCGGTGCGGCGATGCGCCAATCCGGTGTTGGTGGGCATTGACCCGCGCGTCGATTCGCTGCCGACGGGTATGTTGGCTGAAAACAACCGAACGGATCTTGCCAAGGCGGCCGAAGCGTACGAGCAGTTTTCCCGCGAAGTGATCGACGTGGTTGCTCCGCTGGTGCCGGCGGTGAAGCCACAGGCGGCGTTTTTCGAGCAGTTGGGGCCGGCGGGGATGTCGGCGCTCGGTGAAGTCATCCGTTACGCTCGGCAGAAAGGTCTGCTGGTGATCCTCGACGGCAAGCGGAACGACATCGGCTCGACCGCAACGGCTTACGCACGGGGATATCTCGGCCCGCAGAGCGCCTGGCAGGCCGACGCGATGACGGTGAGTCCGTACTTGGGTGACGACAGCCTGACGCCGTTTGTCGAGGTGGCCGGCGAAGTTGGGGCCGGCGTGTTCGTGCTGGTCAAGACGTCGAACCCGGGCGGAGCGATGTTTCAGGATCTCCTGATCGACGGGCGTCCGTTGTATCGCCACGTGGCCGACTACGTCGAGCGGCTGGCATCGCAGACGGCCGGCGAGTGTGGTTACGGGTGTGTGGGGGCAGTTGCCGGGGCGACGTATCCGGCGCAGCTCGACGAATTGCGCGAGGCGATGCCGCATACGTGGTTTCTCGTGCCCGGCTTCGGCAGTCAAGGGGCGACCGCGACCGATGTTGCCGGGGCGTTCGACTCCAAGGGACTCGGAGCGATTGTCAACAGCTCTCGCGGGATCATCTTCGCCCATCGCCGAGAACCGTATGCGGAGAAGTTCGGCGACGCCCGCTGGCAAGAGGCCGTCGAGGCGGCGACGCGGGAGATGATCGAGCAGCTTCGCGACGAAACGCCAGCGGGTAAGTTGGCTGGCTCAGGGTAATCGACAAGCCGCGATAGCCCGAGTTATTCATCAGCCGCGGGGCGCTAGCCCCCGGTTCTTACCGCAATCTGTATAAACCGGGGGCTAGCGCCCCGCGGCTAAAGGACGAAGAGGAGCGGCTGGATGAACGAAGAAAACGAAGATCGCACGGACGATTCTGACGGTGCGAAGGTATCAGTCGGCCGCAACCGCCGCAAGCTGATCGTGCTGGTGCTGGTGTTGCTCGTTGGCGGAGGACTGTACTATTATTTTCAGGACTCGCTGACGTTGGAGAAGCTGGTCGAGCGCGAGACGCAACTCGATCAACTCAAGCGAGAACAGCCGCTTTTGGTCTACGGCGGCGCGGTGTTGCTGTACGTCGTCGTGACGGGCCTGTCGCTTCCCGGGGCCGCGTTCATGTCGCTGCTGTACGGTAAGTTTTTCGGACTGGTGCCGGGCGTAATCCTGGTGAGCTTCGCCTCGACCGCCGGCGCCACGCTGGCGTTCTTACTGAGTCGCTATTTCCTCCGCGATGCGATCCAAGAGAAGTTCGGCACGCGGCTGATCCGCTTCAACGAAGCTCTCGAGCGGGAAGGGGCATTTTATCTGTTCACCTTGCGGCTGATTCCCTACGTGCCGTTTTTTGCGATCAACGTGGTAATGGGGCTAACGCCTGTTCGCGTCTGGACGTTCTGGTGGGTCAGTCAGATCGGCATGCTCGCCGGGACGATCGTGTACATCAACGCAGGCGACTCACTGCCCAGCCTCCAAGCGATCGTGGAAGGAGGCGCCGCGGACGTTCTCACCCTGAGACTGTTCTTCTCGTTCCTGATCTTGGGATCTTTTCCGCTGATAGCGAAGCGTATGATGGGCATGTTGCGGTCCAAATCCCAGGAGGGCACCTCGTAGGCTTTGTTTGTCAACATCAGCCGCGACGCGCTAGCGTTCGATTCCCCCAGTGAACATACTCCGCGAAGAACCGTGGGCTAGCGCCCAGCGGCTGATGCGAAGCACGATCCCCTACTCGTCAGGCGCTTTCAGCCAGGGGGTCATCGTCGATTCGTACTCGTGCAGCTCGCTGGGGTCGAAGTAAAGAGCCATCTCGCGCGTTGCAGATTCCGGGCCGTCGGAGGCGTGGACCAGATTCATCTGCCGGCTGCGGCTGTAATCGCCCCGGATGGTGCCGGCCGCTGCTTGCAGGCCGTTGGTGGCGCCAACCATGTCGCGCACCACGCGGATCACTTCGGGGCCTTCCAACACCGCGGCGATGATCGGGCTCGACGTGATGTACTCTTCCAGGCCCGGATAGAACGGCTTCTCGACGTGCTCGGCGTAATGCTGCCGCGCC
>JADFKK010000245.1 GCA_022564995.1 Planctomycetota bacterium | reverse complement strand
GCTCTTCGTCGATGATAACCAGCCCCAGGTTATGAAACTTCACGTCTTTCGAGGCCAGCCGGTGCGTGCCGATGACGATGTCGATGCTGCCGGCCGCGAGCTTCTTGATCGTCTCGCGCTGCTCCTTGGCGCTGCAGAATCGCGACAGCGGCGCGATCACGAAGGGAAATTCGGCCATTCGCGCCGAGAACGTGCGGTGATGCTGCTCGGCCAGAATCGTTGTCGGCACCAGAATTGCCACTTGATAGCCGGCGTCGACCGTCTTGAACGCCGCCCGAATCGCCAGCTCCGTCTTGCCGAAGCCGACGTCGCCACACAGCAGCCGGTCCATCGGACGTGCCCGCTGCATGTCGGTCTTGATTTCGGCGATGGCCCGTAATTGGTCGGGCGTCTCGACGTAGGGAAACGCTGCGTCGAATTCCCGCTGCCACTGGGTATCGGCCGGCAGCGCCACTCCCAGGCGAGCCTCGCGGGTGGCTTGAAGCTCCAGCATGTCGCCCGCCAGATCGGTCACCGCCCGCTCGACCGCTTGCTTCTGTCGAACCCAAGATTTTCCGCCGATGCGGGCCAGCTTGGCACGGGATTTGGCGGCACCGACGTATTTTTGCACCAATTCGATCCGCGAGGCCGGCACATATATTTTCGTGCCGCCGAAGAATTCCAGCTCCAAATGCTCTTCCGCCCGATCGTTTTTTTCCAACAGCTTCAGCCCCTGGTATCGTCCGACGCCGTGGGCCAGATGGACCACCAAGTCGCCGCGCCGCAGATCGAGAAAGCTGTCGATCACCCGGCCCAGGCGGCGCTGGTCTTTGCGGGTCAGATCGGTGCGCTGGAATAACTCGTTTCCGCTGACCACGACGATGTTGTGCTGCACCAGGCGAAAACCGGATCGCAGTCGGCCCAGCACGAAGTGCAGCCGATCCTCGCGGGCGAGCGCGGTTTCGGCGAAGACCTCGGCGAGCCGTTGGGCCTCTGCTTCGTTGTGGCAGACGATGAACACTTCCTGACCTGTGCCGACCGTGTCGAGTTCGTCGCGCAGGCGGTTTACGTCGCCGCTGAAACGCTCGACCGATTCGATCGGCAGATGACAGGCGGCATCGAGAAAGCCGCCGGCGATGGGGGCGGCCGAAACCGAGCCGAATTGTTCGATCTCACGCAGCACGTCCCTCACGCTGTGAGCGTCCTGCGGGCGTTCCAGCCGCTCCAGATGAAACTTACCCTCGGTTTCCAGCTCGGCCAGATCGAGCAGCAGGAAACAACTCTTCTCGGGCAGAAACGCCGCCAGATGGTCGCGGTCTTGCGGTCCCGGCTGCAGGACGGTCAGTTCGACTTCTTCCAACGACGCCAGGCTCCGCTGGCTGGAAATGGCGAAGCTGCGAATCGATTCGATCTGGTCATCGAACAGCTCGATGCGGACCGGGTGGAGCCAGTCGGGCGCGAACAAATCGAGAATGCCGCCGCGGCTGGAGAATTCGCCCGGCAGCTCGACCGCCGTGGTGCTGTGAAATCCGTTTTCGACCAGCCAAGTAAGCAGGCCGTGTACGTTGATTGCCTCGCCACAGGCCAACCGCCGCGTGGCGGAAGAGATCGTGGCACGACTCGGAACCGGTTGAAGCAGGCTCTGAATGCTGGTGACGATAATCTCACCGGCGAAGCTGCCCGCGGCCAGCGCCTTGAGCATCCGCAGGCGCTCGCCGTAGGTTTCGTCGTAAACGATCCGCTCACCCGGCTCCGACTCCCAGGCGGGGAATTGCTCGACCGGCGCGTCGCTGAACAGCGCCAACTCACCGGTCAACTCGTCAACGTCGTTGGAGTGCGGACAGACCACCACCAGCGGTCCGGAAGCGTGGCGGGTCAACTCCGCCGCCACCAGCGCGCACGACGATCCCCAGACGCCTTCCAGGCTGCCCGCCTGACCGTCGGCCAGCGCGGCCGCAACCTCTAAGAAGCCGTCATTCTCCGCCAAGCATCGCGGCAACTCAACCAGCCGCCTGGACGCCTCCACCGCCAATGTTGCTTCTGCCATGAGACCGCATCATAACCCGAAGCGTAAGCGAGGAATATCCTAACCCGAAGCGTAAGCGAGGAAAATGTTCACCCGAAGCGTAAGTTTTGAAGTTGCGCGAATCAGCCGCGGAGCGGCGACATCGAATAGCCTGGGGCGGGAGCCCCAGGAAATCGTGTTTGAAATAGTTTCCAAGCCCCGGAGGGGCGACACCTGGTGACGCCGCAGTTCGTGTCGCCCCTCCGGGGCTTTCCCATCCATATTCAATTATTCCTGGGGCTGACGTCCCAGGCTATTCGATGTCGTCCCTCCGGGACTAAAAAAGGCGCAACTTCAAAACTTACGCTTCGGGTTACGATTTAGACACTCACCGCCGCGCTGGCGTCGCCGCCGATGAGCGTGTTGTCTTGGCCGGGGGCGATGTGCGGCGCGGGGAACTTGTGGGCCATGTTCATCTCGTTGCGGGCCGTGTACCAGACGTCGGCGTGAGGATGATCCTGATACTCGTCGAACCAGGGGCCGCCGTTCGTGTAGTGGATCAGCTGGGTCGTCGCATCCATTTTGTCGAGCACGTTCCAGGTGTTGGGAACTTCGCCAATCTGCTCGTCGGGAAGATCCTCGAAGCGATGCAGATAGGCGCCCGTCTGCGACTCGACCACTTGCTTGGTCCACAGGCTCAGCAGCTCGCAGTTCATGACCATCAGGCTCGACCAATTCTTGCGCGGATAGCTGGTCTGTGGGCAGCCGTACATTTTCGTTTCGTTCGTGGGACGATAGTCATGCTGGACGACGCGCAGAGCCAGGCCGGTCATGTCTAAATCGTCAAGCTCTTTGGCGTCGCCAAAGCAAAGCATGTCATTGTCCATGAAGACCGCCTTGCCTCGGAAGTTACACAAATGCGGCACCAGAAACCGCGAATAAGTAAACTCCGTCGAGGCGAGCGGATCGTGCCTGCGATGTAGATCGAGTTCATCGAGCTTCAGATAGCGAATGTCCAGTTCGATCGAGGCGTTTTTGATGAGCGAGTGACGCAGCACGTCGGCCGGCTCGGGGAAGCGGGAATCCCAACCGATGAAGATTCTTAACATGGCAGCAACCTTTGTGGTGTGACTTGTCTCGTTGATCTCTACGCCGCGGCCTTCCAAGCTGCGGCTTGCCCTTTGAATACTACCGCCTGGCCGGCCACGATCTCGATGATCGACTCCGGCCGCTCGGCGAAGAACTCCTGCACCGCTTCGCGAACTCCCAGGCAGGTCAGGTGGCCGTAATCGTCGAACACGAACACGCCGCCCGGGTTCATGCGATCGTAGAAGAACCTTAAACTCTCGAGCGTCGGGCGATACAGATCCATGTCGAGATGGACCAAGCGAAAGCGGTGGTCTTGTGCCTCGGCGAGCGAATCGGGCACCCAGCCTTTGACCAGCCGGCAGAACGGAAAATCGGCCAGCAACTCCTCCGCTGTTTCCGGTCCGATCGCCAACGCGCCCTGTTTTTGCCAGGCATACTGCGTGCGGTCGGGCCCCTCGGGTTCGGAAAGCCCCTCGAACGAATCGAAGCCGAAATGCTCTTCGCCGTCTTGGTACGACCCTTCCAGCGTTTTGCAAATCATCGCCGAGCCAACTCCGCCAAGCACGCCGCACTCGGCCGTGCTGCCGGGCAATTTCTTCACCGAGGCTGCTAATTGCACCAGCATGAATCGCCGGTCGAGGATTCGTTCCGTCGGTCGTTCAGGCCGATCGTCGGGGAGCAAGTATTTCTTGATCGGAGCCATCCAGGAGCGGTCGCGAATCCACACCAGATGGTCTTTGTAGAGGATGCGACCGGCGTCGGCCGCGATTTTCTCCACCAACTCCTTGTGGAGTGAATTACATCGATGACACTCCTGCAAGTGATCGATGAGAGCCCCACGCTGCCACGGCGATGTCTCGCTAGCAAGCGCCAACGTCATTTCGGCCGTACTGGGACAGTTGGCTACTGCCGATGGCTGTACGGGGATGCTCAATTCCAACGCGGCGGCCGGTGGCTCGGCGACAGACGTCACCGGCGACGACGTCACCGGCGACTGGGGGTCGATGCGGATGGTCCGTCGGGACGCAGCGCCGGCCTGTTGGCTGTCGCTCTGGCCCGGTTGTGGCGTCACGAGGTGTTCAACGCCGGACTGCAAGGCACTCAGTTTTTGGTTCGCTCCGGTGATCATGGTCAAATGGGCACGTCGATTCCCGTCCGGTTGTTTGACGGATTGCGTCAAACAGAAGTAGAAATCGACCTCGGGATGTTTCGCGGCGGCGCGGGTGATGACGTCTTGCCACCAGCGACCGTCGCGGACCGTACAGTGGGCGTTTTCGCCGTTCGACAGCACCCTGATCGCCGGGTATCCGGCGATGTTGGAAAAGACGAATTTCCTCGCGTAAGAGAACAGCTCCTCCACGATCCAAGGAACGTCCTGCTCGGGGCAATGTTCCAGCACGTCGGTGTTGATCACGCCGTCGAACTTGCCCTCGGGCAATTGGCTGAACGGTTCGTAGGCCGGGTCGTAGCAGGTAAGCTGGCGAATACCCCAAAAAACCGGAATCGTAACTTTTTTGCTACTGCTGTTGCCCCCCACGCACGGGAAAACGTACTGCTGTCCCTTGCCGGCGCCGTAGTCGAGCAGCGTCTCGGCCTGGTAAAGATCGCACAGGATCTTGATGTCCTTGGCTTGGGCCGGCAGGCTGTCTCCGGGATAAGTTTTTGCCGGCGGTGTGTTGCGAAGGAGATCACCCTCGGCGTGCATCGTCTTGTACTGGTCGAGCAATTCGCGATAGCGTGTACTGGGATGGGCGCGGCTATAAGTTGTACTGGTCATGCTGGCAACAGATGCTCGGGGTCTTTTTCGGGCCGTGGGGGCGGAGTGCCCGCAATATGCGGATCGCGAGACGACGACCCCTTCACTTCGTATCGGTTACAACGGTTGAAGGAATTAAGGCAAAAACGAACGCCCACCAAGTGTCGCATTCTTTCACGGCGAGCGAGTAGGGTGGGCACTGCCCACCAAGACGAAACGCGGATTCTGGTGGGCAGTGCCCACCCTACTTATCCTTCCAGCGACGTTCCGAGCGATTCGCCGAGCGTTTGATCGTCTTCGCGCTTGGTGCCCAGCTCGGTGCAAACCTGCTGCCAGGTTTCCCGTTCGATCTTGAGAATGGAGACGACTTCGGCCAGTTGCTGTTCGTCGTGGTCGATTTGGGCCGAGACGATGGTGCGGAAGATGAACAGATAAACTCCGGCCACCTTCTTGACCAATTCGGGTTCGACTTCGACCCTCAGGCCGGCGAGCATTTCGATGATCACCTGCTGACACTTTTGCAAGGCCTCGAAGGCGCCCGCATCGTCGGATTTCCGCCAACACTGCCGCGCCTGCTCGGCCATCCGCAGAGCACCCTGAATGAGCATCAGCTGCAGTTTCTGTGGAGTGGCAGTCATGACTTCCGTGGTCAAATAATCTTCACTCGCTGAGAGTTGCATCGTGGCCTCCTTCGCCGTGATGGTGGGTTTATCCGGTGCGTAAGTTAGTGGTCAGGGCCGGCAGCGCCTGGAAGGCGCTGATTGCGGCCAAATCGCCCTGAATTTTTCCGATGGCCAGTTCCGCCCGCACGAACGATTCGGTCAACCGCACTCGGCTGGCCTCCAGACGCTCGTTGAGGAAATCAATCCGTAGATTATTCGCGTCGATGCGCCGCGAGAGGGCTTCGGTGCGGTTGACCAACAGCGAATTTTGGCTGCCGGCAAGCTGCTCGAGCAGTTGGTCGATTTTGGCGGCGAAGCCCAGTCGCTCGCTGGTGAGAAATTGCTTTAGGGCCCGCGGGTCTTGCTCGAATTTCGACGCGAAGATCGATTCATCAAATTCCAATCGACCCTTGGAGGTAAAGTCGATGCCAATCTCTCGTAGCGTTTTGATCGACCCCACGCCGAATAAGCGGCCCGTCAACAAGTTGGCCAGATCGCTTTCGATCCGCAGAATGGCCCCTTCCCCTTGGAGCAATCCGGTCTCGTTCGTGTCGGCGTTGAACGCGGTTAGGCCCTCGATGGCGCCGCGCAGCCCGTTGAACGTGTTGACAAAAGCAATCGCCGTGGCGGTAATCGTCGTGCTGACTTGTTCGACGCGGATACTGACGGGCTTGTCGCTGGTCTGTTTCGCACTGAGCGAGAGCCCGCCGACCACTTCGTCGAAGGTGTTGGTCGACGAGGAGATCAGCAGCCCGCCATCGGCCGCTCCCTCGACACCAAACAGCAACAGAGCGTCGCGCGCTTCGGCGGTTTGTTCCAGCGAGAAATTGATTCCAGAGGTGTCGATGATGACTTCGCCAGCCTTGCCGGGCACGTCGCCGGTGAGCGTCAGACGATACGGCCGCGAGAGCGATCCGTCGTTGAACAGCGAAGCCGATATGCCGGCGCCCAGGTCGTTGATCTTATCGACCAGATCCCGCAGCGACTCATCTTCGTCGATCGAGATCGTCACGGTGGTCGAGCCGACGATTGCCTTGGTGAGCGTTCCGCCCTCGTCGATTTCGACTTCGCCGCCGAGCAGATGCAAATCGGCCGCCGTGGTGCCGCCGCCTTCATCGACGCGCAGTGCCTGCTGCAGCTCCGCCAGATGCAAATCACCGCTATCGACCGTGAACGTCGCCGCGTCGATCGACAGATTGAGCCGGGTGGCCGTGGTGCTGGCGTCGGCATCGGACACGATCAGATTGCCCGCGGTTGAGCCGGTCGTGTCGGTCAGGATGATCCCGTGTCCGGCGCCGTTGGCCGTCGCCGAGATTCCGACACCGGCGGCGTTGATCAGATCGATCACGTCTTGGCGCTCGGTCACCGACGAAAGATCGACGCTGGCGGTCGCCCCGCTACGATCGGTCAAGTCGATCGTCCCCAGCCCCTGCAGGTCTTCGACCACCACCGTGCTGACGATGGCGATGCCGTCGCCGGCGTCGTTGATACGAGCGTTGATGGAGAGTCCCAGTCGATTCGTGATGTCGTGAATCAGGTCGCCGATTGTTTGGTCTTCGTCGGCGGAAATAACGAGCGCTGCGCTCCGCCCCTCGCTGTCGAAGATCGTGATCGTGCCGGCCGCCACGCCGCGACCGCCGTTGAGCGACCCAAGCAACGTGTTTTGACTCACCGTCTGCAGGTGCAGATCGCTGCCGACGACCGTGGTCTGGTCGGTGTCGGCCGTGATTCCCAACAGATCGGCCGCCGGCGCGCCGCCTCCGCCGTTGGCCACGATCAGATTGCTGGCCGCCTGGCCCGTCACGTCCGAGAGCAGCAGCCCGTTTTGAGTGCGGTTGATCGACGCGACGATGCCGCTTTGGGCCGAGTTGACGAGTTCGATGATGTCGTCGAGCGTCTCGGCGGTCGACAAGTCGATGATCGACGTGGTGTTGCTGCGATCGGTGAGAATCAGATTGCCCAGCGTCCCCAAGCCGCGACCGCCGTTGAGGCTCGATAGCAGCGTGGTCTTCAGTCCCGAGATCAACCGCCCGCCGGAGATTTCGTTTCCCACGGCGTCACCCAGCCCCAGCGCATCTGCCACCGTCGAGTCGGTCAACTGGCGAACCTGAAAGGTCGTGGTGCCGACCGTGTTGTCACGCAGGATAATTCGCTCTCCGTCGGCGGCGATTCTCGCGTCGAATTTGCCATCGCCCGCCGCGTTGATCGTCGCCAGCAAATCGCCGATCGTCAGCTCATTTCCCGCAGGCACCGGCTCGACAATCGCGCCACCGGCAGTCTGTGCATCGCTGTCGCCGACGCGAACGTGACCCGCGCCGTTGGCCCCATCGGCCCGCTTGGCGGTAAACACGGCGCCGGCAAGCGGGTCGTTGTCGAGCGCCGCGATGATATGGTCGCCCGTGGTGAAGCCGTCGTCGATCTGAAACGTGAGCGTCTTGGCGACTTCGTCATAGACCACGGTCTCGTTGCCCCGCGTGATGCCCGCGTTGTCGACGAAGTGGATCGTCACTCCGTCGAACTGCTGGCCGCCAACAACGGCCGTAAAGTCGAGCCGGCCCTCTTCATTCGCGGCGTTCACAAAGGCAGTGGCCTGCGGCGGTCCAATCACGGTGTTGTGCGACAGTAACACCAGCCCGTTGCCAAATTGGGCGTCGGGTGTCGACGCCGTAAACAACGCCGACGCCGCTTCGTCGGCATCTAACGCGGCGATCACGTCGTCGGCGGTCGTTTCTCCTTCGGAAATGAAAATCGTCAACGTACGCGCCGTCTCGTCGTAGAACACACGTTCGCCGCCGCCCGAGAGCCCGCCGTCGTCCTTAAACTGGACGATCGTGCCCTCAGTCGCCGAGCCGGCTTCGACCGCGGTAAACCGCACTCGGGCGTTGTCTTCGGTCGCGCTGGTCGTGCCGGCCGGATGCGTGCCTTCGACGCCGGCGAAGCGGAAATCGACGTTGATCTTCTCTCCGCTGGCCAGCGTGATCTCCAGATCATCGCCATCCTCGTCGAACTGAATCCCGGCTCCATCACCCAACAGGCTCAAGCTAAAATCGTTAAATAGCCGCAAGACGTCGGCGCCGTCGACCTGACTGGCCGCTACGTCGACGCCCGCCAGCCCCAGCGAAGCCGCCGTGCCGCCGCCGCCGACCTCTTCGACTCGCAGGTTGGAGAGCGTCAGGCCCGTCTCGTCGACCAGCCGGAACGAATCGCCGACGGCGGTGGCCGTGACTCGGATCTGATCGTTCGCGTTGATCTGCGCCAAGACGTCATCCACGCCGCGAGCGAGTGTCAGGTCGATCACTGCGCTGGCTCCGCTGCGATCGGTAATACGAATGTGTCCGCGGTCAAAACCGTCGCCACCATTGAGATTGGCCAGTTCGATGTCGTCGTCGAGCGCCCCGCCGAAGCGAAATGAAAACGAGCCCGTGCCCAGCGGCGCCGTGTCGCTGACCAGGCGAGAACTGAGAAACTGCTGCGCCTGCACTTGCCGCAATGGCGTGAATTGGTAATCGCCCGGCGCCACGTCGCCCGTCACGGTGGCGTCGAGCACAGACGGATCGCTGCTGCTGACGGAGTGCTCGCTGAACGACTCGGTGAGCGCAAATTGCTTGGCGGTAACCTGCAAGCTGATCAGCCGCGCCGCCAAATCACTCAGCGCGAACTGCCGCTGCGAGAGTTCGACCGTCGCCCCTCGCAGAAAATCCCGCGGTCGGCCTTGCAGCGCAATTAGCTGATCTACCGTATCTCGGATCGGTAAACCCGTTATCAGTCCGATGCTGGCAGAGATACGTCCCACGGATGCCCCAGGCGGATCGAAAGAAATGGGTCGACACGAGTGCTAGCAGTAGTTCGGGCCTCGGCGCATCGCGCACCCTCAGCCTACTACGCCACATCATCAATTCATCGACCGCCGGCGACCCAACGGTTTAGAGATTTTATTTCGGTTGTGCCGATTGGCCCAAGAAAATGCCGGAAACGGGGCCGCTATGCAAGCTACGCCGCCCGTCGTCGTGGCATCGGCGATGCTAGCCGCTCGATTTCGTCCCGCGCCATTTGCCGCAGTATGCCGGCCGCATCGCCCTCGCCCGGCGATTCGATAAACACGACGGACCGGGCGTGCAATATCCGCGGGAGATAAAACCAGGCACGCTGCAGCGACGGCTCATCTTGATCGGCCGAAATCACCACCAGGTCCGTCTCGCCGAGTGAATTGGCGACGCGGGCCAAGGCCGAGAATGGATCGCCGGGAACCAATTGGACACTAGCCCCCGTGGCCTTGAGCATCCGATGGGCTTCGATGAGCAACAAGCCCGTGGAGGCGCCGGCGCCGCGGGACTCAAACAGGTCGATTCCCGTGTAGCGAATTTCGCCCGCCTCGCCGCACCTCTGGGCTTGTTCGATCATCCGCCGCGATCGCTGGCCGGCCCCGACGCCGAGTTCAACCATCGAGCGGACCCGATGTTTGGCGATGGCCCGATAGACCGGGCGGTTGACCGAGGGCTTGGAGAAATGGGCAAGATGAATCGACTTGAGACGGTTGAGCATCGACGATCCTGGCATTGGTTGGCTGACGCTGGCTGCTGCCCTTTCCTTCAGTCAATGTCGGCTGCCCCGCCGCGGAAAGTCGAGAGGAATAAAGCCAGGCGCGGCATCTTGCCGCGTTCCGCTCTATAACCGCCTGTTGAAAAATTCCGGTAACACTTTAGCCGAGTGGTAGCCGAATTCGCAAGAATTCGGAAGTCGCCCAGCTTAACGCGGGATCGGCGGAATTCTTGCGAATTCCGCTACACCGCGAGAGCGCCGCCACTCGGCTAAAGTGTTACTCGCATTTATGTCTCGCACGGTTATTGGTGACTCGTTTAACGGCTCGCCGCGGTTCGTCAGGCAACCAGCCACGAGGAGTAAAACATGATTGAGCAAGACGTTGTTCAAAACGCCCCGACGCCGCCCGATAACAAGCGGCCGTGGATCGGCTGGGTCGCCAAGCCGCTGCTGCTGTTACTCACCGGCGTGTTGCTGATTGTCGCCCTGGGAGGTGCGCAGCGGATGGGCTGGATTTCGGCAGGCGGCGGCTCAGTGTCGGCGGCCGGCGGCGACAAACCATCGCGTTATATTTGCCCGATGATGTGTACGCCGCCTCAATCGGAACCGGGCCGCTGTCCGGTGTGCGGCATGCCGCTAGTAGCCGCCACCGGCGGAGGCGGAAATCTCGACAAGCTGGCCGTACACATCGAGCCGGCGGCTCGGCGGCTGGCCAACATCCGAACGGTTCGGGCCAAGTCCATACCGCTAAAGCGAAACATTCGCGCCGTCGGCGAGATCGCCTACGACGAAGGATCGTTGGCAACCATAGCGGCATACGTCGAGGGGCGAATCGAGAAGCTGCTGGTCAATTACACGGGGGCGCTCGTCAAACAGGGCGACCCCATGGCGCTCGTTTACTCACCCGATTTGTACGCCGCGCAGGTGGAATTCGTCGAATCAAAACGAGCCCTGAAGGCAGCGGCCGGGTCATCCTTGCCGCGAGTATTAGAGTCCCAACGCGCTCTACTCGACGGCGCGCGCCAAAAGCTCCTCGAACTGGGAATGACCGAGACACAGGTGCGCCAGTTGGATCGAACGCTTCAGGCCCACAGCCGCATTTACGTCGCTGCGCCGATCGGCGGCACGGTCATCGAGCGCCTCGCCAGCGAAGGCCAATACATCAAGGCGGGCCAGCCGATCTATCGCATCGTCAACCTGTCGACGGTGTGGTTGATGTTGAAACTGTTTCCCGACGACGCCGCCCATGTTCGCTACGGTCAACGGGTCGAGGCCGAAGTGCAATCGCTCCCCGGCCGCCGCTTTTCCGGCCGCGTCGCTTTCATCGACCCGAGAGTCGATCCGAAGACGCGCACGGTCGCAATCCGCGTCGTCTTGCCCAACCACGGCGGAGTGCTTCGCCCGGGTGATTATGCAACGGCGAGCATCGAAGTCGATGTTCTTCCCATCGGCGATTCGACAAACGGCGCCGATAATCCCACGACTCGTTCCGCTCGCAACGTGCTGGTCGTTCCGCGCAGCGCGGTCCTGCTGGCCGGAGACAACAGCGTAGTCTATGTCGAAACGGAGCCCGGACGCTTTGAGATCCGCCCCGTTGTGTTGGGGCCGATGACTGGAAATCAAGCGGTGATCCTCAGGGGAATCAAGCCGGGTGAAGAGGTGGCCATTTCCGGAAATTTTCTCATCGATTCACAAATGCAACTCGACGGCAATCCGTCGGTGATCGATCCGTCGCGGGCGAAGATCAAACCGAAGAAAAAGAAAGGTCCGCTGGAGCTAGACCAGATCGAAGTCGCATCGCTCGCCGGGCGCGCGGGCGTCGATCTGGAGCGGCTTTACGAAGCCTACTTTCAGGTGCAAGCGACGTTGGCTGGCGATCAAATGGTGCGGGCGGCGCAGGCCAATGCCCTGCTCTCGGCGGCGCGGGCGCTATTGCAAGCGGGTGACCTGCCTGACGAATTGAGATCGCTCGTGCAGGTTATTGCTGATAATGCAGGCGGCCTGCAAGAGGGCGCAATCGCCGAGGCCCGCCTCAGCTTCAAGCCGGTTAGCAAGGCGGTGATTCAACTCGCCGCGAGGGCCAGAGGCGCGAACGCTCGCGGCCCGTTTTTGCACTTCTACTGTTCGATGGTCAAGGGCGGCCAGGGAGATTGGCTGCAACTCTCTAAGCCGCTGGCCAATCCGTACTGGGGCAGCAAGATGCTGCGCTGCGGCAAGCAAGTCCATCAATTGCCCGTCGCCGCGCGCCCGACGCAAGGAGCGATTCGGTGATCGACAAAATCCTGGAATTCTGTATCCGCGAGCGGCTGCTCGTTTTGTTGGCCACCGTGGGCGTGATCGCCTTCGGCTGGTATTCCACCTGCGAAGTTCCGCTCGATGCGATTCCCAACGTCGGCGAAAACCAGGTAATCGTGCTCACCTCGTGGCCCGGGCGCTCGCCCAAGGACGTCGAAGACCAAATTACGCATCCGTTGTCGGTGGCGCTCGAGTCGGTGCCGGGAGCCACGAGCGTGCGCGGCAAGAGCATGTTCGGCAACAGCTTTGTGCAGGTCACCTTTGCCGACAGCGTCGACTTCTATTGGGCCCGCTCGCGCGTCTCCGAGCAATTAACCACGGTCTCCTCGTCGCTGCCCGAAGGCGTTTCGCCCACACTCGGCCCCGACGCGACCGGTCTGGGACAGATCTACTACTATGCCTTGCAGCCGCCGCCCGAGGGCATGAACTTGGCCGACCTGCGTTCACTGCAGGACTATCACATCAAGTATTCGCTGCAATCGGTCGAGGGCGTTTCCGAGGTCGCTTCGATCGGCGGTTATGTCCGGCAGTATCAGATCGAAGTCGATCCGGACAAGCTGCGTTATCACAACATCCCGCTGAGCAAAGTCATCGCCGCGGTGCGCGACTCGAACATCGACGTCGGCGCCAAGACGGTCGAATCGTCCGGCATGGAGTTTATCGTCCGCGGCAAGGGGTTCATCGGCGCGGACCAGGACCCGGGCAAGACGCTGACGGAAATCGAGCAAACCGTCGTGCTCTCGCGCGAGGGAGTTCCCGTGCGGATTCGCGACGTGGCCCGCGTGCAAATCGGGCCCGATTTCAGGCGCGGTGCTTTGGATTGGAACGGCGTCGAAGCGGTGGGCGGTGTGGTGGTCATGCGCTATGGCGAGAATCCGCGCGAGGTGATCCAGCGCCTGCGCGACAAGATCGAGGCGCTCGAACCGTCGTTGGGCGGCGTGAAAATCCACGGCATCTACGACCGCACCGTGCTCATCGACGAGACGGTCGCCACGCTCACCGAGGCGCTGGGGCAGGAGATACTCATCACCATGGTGGTGATTGTGCTGTTTCTGCTGCACGTCCGCGCCAGCATCATCGTGGCGACCACGCTGCCGGTGGCCGTTCTGATGGCGTTCATCGCCATGAAGGTATTCGGCGTCGACGCCAATCTGATGTCGCTGGCGGGCATCGCCATCGCCATCGGCACGATGGTCGACATGGGAATCATCGTCTCGGAAAATATCTACCGCGGGCTGGCCGACTGGGAAAGCGCCGGCTCGCCGGGCGGCCCGAAACGACGCTTGAACGTCATTCGCGAGGCCGCCTCCGAAGTGGCGCCGGCCGTGATCACCGCCGTGGCCACGACCGTGGTCAGCTTCCTGCCTGTTTTTCTGCTGACCGGCCGCGACCACCGGCTGTTTGCCCCGCTGGCCTGGACCAAGACGTTTTCGATCACCGCCAGCCTGCTCGTCGCCGTGCTGCTGATTCCCCTGCTGTGCAGGCTGCTGCTGTGGACCGCCCGCTGGCCACGCAAGGCCGCACTGCTCGCGGGTCTGACGTTTGGCGGGCTGCTTTCGGTGACGAGTCTTCTCGTCTGGGGCGGACGTCTCGCGGGGTGGTGGTCGCTCAGTCCGATCGTCGTGTCGCTGCTGGTGGGAGTCGTCGGTTTTGTCGCCGGATATGTAGTCATGCGGGAACGTGTCCGACCGATCGACGAGAACCCGGTCAGTCGGCTGATTACGGCCGTGTACGGGCCGACGCTGAGGCTGCTGTTGCGGCACAAGCTCGCCTTTCTAACGCTGCCGACGCTGATTGTCGTTCTCGGAATGGGCGCCTGGATCGGACTTCCAACCGTGCTGCGCCCGGTCGAGCGTGTTTGCTCGATGTTGGGCGCGGATCTCAACGAGGTGC
>JADFKK010000244.1 GCA_022564995.1 Planctomycetota bacterium | reverse complement strand
AAGCGTTAGCTCGGGGGAAATACAACCGCACGCGAAAAGCTTGACGCCCAGTGAGGGATTACCGGCGGCCTAACAGCAGCCGTTTGCCGCGCATCGTTTCGTGAGACATTTATTTCTCGAACGATGCTAAGCGCAATCGGGCGAAGGACCGTTTAAGGTCGCGTCCGAATTTATTCGCGTAGATTCGCGGGCAACTAGTGTTTTCAAGATTCGGTTCGAGTGACGACAATCAAATTCAGGGAGCAGTAGTGATCGTTTCGTTCTCCTGGGTTTCGCTTTTACATTGGAGGAGCACCATGTTTCGATTTCACCCGATAACCTTGTCCGCCATCCTAGTCGCTGTTTTCGCGGCCTCCTCGACATTCGCCGCCGAAAAGGGCAAGACGATCCGCCCTTTCAACGGACCGCAGCAAGTGGATCGTCGGCACGGCCAAGATGGACCCGAAAAACAACAGAGCGCTGGCCGTCTCGGACGCCGGCACGGTGCCGGAGTTGATCAATAGCTCGGGTCGTGGCGTCGACGCTTACACGCTGGCCAAATTCGGCGATTGTACGATCAGCCTGGAGCTGATGGTGCCCAAGGGTTCCAACTCCGGCGTGTATGTGATGGGCGAATACGAAGTGCAGGTGTTCGACAGCTTTGGAAAGAAAAAGGTCGGCGCCGGCGACATCGGCGGGCTGTACGGCGCGGCGGCCCCGAAAACCAACGCCGCCAAAGCCCCGGGCCAATGGCAGTCGCTGGTCATCGAGTTTCAAGCACCGCGTTTCAAAGACGGCAAGAAAACGTCCAACGCGCTGTTCAAGAAGGTAACGCTCAACGGCACGGTCATCCACGAAAACGTCGAGATGAAAGGCCCCACCCCATCGGGCGTCTCCGGCCGAGAAGCGGCAACCGGTCCGCTGATGTTTCAAGGCGACCCCAGCACCTCTTCAATCGACTCGCCGAGAATCTCAACCATGCGATCGATCTGCCTCTCTTCGGTGACGAAACAAGGGCCGAAGTTGTAGACGTCGCCGCGCAGCCGGGTGAACATGCCGCGGCGCTGGGTGGCTTCGTGAACGCGGGGGCCGATTTTCTCCTCGGGCGGAAACTCAGCCCGCGAGGTTTTGTCGGCGACCAGCTCAACGGCCGCCATCAGGCCGAGCGAGCGGACTTCGCCGACGTGCGGATGCGCGGCCAGCGTGTCCAATTGTGCTCGCAATCGCCGGCCCAGCCCAGCGGCGCGCTCGATCAGCCCCTCGCGCTCGATGATGTCGAGATTCGCCAGCGCCACGGCGCAACAAACCGGATGACCGGAATAGGTATAGGCGTGCATCCAGGCCTCTTCGCCCTCGGCCGTGTCGATGGCCTCGGCAATTCGGTCGTTGACCCCGATGCCTCCCAGCGGCACATAACCGCTGGTGATCGCCTTGGCGAAGGTGACGATATCCGGCTCAATGCCCCAGCGCCCCAGCGCAAACCAATCGCCGGTGCGTCCGAAGGCCGTGATCACCTCGTCGGCGATGATCAGCACGTTATGACGATCGCAAATCTCGCGGACTCGCGGCCAGTAATCGTCCGGCGGCACAATCACCCCGGCCGCCCCCTGCACCGGCTCGCCGATAAAGGCGGCCACCGTGTCCGCACCTTCCCTCAGAATCGCCTCTTCCAGCAAGTCGGCGGCCATTTGTCCCACGGTCCGCTCGTCGTTGTTGTTAGCGGCCGACTCGGGCCGCTCGAATCGATACGGATACGGGTCGGCAATATGCAGAAAACCGGGCGCCCGCGGCTCGAACATCGGCCAGTAGTTGGCCATGCCGGTGGCGCTCATCGCGGCCAGCGTGGTGCCGTGATATCCCCAGTGGCGGCCGATGATCTTCACCTTATCCGCATATCCTCGCCGCCGCCAGTAAAAGCGGACCGTCTTGATCGCCGCCTCGTTGGCCTCGGCCCCGCCCGATGAAAAGAAAAACCGATTGATGCTGGGGTAACACAGCTCGGCCAATCGCTCGGCTAATTGGATGGCCGGCGGATTGCTGCTGCCGGCGTACGTGCTGGCATAGGCGAGCTGGCTCATCTGCCGCATCGCCACTTCGCCTAGCTCCGCCCGACCATGGCCGACCACGACGTTCCACAAGCCGGCGATGGCGTCGAGAAACTCGCGCCCGCTCTGGTCGACAAGCACGGCTCCGCTGCCGGACGTCCAGACGTGGGCCGATGCGTGCAGCGAGACATTGTGCAGCGAGTGAATCAGATGCGCCCGATCGGCACGAAGTACCTCGCAGGCTTCCTCGGTTGGAGTCGACATTGTGGCAGAGGTGGCGTGGCGGCGGTGGAATGGGGTTTGAGGAAAAACCCCATTCTACCGCCGCCGGCCAGACGGACAATCGGTCTTGTGCGGTGGCGCAGTTCGACCATGTCCGGCGCAAGCGCGCGTCGCCGTGTTCAGGACATCACGGCGACGGCGCGGCCTGCGCAATTGACTCGGTTGGCCAGGCTCTGTCTCAAAACGGGTTGGATTCGTGTTTTTCATCAGCCGCTGGGCGCTAGCCCACGGTTTTCGCAGACGATCTCTCCACGGAACCGGACGCTAGCGCGTCGCGGCTGATGTATTGGGACAGAGGCTGTTAGACGATGCTAGCCGCCGGCCGGCCCGGGCGTCTCGATGATCTCGGTCGGCTGAATATAGTCCGTGCCGAGATAGGGCCCGCCTTCGACACCGCACGACGAGCATCCGACGTCGCAACGCTGAGGAGCCCTGCGTCCAAGATACTTGCCGGGATACCACGAGCTTTGGCAGCCCGCGGCACTGGTCGTCAAAATCGTCAAGGCCGCTAGAACGAGCAGTTTCTTCATGGTTCAATTCCTCCGGTTCAAATCTGCTGAATCGCTTGGGTCGGTAAAAATGGCCCTGCAACTCTACAACACAACCGGCGATGTGCAAACGCAACCGAAGATTTTTTTCACCGGCGAGTTTTCCGTGGTGTGGCGGTATCGCAACAAGCGGATCAGAACCTTGTTTGAATTCGCCTGCAACATCGATTCATTCCGATGCGGCGGCACCCAATAGATCAAAACTCCCTCGACGGCAATCCCCCGACTCATGTTCCGGCGTTGTGCTCGCCGAATTAAAA
The DNA here is from genome assembly GCA_022564995.1 of Planctomycetota bacterium. Lineage (GTDB taxonomy): Bacteria > Planctomycetota > Planctomycetia > Pirellulales > JADFKK01 > JADFKK01. Next base: position 11,219 of record JADFKK010000244.1, on the reverse strand, counting down.
AACTATGAAACACCTGCCCCGCAACAAAAATTGGCCCGCTCGACGACCGACCGCGTGGTGGTTTTCCGCGATGCTCTTGGCGATGCTCTTGGCGGCATCAGCGCTCTTGGCAGCATCAGCAACGTCGCTGGCCGCCACGCCAAAAGCTTCACACCGCATGGCCCGCAGACGCCACGTGGCGAAGTCGACCGACACCGTTGTCGCGGTTCCACAAGATGCCGATAGGGACGCGGCGACGACCGTCGCACTCGAACGATCCTATAACGCCGTTGAACTTGATCTCTTGCCGGGCGCCTGCAACACGCCCGTTCTCCGCGAGGGTGACGAACTCTGGCGCATCGACAGTTCAGACGCTGAATGTGCGTGGGACGACCAACCAACGACGGATGGACTGAGCTATTACCGCCTCGAAGGGCGCAGCGATTGGCGGCGGGCCACTTCCGAGAACTTTGAAAAAGCGGGTCGTGGACCGAAGGCGACCGTGTTCGTCCTCCATGGAAATCGCACCAGCCTGTTCGAGGCGACCGGAATGGTTTGGGACGTCTACCGCCTGGTGTCGCAAGCCGACGCCCAGCCGCTGCGAATGGTTCTTTGGACGTGGCCCAGCCGGCGCACCTTCAACCGTCCACGCCGCGATGTTCGCTTAAAGGCCGAGCGCAGCGAAGCGGCCGGGCGACAACTGGCTGGCGTGCTCCGGCGAATCGATCCCCAGGCACCGGTCGGACTGGTCGGTTTCAGCTTCGGTGTCCGGGCGATTACCAAGGCGCTGCACTTGCTCGGCCAGGAAGCGACGCAAGGGGCGGGTTCCATCGCGAACGTCAGCTTGCCGTCGGGCCGCTCCGCGCCGATGCGCGCTCTGCTGATCGCCGCGGCCATCGATAACGACGCGCTGTTGCCAAGCGGACCTTATCGTCTTGCAGCCTCGCAAGTTGATCGGATGATCGTAACCCATAACGGCTGCGACAGGCTGCTGCGGACCTATCGCCATTTGTACTGTTGGCATGGACCCGATGCGCTGGGAGTGACCGGCTTCGCATCCGACTGGGCGCGCGCCGATGGCGGCCTTGAAAACATCGAATTCCTCGACGTCTCCGGCTCGGTCGGCAAAATTCACCGCTGGCCCAACTACATTCAGGCCCGAGAAATCACCGCCGCCCTGCGCAGCGACCTACTTGGCCGCGGCGAGCTATAAGGCACCCCGCGAGGTCGGCGGCGGGCAAAAGCGGAAAAGAGGAAGCCCTCTAACTCCTAGTCCCCGGCTCCTAGCTCCTCCCCATAACGCCGCTTCTACTTTAGCAACTCGACCAACTTGTCGATGCCTAACAGCTTGGCTGATTCGAGCGGGGTGCGGTCGTTGTTGTTTTTGATCGAGGTGTCGGCGCCCGCCTCGATCAATAGGGTGATAATCTGCGCGCTGGCGTCGAGTTCCGATTGCACGGCCGCGTGTAGCGACGAGGTGCCCTTGGCGGTTTTTACGTTCAGGTCGGCGCCGGCTTTGATGAGAGCGGCCACCGAGCCGGGCTGCCCGCTATGGGCGGCGACTAACAACGGCGTGGCGCCGACCGACGTCTTGGCGTCGACTTCGGCCTGGGCGGCCAGCAGGGCCTCGATCACGTCGACGTAACCGCTCTGCGCCGCCAGATATAACGGGCTGGTGCCGTCGTTCATGCCGAGGTTCGCGTCACACTCGGCCGCCAGCAGCGCCTTGACCGCGTCGGTCTGGCCTCCTTGGGCGGCCATCAGCAGCGGCGTTGCGCCGCTGGTCATGCGGGCGTTTACGTCGACCTTCTGCTTGAGCAGGCGCTCGATCAACTTCAGGTGTCCGCGGCTGGCGGCCAGGTGCAGCAGCGTCGTGCCGCTCTCGGTTTTGGTTTTCACTTCGGCCCCGGCCTTTAGTAGCGCGTCGATCGACTGGTCCGCGCCGTATTGCACGGCGATGGCCAGCGGAGTCATGCCGGAGGCCGATTTGGCGTCGACTTCGGCGCCCGCGGCCAGCAGCAATTCGACCAGCTCGACCTTACCGCCCTGGGCAGCCCAGTGCAGCGGCGCAAGCCCTTTGGCGTCGCGAACATCGAGATCGACTTTGTCGGTCAGCATCAATTTGAGCATTTCGACGTTAGCGGAAATGGCGGCGAAGTGCAGCACGGTCGATTGCTGCTTGGTTTTTGCAGCGACGTCGGCCTTTGACTTGATGAGCGTTTCGGCCACGTCGTAATGCCCGGCCTCGACGGCGAGCATCAGCGGAGTCACTCCGCGGTCGGTGGCGCCGTTTACGTTGGCCCCGGCGGCCAGCAGTATTTCGATCAGGCCGGCCTCGCCCGCCCCGGCCGCCAGATGCAGCGTCGATACGCCGCCGGTCGAAACACCCTTCACATCGGCCCCCGCCTCGAGCAGCCGCTTGACCGCCTTGCTTTTTCCGGATCGCAGCGCCCAGTGGAGTGGGCTGGAACGATCGGACGCCGGCTGGTCGATGTTGGCCTTCGCCGCGAGCAACAGTTCGATTAATTCGACACTGCCGCGCTGCGCCGCCCAATGCAGCGGCCGAGCATTGCGCCGCTCGTCAGCCGCGTTGACCTTCGCCCCGGCGGCCAGCAGCAGCGCGGCGATCTCCGCCCGATTCCGATCCGCCGCATAAGACAGCGGCGAGACCCCAAAGTTGGCCGGCACGTTGGCGTCGGCTCCGTCTGTGAGCGCCTGCTTCGCCGCATCAAGATCGCCCGTCTTGATCGCCTCGATCAAGTCTCGTTGTGGGTTTTTCTCCGACAGGCTCTTCGGGACATCGGTCTCTTGTGCGTGACTAACAACAGCAACAAGTATCATCGCCGTGCAAAGCAGCAACGCGAAGGTCGGAAGTTTCATGGCAGGTTCTCTCGGCGGGCAAAGGACCAGACGTGCATCGGCTTCATTATAGCCAGGCCGCCTCCCATCATGCTATGCTCAAGCCGTCGGAGTTCAGGCTTCAGCCTGTTTAGTAATACAGGCTAAAGCCTGGACTCCAACAGATCGAGATTCAGGCTTCAGCCTGTTTTATCTTGCGGTGGATCGGTTTATAATGCAGCCTAAAGGCTGGACTCCAGCATGTGGGAGTTCAGGCTTCAGCCTGTTTTGTAATATACAGCCTAAAGGCTGGACTCCGACTTATCTTGGTATGATTTATCATGGCGGATGAGGGCACGTATCGCTGGCGCGGGATGACGGCGGAGCAACGTGCTGAGGCTTTGGAGTATCGCCGAACTCACCGGCTGCCGTGGCATAGTCCGCCGCACTATTCTTGCGAGACAGGCGTGTACTTGATGACGGCGGCGTGCTTTGAGCATTGCCACGTCATTGGGCGAACGCCGGAGCGGATGGCGGAGTTTGAACAGGCGCTACTGGAGACGAGTCGGACTCATTGCGAACGGATCTTTGCTTGGACCGTGCTGCCGAATCACTACCACACGCTCGTGAAGACCGACGACGTAAAAGGGCTTCTGGCTGGGATGGGGCGTCTTCACGGGCGAACGTCGTTCGAGTGGAATGGCGAAGAGAACTGCCGAGGCCGCAAAGTTTGGTTCAACTCCACTGAAACGGGAATGAAATCGGACCGTCATTACTGGGCGAGTTTCCTGTACGTCCTCCACAACGCCGTCAAGCACGGTTACGCTTCTCGCTGGCAAGATTGGCCGTACTGCAACGCCCAGATGGTGTTGGATCAGATCGGCCGGGAGGAAGTAACCCGCCTATGGCACGAGTATCCCATCGAAGAATACGGAGCCACCTGGGATCCGCCCGAGCTGTAACAGCGTTGGAGTTCAGGCTTCAGCCTGTTTGGGATTTCCAGCCTAAAGGCTGGACTCCGACGGAGATTTTCAGCCTAAAGGCTGGACTCCGACGGAGATTTCCAGCCTAAAGGCTGGACTCCGACGGGGTCGAGCGGCTCGGGTTGCAACGCCGGGCGAAGCTGCTCTAGCGGCGGAAGAGCCAACCGCAGGGGCTCGGCCGGCTTCCACTGCTCGGCGGCCGACGTCTTCGCTGCGGCGGGCATAAAGACCCACGCCGCCGCTGTGGCGGTATGTTGGCGGGTCGGTTTCTGTGTCATTTTGCCGTCGACATTCGGCTCCGGGGGGCCGACCTGTTCAGGCTCGGGAAATGGCGGAGGCTCGTCCGACCTCAGCTTCTGTAATTGCGGCGACGTGCCGGGCAACATCGGTTGCACGGTCTGCGGCGGCGCATATGAGCCGGGCAAGAAAACCGGCCGCACCGGCACGGGGTGGAACCGGGCTTGTGGGGCCTCGATAGGAGCTTCGGTCGGGGCTCGATTTACGTTGGTTGGTGCCGGCTGCGGGGTCATCATCTGCGGACCATTTTGGTTCGGCGAACCGCCAAAACCGATGAATATGCCTCCGCCAGGACAACACCCGCCGAACATCAAAATCAGACATGCCAGTGTAAGCACGGCAGCACGGCAATGTTTGCGGTGGTCCATCACCTATTTCACCCGAATATGGTGGTCGATATCAACAAAACGTCCCGCCCAGGCTATTGCTCCAGAACGCGGCACCCCACGAATCGACCCCCGCGACGCAGAAGATGAGAAATAACCGAACTTCGCCACAGAAAAAGGGGACAGGCGCATATATTGGGTGTCCTGGGGGCTCTGAGAAGAATGTGCATTGGCGACTGGTCTTCAGTCGGCCGAAAAGTCGCAGTGTCGCCGCCGAGGACAAGTTACCCACACATCCTATTTTCACCAATATATGCGCCTGTCCCCTTTTTAGCCGGAGTCCGGATCGTTTTTATCGGAGGATGGCTGGATGACTAGCTTTAAGGCTTGCAGGGCCAGGAAGAGTACGAACATGGTTAGCACGACCCATGGCAAGGCGATGCGTATCGCCTGGGTGTCCACGCCGGCTTCGCGCAGCAAGAAATCAACGATGGCGGCGACGAACAGCATGCCGGTCGCCAGCATGATCAGACTGCATCCCAGCGACGTCATGACCCCTTTGAATGTGCCCTCTTCGGTTTCTCCGGCCAGCTTGACCTCGACGGTGCGCCCCCGGGCGACGCTCCGCTGGAGCGCTTCGGTCAGCTCCATGCTTCGCAGCGCGTCGCTCCAGTCGGGCCGAATCGTTTCACCAGCCATGCCGGCGGCGAGTTGATCGACGACGGCGGCCTGCGCGTTCCATTCGGCGAACTCCTGGCGAGACGTTTCTTCGGTCGTGGAAACCTCTAGCGACCACGGCCCGTCGTTGGGCATGTTCACCACCGCGACTGCCTGGCTGCCCCGAAGCGTGATTGTTCCGCCGGCCGTCGCTCCAACCGGCTCGACCGCCCAGCGAGCGATCAGGCCCGAGGGGCTCGACATCTGCACGCCGAGATTCGCATAGGCCGAATCGTCTCGCGGCGCGCCGGCGGCACCCAGCCGGACGATTTCGCCGCAGATGCTCCGCAAGGCGTCGACGTCGCGGGCGAAGTGCTTCGATACGTCGGCCGGCTGGCGATCGACAAGTGGCCGCTGAAAATTAACCTGCTGCAAAACGCCCAATGGTCCGTCTTCACCACGGCGGACCAGTTCGACCGCTTGCTGTAACGCGGGATGCTGACGGGCCGACGGATAGGCCACGCCGATGCTGCCGAACTCTTCGGCCAACGCCGCCAACTCGTAATATACCAACACCGAATCGATCGCCGGATGCGAAACGACCAGCGGCATGCCTTCAACCACCAGCCGGCGAAGCTGCTCGCTGCGCAGCTCCGCATCGCCCGCGGCGACAATCACGGCGTCGGCCACCGACCCCAGCAGCAGCTCTTCCCAGGCGTGGGAAAAGCTCGCGCCGGGAAACAGACTGGCCAGATCGGGTCGATCGGCCGCATCGCAAACCGCGACCAGTTCGTGATCGGACGAGGCGTCGACCCAGCGGGCCAGCGCCAGAGCGTCTTCGTCGATACCCAGCAATGCAAATTTCATAACTACAAACGTCGAATATGAAAACCACCGTCGACGTTGATCCGCTCGCCGGTGCTGAAGGGAAATGAATCGGCAACAATAGCCGCCACGGCCCGGGCCACATCTTCCGGCTGGCCCCAGCGGCGAATCGGCCACAGGCCCTCGGCGATCAGTCGGTCGTATTTTTCTCGCACGGGGGCGGTCATGTCGCTTTCGATCACGCCGGGACAAATCTCGAAAACGCCGATGCCCTCGTCGGCCAGCCGCGCGGCGTAAAGCTGGGTCATCGTTCGCAGCGCCGATTTGGTCAAGCAGTAATCGGCCCGATCGGTGCTGATGGCGTAGGCCGAAACCGATGAAATGTTGACCATTTTTCCGCCGTCGATCGTCCCGGCAGCCTTCAGCCGGATCATCTCCCGGGCAACCTGCTGCGAGAGAAAAAACGGACCTTTGAGATTCGTATCGAACACCCGATCCCAACTTTCCTCGCTGGCTTCGAGCAAATCCTTGCGTCCCTGCGAGGTGATGCCGGCGTTGTTGACCAACACGTCGATGCGGCCGAAGCGGTCGAGGGTTTGCTCCACCAGAGCGGCCCGATCGTCGCGCCGTCCGACGTCCCCCTGGGCGGTAAACGCCTCGCCGCCAGCCGCGGAGATTTCACCCACGACCTCTTCCGCCGCTTCGCGCCGCGAGACAAAATTCACCACCAACGCATGTCCGGCTCTGGCCAACTCGAGCGCAATCGCCCGCCCGATCCCGCGCGAGGCCCCCGTAACCAAAGCCACCGGTTGATTTGTCATATAAGTCGAGTGGGTCGTGCTCAACGAAACGAAAGCAGGAAGTGTAACAAGCCAAAAAACACCAAAGGCAAAGATACTTAATGAAGAATACGAACATTGTGACATAGAACGAGTCGCGAGTCGCGGGGGTCGAATTACGTCCTAGTAACCCGAAGCGTAAGCGAGGAAGAAACCATAGTAACCCGAAGCGTGAGCGAGGAAGAAGCGTGAAGATGCGGCCATCCTCGCTTACGCTTCGGGTTGCTATTTCGGGTTCGCCAGCCTGTTTTGAAGACTCACTTCGCACAATGCCATGCCGAGGCATAACCTACTTTTCCGCACACTGGGCCACGAACTCGATCACCACGCTGGTTGCCTCGCTTGGCATCGCGTCTAGCTTAAGTTCCAGCCGGGTGCCGAAGGCGGCTTGTTGGGTCGGCTTAATGCGAACCGGAGGGCCATCGGCCTGATCCACCGTGATCGATGGCCGCCGGGCAAAGGGCGGACAAAACGCCAAATGGACGGCCGCGAATCGCTGCCCGGCAACGAAATCGGCGCGGGCATATCCGCTCATTACGTCGCCACCCGCGGCGTCTCTGCCGCGGGTCGTTTGCTGGTAAACGTCGGCGGCGGGAAAATGCGGGGCGGGCTTCTGCGGCGGGTCGAAGCGGACGTGACGCTCCGGATGCTCGTCGTCGTTGTCTTTTTGGTCGGCTTGTTCAGCGCGTGGCAATGACGCTTTTCGGCCGGCCGGCACAAATGCCCGACGATAGAAAATGCCGATCGACGCGCCCTCTTCGATTACCACGATGGCCCAAAAAGCCGCCAACGCCAAGGGAGCATAGCCCGGCAGAGAAAGCGACGCGGCTGCCAACCATAGCGAGGCAGCGGGCAGAGCCAGGGGCATCCATCGCCACGAAGTTAGCCGGCACGGCACCCAAAGCAGACGAATCGCGGCTGCCATGCCGACGAGAACCACACCGCACGCTAGCAATGCGCCGGCCGGCAGCGGCTGCTGTAACTGCCCGGCGAGGCGCCGCCAAGCGATCAACAGCGCGGCTAGCGCGAGCAGCGCACACAGCGAAGCCAACAGCCCGCGACGCAAACCGAAGAGCGTGTCGGTTGATTTGCCGCTTCGCCAAGGGGCCAGCGTTACTGAAGGGTGAGCGTCCATGCTTTGGCAGCTTTGAATAAGACCGGCGAGCGGCGGCCGTTAGGCCGCCGGTGATTCATCCTGCGGATTGGAGCTTTGCGACCTTCTGTTCAAACATGGACGTTCACCCGATCTTCGACGAAAGGACCGTTGCCACAAACAGAAGGGATTGAACAGAAGATCACGAAGGTCGCAAAGGAGTGGAAGCGCTCGACTTGTGTCATGGTCTTGTATTCGTGGGACTGGAATCGCGGAGGAAATGCTTCTGTGCATGCTCTTTTGGACTCTAAGTGGCGCTGTCCAAGTAGGTTCCGCCGGCCTTTTGGGTCGCGGCGTGAAGCTTGGCGATGACGCGCGCGTCGGACGCGGCCAGCGGGCGGCCGAGCGCGAACTGCGTGACTTTCCAGGTGATCGTCTGGCGGACGCGGTCGCTGCCGGCGATCTGCTGTTCTCATACATCGCTGCCATCGTTCGTATTTCGATTTGGCGTTTCAGACTCTCCCGCTTGATCAAGCACACGCTGCCGCAATGTGGGTGAAACGAAGAACCTGAGTTCGTGTTGAAGGCGGTCAAGCATTGGTCGTATCTCTGTGCATAGGTTTTGCTGTTTTGCACGAAGCAAAAGTCCCCGCGTGCCCACGACTCTCAGGCCACAGTTCATCGCAACACCGCGGCCACTCGAATCAGCGGCAGGTTTCGCTGAAGCAGTGCGGTCTCGAAATCAGTGCGGTCGAAGGCGGCCCAGCGCGTGGCCTCGGGCATGGTCAGTTTTCCCGCATCGTACAATCTACAGGCGATTTCCAACCGCGCCTCCTCCTCGGAAAGCCCGGCCGCCGTCAGCATTTCATCGGTGATTGTCAGCGGCATATCCGGGCTCCTGTCTCCTCGTCAACCGCATTCCGATTATACCCGGCAACGGGCGGAAACTCAATCTCCGATCCGCGTGGCAAGATACAAGTCGGCCTGACGCCCGGTGCATCAATCGACGGTTCGGGCTCCTTTTCCACCGCGCGCTTCGTCGCCGCTCATGGTTTTCGCCCCGCCGAAAACCGGGCAATTTTTCGCGACCTTGTTCGAGTCGATTTTTTCGGTGTATAATACAACATGTTTGCCAACATCGGTTCGCAGAGGCGGCAATTTGGCCCATCCTAACAAACATATTCGCGATGCCATTCAGTACGCCGAACAATGTGGTTGGACATTCGTCAAAGCGGGACCGCGATCTCACTTGTACGGGCGATTGTTCTGCCCGCGACGAGAACCTGACTGTGATGACGTTTGAATTCACCTTGCGTATCGACCAACGCTTGGCCGAAGAGTCCGAAATGGACGTCATCTATGCGCGGTGCGCGGATAGCTCGTTGCTCGTGGAAGGCGACGTCACGCTGTTGCGGTTTGAGCGCGAGGCGGCATCGCTTCAGGATGCCATTCGGTCGGCGATTGCGGATGTCAATGCGGTTGGGTATCACGTTGCCCACGTGGAAATGGAACCTGATTCCGTCACCTCGCAAACTGCATGACTGTGACGAGACCACCTGGATCGGACGTCGAAACGAAAAGCCCATGAGTTCTTGCCGACCGCGCATGAGATGCGGTTCGGAGCGGACGGCGCGGTAAGATGGAAGCGGGCGACCGGGCGATTGCGCAAGTCGACGGTTCTAATCACCTTTTCGTGTAATCTGGAAGAGACGTGATTCATGGAGCTAAACGATCTTCTCAAACTCCGCGACATCGATCCGAAGACCGTTCTTGTCATGCGTCATCGGCCAACAAACCCCGAAATACGGAAGGTTCTTCCATGGCTTGCAGCGGAGCGGCCCGACACCTACAACGCTTGGCAACAGACGCAATTCCCCAGGGCCGAGAAAGCAATGCAGCGAGCAGAATACCTTGCCTCGTTTATCGGTCATCGTCCGGGCAAGGCGCTATTTGTTGGCCTTTATCGCCGAGGGGGTTGTCGGCCACTGACCCATAAGGAATTCTGGTCGATGCCGGTTCACGACGAACTGAGTGCGCTCGGGATGTGCGACTTCATAGAAGACACCAGAGAGAGCTGTCTCTGGTTCGATCTGGAATGTACAGACTTCTACTCATCATGGAAGGGAAAACTCGTCGTCGATTGGCCGGGACTCGAACGGTCCTGGTATCGTTGGTCCGATCGGAACTGCATTCGCGTCAGTGTGATCCACGAGCAGAGCCTGCTCGACGAGGAAATGCCGGCTTGGGACGAGCTGATTCTGACTTGGGAGGAGTTGAAAGTTTTGCCATCAACATGGAAGGCGGCCCTTAGTCAGTGGCGTGGCGTTTATTTCATTTTCGACGTGTCGGACGGCAAGGGGTATGTCGGTTCAGCTTATGGCGAAGATAACATCCAGGGCCGCTGGCTCAACTACGCCGCACGCGGGCATGGTGGCAACAAGAAGCTCCGAGGCCGTGATTGTTCGCGATTTCGTTTCTCCATCTTGCAGCGTGTATCACCAGACATGGAGCCGCGAGACGTAATTCGGCTTGAAGCGGCATGGAAAGAACGTCTGCACACCCGCGAATTCGGCTTGAACGACAACTGACTCTCGCACGGCTGCGCGAGAATGCTGGCCTCGATTTCGGTGCGGACGGCGAAAAGACAATCACGGCCCAGGCAAATCACCGGGAAGCCGAGGCAAGCTCCTCGTTGATCTGTTCGACGTCGGGAATCTGAACGCGGAGCACTTTGACGCCGGCGCGGGCGGCGTCGGCAACCGCCGCGCGGACGGTCGCGGTCAGGTCGGCCGTGTCGCGATCGTCGATCACGATGCAAGGATGGCCGCCACTTTGAGTCAAGTGCGAGTCGTCGAAGCCGGCCTCGAACAGGGCGTCGGCAACGGCGTCGGTTAATTCGTCGATGCCCAAAATTAAATGGAATTCTTGTTTCATCGCATCAACTCCCTTACTCGTCGCCGGGCCCCGGACAAGCGTTCACGATTTTGCGTATTCGCTTGGCGTGGTTTTCCGGGTTTCTCGGAGTGCTCCAGATCATCATCCAACAGTCCGAATGGCCGTGCTGGCAGTAGATTTTCCCCCATGCATGGCCACCACCCTCGACCACATCCCAACCCTGACTGGCCGCGTACTTCAAGGCTTCGCGGATGTGCTTTTTCGCGTGTGCCATGCTGAACCGTTGTCTCACAACGCTATTGCATTATACCAAGACACGCTTGGCGCAGGTATCCGAATCGCGGCACGAACGTCGCAAGATCAGGAAACCCACTCGCAGCCACCGCGTCATTTCCGACCGTCCGTCACTTCTCCCGTTCCGTTCGCGTCATCCGCACCAAATCGCTCATGACGATTTCGGTGATTAGGCTTGCGTAAGTGCCGCCGG
>JADFKK010000243.1 GCA_022564995.1 Planctomycetota bacterium | reverse complement strand
GCATCTGCCCGGCTCCGGGGCCGTGAAAAAACACCCGACCCACCGCGTCGCCCACGGCGCTGATCGCGTTGTTGGCCCCGCGGACTTCGGCCAGCGGCGTGCCGGCCTTGACCAGCGTGGGCGAAACATGCAGCTCCAGCCCTTCGGAGGTCAGTCGGGCCACCGCCAATAGCTTGATGCGATAACCCAACTCGTTGGCGTAGCGCAGATCCGCCATGCTCAGCTTGTCGATGCCCTCGCGGGGAATGTCGCTCCAATGGACTCGCGCCCCGAACGCCAGATGGGCCAGGATCGCCAGCTTCTGTGCCGCGTCGCTGCCGTCGACGTCCATCGCGGGGTCGGCCTCCGCAATGCCCAACCGCTGGGCTTCCTGGACGGCCGAATCATAATCGACGCCCTGCTGCTCCATCTGTGAGACGATAAAGTTGCTGGTTCCGTTGAGGATGCCGTGCAGCGATTCGAGCTGATTGGCCGACAGACATTGGCTGATGTTGGTGATGATCGGCACCCCGCCGGCCACCGAAGCGTCGAACGCAATCGAGCGGCCCAACTCGCGGGCACGGTCGAACAGCTCCGGTCCGTGCTCGGCCAACAGGGCCTTATTGGCGGTCACGATGTCCTTGCCGCTCGCCAGCAGCTTGAGCATGATCGTGCGGGCCGGCTCCAGCCCGCCGATCAATTGGGCTACGACTTTGACCTCCGGGTCGCCGGTGATTCGGTCCAGATCGTCGGTCAGCAAGCCCTTGGGCAGGTCGATGTCGCGAGGCTTTTCGACATCGCGGACCACCACATGCTCCAGCCACAGCGTGCGACCGGCGTGGCGAGCCGTCCGATCCCCATAATCGAGCAAAAGCCGGGCCACGCCCGTCCCCACGGTCCCCAGCCCGACAATGGCGACTTTGGTTTTTTCCATGGGGTCATCGTAGAACTGCATCCACGGAATGTAAAGCCGCGACCAGTGGTCGCGCCCGTCGCCTCGCGACGGAGCAGGGGCGCGACCACTGGTCGCGGCTTTACAAAAACATGCAGGAGTGTTACGTCACGAACGAATTTGGGCGCCGCCCGAGTCCCCGCCGCATGTTGTGCCGCTCGATGTATTCGATCGCATTCTGCCAGTGGGACTCATCGAAGACAAACGTACACCACTTGCCCTTGCACCACACGGGGCCGTCGTGGGCTGTCCCGCGATGAACCGCCTTGGTCGTCTGATCGGCGAGCCACTTGGCTGTTCTGTGAATATCCCGACCGCTGTACGGAATCAACAAGTGAAAATGCGTCGATTCAATCGTCGCCGCCTTGATCAACAGCCCTCCGGCTGACTTCTTGACACACTGCGTGATAGCCTCAGTGACGGCCGATTTCATCGCATCGCTCATCCACACTGGCGGGTACTTAATTCGCTCCTCGGCCATCCGCTTTCGCACGGGGTCACCCTCGTGAAGCATGTGCGGCTGGACGTATCCGATCCTTTCATCCCAGGCGTCGGACCAGTGGCCCCGCTCGTCGCCCGGGAGCCATTGTCCGTAAGTGGATTTGACGAGATGGTATCCGAGTGTTCGAGACATGAACAAATGTATATTATATGCCCCGTGTGATGTAAATAACCCGAGTGGCGGGGTCGAAAAAAGTTTTTTGTAAAGCCGCGACCAGTGGTCGCGCTCTGCTCGTTCCGTCGCGACGCGAAGCGACGGGCGCGACCACTGGTCGCGGCTTTACATTATGGAATTCACGCCCTGCCATTTTGTCAGACGGGGAAATCGGCGCATTTCTCCCACAGCAACGTAACGCCACTGGTTGTCGAGACTTGCGCGGGGCGGTACATTGTTGGCACGGCGCTTGCTTTATGTGCCGGCGTTGACAACCCGGGCTGACATCCCGTTTTCCGCTTTAGCATTGCAGGAGGAGACCAACTGTGGCAAAGCAGATACTTTTTGACGATGAGGCCCGCGCGCCGCTGGCCGCTGGTGTATCAAAACTCGCTCGGGCCGTTCGCAGCACGCTCGGCCCCCGCGGCCGAAACGCGGTGCTCGACAAGGGCTGGGGCTCGCCCAAGGTGACCAAAGACGGGGTCACGGTGGCCGAGGACATTGAGTTGGACGATCCCAACGAAGACTTGGGCGCCCAATTGGTGAAAGAGGCCGCCAGCAAGACGAACGACATGGCAGGCGACGGCACCACAACGGCCACGATTCTCGCGGAGGCCATCTACAAGGGTGGCCTGAAGATGATCGCCGCCGGGGCCGACCCGATGAGCCTGTCGCGCGGCATCGCCAAGGCGACCGACGCGGTGGTCGCGGCCATCGCCAAGCTGGCGACCCCGATCGACGACAAGAACAAGAAAGAGATTCAGCAGGTTGCCACGATCGCCGGCAACAACGACCCGTCGATCGGCAGTGTGCTGGCCGACGCCTTTTTCAAGGTCGGCAAGAACGGCGTGATCACGGTCGAAGAGGGCAAGCAGGCCGAGACGACCGTCGAAGTGGTCGAGGGCATGCAGTTCGACCGTGGCTATCTTTCGCCGCACTTCGTCACCGACCAGGACAACCAAACCGTCGAACTGTCGAACTGTTTGGTGCTGATCTACGAAGAAAAAATCAGCAGCGTCAAAAATCTCGTGCCGCTGTTGGAAGCGGTCAGCAAGGCCAACAAGCCGCTGCTGATTATCGCCGAAGACGTCGAGGGCGAAGCCTTGGCCACGCTGGTGGTGAACAAAATGAAGGGCATTCTCAACGTCTGTGCCGTCAAGGCCCCCGGCTATGGCGACCGCCGCAAGGCGATCCTGGGCGACATTTCCACGCTGATCGGCGGCAAGGCGATCTTCAAGGATCTTGGCGTTTCGCTCGAAGCGGTGAAAATTTCCGATCTCGGCAAGGCCAAGAAAATTCACATCACCAGCGACGACACGATCATTGTCGGTGGGTCGGGCGACAAGAAGGCCATTGAAGGTCGGGCCGACCAGATTCGCTCTGAAATCGAAGTCACCGATAGCGAATACGATCGCGAGAAGCTCGAAGAGCGGCTGGCCAAGCTGGCCGGCGGCGTCGCGCAGATCAACGTCGGCGCGGCGACCGAGACCGAAATGAAGGAACGCAAAACCCTGATGGAAGACGCCCAATGTGCCACCAAGGCGGCCCTGGAAGAGGGCATCGTCGCTGGCGGCGGTGTGGCGCTGATTCGCTGTCAGAAGGCGGCCGAGAAGGTTCAGGCCGAAGGCGACGAAGCCCTCGGCGTGAAGATCATCCGCGACGTGCTCGACTATCCGCTGCGGTGCATCGCCGAAAACGCCGGACACGACGGCGCGGTGATCGTCAATCGCGTGCGTCAGCTCAAGGGCAAGAATGACGGCTACGACGCCGACAAGGATCGCTACGGCGACATGATCGCGGCCGGCATTATCGACCCGGCCAAGGTCGTGCGGGTTGCCCTGCAAAACGCCGCCAGTGTTGCCGCATTGCTGCTCACCACCGAAGCGATCATCACCGAAATTCCTACCGAGGAAGAGGAGGGCGGAGATGACCACCACGACCACGGCATGGGTGGTGGCATGGGTGGTGGAATGGGTGGTGGAATGGGTGGTGGAATGGGCGGAATGGACATGGGAGGAATGGGTGGCATGGGCGGAATGATGTAAACCGCCCGCGCTCGTCGGCCCCCGCCGGCTGCTTGTAGATGACAGATTCAACCAACCTATAAACCATTAAACGAGGAAATGTCATGGCAAAAAGTTTAGGACTCCGACCGCTTGACGATCGTGTGGCCATTGAGCCGCTCGACGCCGAAACCACCACCGCCGGCGGCATCGTGCTGCCCGACGCGGCACAAGAAAAGCCGCAACGTGGCCGCGTCGTGGCCGCCGGACCGGGCACGCTGTTGGAAAACGGCGAGCGCGGCGAGCTGTCGGTCGCCGTGGGCGACGAGGTGATCTTTGGCAAGTACGGCGGCTCCGACATCGAGATCGACGGCCGCGACGTAAAGATTCTTCGCGAGAGCGAAATCCTGGCCAAGGTGGTCCAATAAGCCTCTCCACCTACTCCGTTCATTAACGATCCAACCGACCCACCATCCACAGGAGCTTCCATCGTGGCGAAGCAACTTTTATTTGAAGATCAGGCCCGCGCGAAAATGCTGCGGGGCATCAACAAGCTGGCCGACGCGGTCGCCATCACCATGGGCCCGACCGGCCGCAACGTAATCATCGAAAAGTCGTTCGGCGGCCCCACGGTCACTAAAGACGGCGTCACGGTTTCCAAGGAAATCGAACTGGAAGACCGCTTCGAGAACATGGGCGCCAAGCTCGTCAATGAAGTGGCCGACAAAACCTCGAGCGTCGCCGGCGACGGCACCACCACGGCCACCGTGCTGGCCCGGGCGATCTTCGCCGAAGGCATCCGCCTGATCGCCACGGGCAGCAACCCGATGGCCATTCGTCGCGGCATGGACAAAGCCACCGAAGCGGCCATCGACCATCTGGCCAGCATGTCGAAAGCAGTCACCAGCAAGGAAGAAATCGCCCAAATCGGCGCGATCAGCGCCAACAGCGATCAGGCGATCGGCGATTTGCTGGCCGGCGCGTTGGAGAAGGTCGGCAAGGACGGCGTGATCACCGTCGAAGAGGGCAAAACCCGCGAGACGACGATGGAACTGGTCGAGGGAATGCAATTCGACAAGGGTTTCATCTCGCCTTACTTCATCAATCGTCCGGCCGAGATGGACTGCACGCTCGAAGACGCCTACATACTGATCTATAACCAGAAGATCAGCAACCTGCGCGACTTGGTGCCGATCCTGGAGAAAATCGGCACCACCGGCAAGCCGCTGTTGATTATCGCCGAAGACGTCGAGGGCGAGGCCCTTAGCGCGCTGGTCATCAACCGCCTGCGGGGCACGCTCAATGTGTGTGCCGTCAAGGCGCCGGGCTTCGGCGATCGTCGCAAGGCGATGCTGGGCGACATTGCGATCCTCACCGGCGGCGAGATGATCAGCGAAGAGCTGGGCATCAAGCTGGAAAACCTCACGCTGGAACACCTCGGCCGCGCCAAGCAGATCACGGTTGACAAGAACGAAACCACGCTCGTAAAGGGGGCCGGCAAGAAAGAGGAAATTCAGAACCGCATCCAGCAGCTTAAAAACCAGATCGACGCGGTCGATAGCGAATACGACAAAGAGAAATACCAAGAGCGGCTGGCCAAGTTGGCCGGCGGCGTGGCGATCATATCGGTCGGGGCCGAGACCGAAACCGAGATGAAGCAGAAAAAGGCCCGCGTTGAAGACGCCCTGCACGCCACCCGTGCGGCCGTCGAAGAGGGCATTCTACCCGGCGGCGGAGTGGCCCTGTTGCGATGTCGCGAAGCGGTCGAGAAGGCCCGTAGCTCGGCCAAGGGCGACGAGAAGATCGGCGTCGACATCGTGCTCCGCGCCCTCGACTCGCCGATTCGCCAGATCGCCGACAACGGCGGCATCGACGGCGCGGTCGTGGCCGACGAAGTTAGCAACAAGCCCACCAACACGGGCTTCGACGCCAACACGGGCGAGTACGTCAATATGATGAAGGCCGGCATCATCGACCCGGTCAAGGTCGTTCGCACGGCCCTCAGCAACGCCACCAGCATCGCCGGATTGCTGTTGACCACCGAAACGATGGTCACCAATCTGGAAAAAGAAGACAAAGACAAGCGTCGCATCGAGGGAAGCGTTCGCTAGACAAGGTCGTGGCACCGGCGTCTCGCCGGTGGAGATACACGGGCGGGACGCCCGTGCCACGGCGCACGCTGTATAACCCGAAACCAAGAACACCAGCGGGCCACTTCGCGAAATCGGGGTGGCCCGTTTTTTGCCCAGTGACGTAGAATTAGGCGTGCCGCGAGCGGAGGCCGTCAGGCCGCCGGTGAGTTACCCCCGAACTGACGTTCGGGGCTCGCTAAACGAATCAGAAAGCACGAAATCCTAAGATGATCCTTAACCGTTCACAGGGCTTGAAGCAGAAAACCGCTAATTAACGCTAATGGACGCTAATTCAGAATAATTTTGGATAAGGATGAATCGTCGCTAACACCGGTTTGATTTCGGAGTCGACCGTTGACACAAATGCGGATTCTCATCTTTTCTTTTCCTTTTTTGATTAGCGTTTATCAGCGTCTATTAGCGGTTTCCGTCTTGGAATTCCAGTCCAGCTTTTAATTCTCTGGCGGTTTAGGATTTCGAGCTTAGGATTTAGGATTTGTTTTCACCAATGTCCACCAAACGCGATTACTACGAGGTGCTAGAGGTTAGCCGCACGGCGAGCGACGGGGAGATTTCCGCGGCGTATCGCAAGCTGGCGATCAAGTACCATCCCGATCGCAATCCGGGCGACGACGAGGCGATCGAGCGGTTCAAGGAGTGTGCCCAGGCGTTCGAGGTGCTCAGCGACTCGGACAAGCGCGCTCGTTACGATCGTCACGGCCACGCCGGCGTCGAGGGGCCGGGCGGCGGCGCGGCCCAGTTCACCGACATCAACGACATCTTCGAGGCCTTTGGCGGCATCTTCGGTGATCTGTTTGGCGGCGGGGGGCGGGCCGGCGGGCGTCGCGTTCGTCGCGGCTCCGACGTGCAATGCCAGGTGACGCTCGACTTGGTCGAGGCGGCCCGCGGCGTAAACCACAAGGTGCGATTTGCCCGACACGCCAGATGCGAGCAGTGCGAAGGTTCCGGCGCCGCGCCCGGCTCATCGCCGGTCACCTGCGACTATTGTGGCGGCGCCGGCCAGGTGCTTCGCGCCAGCGGCATCCTCCGCCTGCAAACGACTTGCCCTTCGTGTCACGGCGAGGGGAAGATCACCAAAGACCCTTGCCGCGGCTGTCGCGGCCAGGGTTATGTGCCCCGCGAGGTGACGCGCGAGGTGCAAATCCCCGCCGGCATCGACGACGGTATGAGGGTGCGTCTACCCGGCGAAGGCGAGCCGAGCCCCAACGGAGGGCCGCCCGGCGATTGTTACTGCTTCATCCACGTCAAGGATCATCCGCTGTTCGAGCGCGACGGGCAGCACCTGATTCTGCGGATGCCGATCACCTATTCGCAGGCGGCCTTGGGCGCGACGCTCGAAATCCCCACCCTCAACGGCCCGGCCAATCTGACCGTTCACGCCGGCACGCAGCCGGGCGAAGTGTTCACGCTCCGCGGCAAGGGGCTTGCCGATCCGCGTCGCAGCGGCGTCGGCAATCTGTTGGTGCAGGTGAATATCGAAGTGCCGAAGACGTTCGACGCCGAGCAGGAAAATCTGCTGCGGCAGTTATCCGAGCTGGAACACACCGCCGTGACGCCCCATCGAAAAAACTTCTTCGAGAAGGTGGGCGACTTTTTTACCACTCAGCATGACGAGGCGCCCTCCGGCGCCGGCGCGGAGGATTGAGCGTGGCAGAGACCGACCCAGAACCTCTCGATGGTGAACCACTCGGCGACGACGCCGATGCCGCTCGAAAAGACGAGCAAGCCGGCGATCCGCAAAGCGATCTTGAGCGGCTGCAAACCGAGATCGGCGAGGCTAAAGACATGACGCTGCGAGCCCGGGCAGAGTTGGAGAATTTTCGCAAGCGGGCTCAGCGAGAGCTGCAGGAAGAACGCCGCTACGCCAATATCCATTTGATGCGAGATCTGTTGCCGGTGTTGGATAACGTCGATCGAGCGATCAAGGCGGCCGAGAAATCGGGCATGTCGAACGAGGCGGCGAGCCTGCTGGAAGGTTTTCGCATCGTTGAAAAGCAGTTAAATTCCTTACTCGATCAATACCACTGCAAGCAGATCGACACGGACGGCGCCCAGTTCGACCCTAACCTGCACGAGGCAATCCTCCAGCAACCCAGCCCCGATCATCCCGACGGCGCCATCCTCACCGTCACCGAAATCGGTTATCTTTTGCACGACCGCGTCGTGCGGCCCTCAAAGGTCATCGTGACCAAGAAACCCCAAGAGTAAAATATGCCCACTTACGACTACGAATGCGACGCCTGCGGGCACGAGTTCGAGCTGTTTCAGTCGATCAAGGACAGCGTGAAGCGGAAGTGTCCCGAGTGCGGCCGGCTCAAACTCCGCCGGCTGTTCGGCATCGGCGCCGCCGTGATGTTCAAAGGCTCCGGCTTCTACGAAACCGACTATCGCAGCGACTCCTACAAAAAAGCCGCCGCCGCCGACAAGAAAGCCGCCAAGGAAGCGACCGAAAGCAAGTCGAAGAGCGGCGACAAAAAGAGCAGCGGAGACTCCTCCAGCAAAAATTCCGGCGGATCAAAATCGTCAGACAAGTAGCACCGCGTTGCCCCTCATTCAACCCGAGCCCTGAATTCAACCCTAGATTCATGATTTCCTTACCAAATTCAGGCCCGAATGATATGCATAGCGATCATGCCGAGATTGTCGTTTGCCGTGGAGATCGTGCCCGCGCAAACCAGCGGCGACCTGGAATTCAGGTCGCCGTTGGCCATGCTTGAGTCGCCAAATGCGGCAACGCGGCAGGGTGATCGCTGCCGCCGCGTTCGACTCGCCCTACTTGGGTGGCTGGAAGTACGTTCCGAACTCCTTGTTGGTCTGCTCGCAATACGTTTTGATCACTTCCTCAAACACAACCCGACCGCCTTGTAGTCAAATTCATGGACTTCGGTTTGCAGACCCTTGGTGTTGACGTTTCCCAGGCGAGTCGCGGGCTGGATCGGCCACTGGGGACATATCCACCGCCGCGTCAACGAGCACGTGGCGCTGCTGACGATCGCCCCGCTCGACGGCAAGTGGAAGATCACCGCCATCGAAATGCTCGATGAGCAGCCGATCGAAACGCCTCAGGCCACCGCAGCAGCTCAGCAGGTCGGCTCAAAATGATCCAGATTCGCGGCCTTCAATTTGCCTATCAGCAAGGCGGCTTTTGCCTGCAAGTTGATATTCCAGGACTTCGCGTTGTTCGATTATCTGAGCGTGCTCGACAACATCCTGCTGCGTCGTCCGGCCGATCTGTCGCACGGCGAGCGGCAGCGCGTGGCCGTCTGCCGCGCCTTGATTGCCAATCCACGATTGGTGCTAGCCGACGAGCCGACCGCCAATCTGGACGCCGACAACGCGTCGCGCGTTCTCGATGCCCTGGAGCAACATGCGAAGCAACAAGGAGCAACGCTCATCGTCGTCACGCACGATCGAGACGTGCTGGCGCGACACGATCGCACGATCGACATCTCGTCGTTCTGCAACCGCTTGCAGACGACCGACGTGGGAGGCCCCAGCGATGAAAGGTAGCCTCTATCGCCGTCGTATCGCTGGTCACGCTGCTCACCACGTCGCTGGTGATCGTGCTCTCGATCCGGCTGCGGCGCGGCGAAATCGCCACCATGTCGAAACTCGGTTGCTCCCGGCTGACCATCGTTTCGATCCTCGGCAGCCAGATTCTGATCATCCTAGCCATCAGCGCTGCGAGCGCCACCGTCCTAACCTTGATAACGGACGCCTACGGCCCCGAACTCGTCCGCCTCTTGATGATCTGAGTAATCGTTGTCCGAGGAGTGTGCGGCCTGCGCAGAATGCGGCGTGTTGGTGTGAAGCAAGAAATTGTCCAAGGATACTTCGAGCCGGCTCCTTCCACTCTCGACATCCCCGTACTAACATGAAAGACTGTGGGTTTGTTGACCTTGACAAGCCCGTGTGGGAATACACGAAAAGGAGACTAACATGAAGTCCGCATTGGCAGCTTTGTTTGTTACTTCGACGTTCTTAATGGTTACGCCACTGGTATCTGCGCAGATAGTTGGCGCATATTATCCGGTCGAAGTCGGACCGCCGCCGACCGTTGTCGTCGGGGAGTCCTACGTGGTGCATCGTCCGGTAATCACCTATTCGCAGGTCGTCGAGTCGCCGATGGTGACCGCCTATCGACCCAGCGTCGTGGTGGGGCCGATCTATGGGTCGCCGCGAACCGTCTATCGCGTCTACGCGCCGCAGGTGGTTACCTATCGACCCGTCATTACCACGTATCGCCCCGTCGTAACAACCTATCGTCCGGTCGGGCCGACCGTGGTCTATCCAGGCACCGTGGTCTATCCACGCACCGTCGTCTATCCACGCACCGTCGTGGTGAGGCCCAAGGTCTACGTGAGGGGCCAGCCGGTGCGTAACGTGTTGCGGGCGATCACGCCTTAGGAGAACGGTGCAAGTAAGTTCCGCGTCTACGCCGACCTCAAACTCGCCGACCTGCGCTCGCGGGCCGGTCGTCGGTGCGCCGTTGCTGGACGGTGTGCCAAGTCTCTCGTTTGCCGAAGAGACCGTCGTGCGGATCGGGAAACTACGGTTTCATTTCGCCTCTGGGTCTTCCATCCGCACCAAGAACCAGGTCTGCGTCTTTTCCTTGCCGAAGTGGACGAGCACCTGGGTTTCGTCTTTGGTGAGGTTGTAGATGCCGGTGTCGAAGACCGTGTTCTTGTTATTGCCGATGGTCCAGGCGGCTCGTTGGGTCGTTTTGTCGACGGAACCTTGGACGGTCTGCGAGTTCTCGGTCGACTCGTTGTAATAGCTGCCCGAGATGACACCGTCTTTGTTGACGGCGAGTTGCAGGAACATGTTCGGATCGCCCTTTTCCTGGTCGGCAACGGCGAACACACCGAGCGACATCCACTCGCCTTCCTTCACTTCGGTCGGCTGAGCGGCGCTGCCCGCCTCGGCCAAATCGTAGGCCGAGTCGGTATAGGCTTCCGCCGTCGCGGCCACTTCGCCGTCGACGTAGACATTGTCGCCCTCGTAATAGACGTTTCCTCCTTGGCCGTAGTCGTAGTAGATCGGCTGGCTGTTTCCCCAGCCCCACCAGCCGCCCAGCGCGGCCCAAGTGGCCCAACGATACGGACGGTTGTATCGCCAGCGGGCCCAGTTCGAGTGACCGTGCCAGAAGTCGAGCCGCGGATGGTGGCGGCGCATGTGGTCACGGATTTGGTCGCCACGGTCGTGCCGGTGGTCCATGCGATCCTGGCGATTGTTCGAGACGCTGTCGCGGCGGCCTTGGCGATTGTCAGAGATGTTGTCGCGGCGCTGGTCACGAGTGTCCGGTCGCTGGTCGCGTCGGTCGCCCACGCGGTCTTGACGATTGGCGGCGCGATCGCCGGTAGCGGCGCGGTCTTGGATTCTCGATCCTGTCTTGGCGCCCTCGGGCAGATTCAGAAAGCGGCCCAAATCGCCCTGCGTCGGTTTGAGCGACGTGCGGCCGCCGCCGGCGATCGGTGCGGTCGGTCGACCCGTGCCGGGGCGAGTTGAAGGACGAGTTGAAGGACGAGTCGATGGGCGAGTTGAAGGACGAGTTGAAGGGCGTGACGTGCTCGGTCGAGTTGATGGCCGAGAGGTGCTCGGTCGAGCTGATGGGCGAGTTGAGGGGCGCGACGTACTTGGCCGCCTTGATGGTCTGGACGTGCTCGGTCGATTGTACGAGCGGCTGCGGCTCATCGACGGGCTGCGACTGGCTCCGCCGCTCGGTCGCGACATGCCGCCGCGCGATCCGCCGCCACCTCGTCCGCGGGCGTAGGAGTCTTGCGTTGTCAGTGCGGCCACGGCGGCCAAGCACAAAACGATACTTGCGATCCGTAACATGATAAACCTCGTTTGGTTGATGTCGTTGTTCTCGAAGGGCCGACACACCGGAGACCTTACGGTCGCCGCTCGCCTAACTGGTGTCATCGCTCTCACTTTCTCACGACCTGAAATTCGTCAATGTTCGGCAACACTTCGCCGTCGACTTCGCGGCCGACCGACTGCCAGGTGAAGCTGTTCTCACTGACGTAGGTGATAATGTGGACCGCCGACGTCCGCTGGCCGCCGGCTTGCGTGCCGGAAGCTTTGACAATCCAGCGGTTGCCCTCCTTCGACCAGACGCCGACGCCGAAACCTCCGTCGGAATCGAAAACCCAGGAGCGAATTCGCCCGGCCGCCGCGTCGTAGCCGATGATCTGCGTGCCTTCCATCTCGACGCGATCCTTGACCGAGATCTTGAACTGGCGAAGCAGGAAGTTGCGGTTCTTGGTCCAGCTACAGGTCGTCTCCACCGTGGCGTTCTCGTCGTCATCAACCCAGGTGCCGATCATCCACTCCAACTCCTTGAGCTTGTCGTAGTTCGACGAAGGCGCCGCCAGCACCGTTTCGCGAATGCTGTCGATCAGCCACTTGCCGTCTTTCTTGACGTGGATCGCCGTGTAGCTGGTCTTGGTCGGTAACTCGCCACGGTGCGTGATGATCGCCGAACCCTCTTCGACCGCCACGTCGCTGGTCAGAAATCGCAGCGAGCCAACCGAAACCTCGACCCGGGCCGACTCGTCATCCGCGAACAGCGCCGCGAAATCCTTCTCCAGCGCTTCCCGCCCGCTGATTGTTTCGCCCGTGTTGCGGCTGATGTACTGTCCCGCGGGCGCCCAATGGGCCGCCAGCGCCTTGGCGTCTCCGCGGTTGTACGCCGCCACGTATGACTCGACCGCCGCGGAAATTGTCTTGCGGTCAGCGTCGTGTTTGTCGTGCTTCTCGGCCTTTTCGGCGAGAGCCGGTGCGGCGCCGAGCACCGCGACACATACCAACATCATGATTCTTTTCATCGCACTACTTTTCCTTGAACAATGGGAATGTTGAGATTCGTAGTGTTGTCTCAAACGTGCTTCGTCGAAGAATGTACCGAGCGTGTCCGTTCGCCGAAACGCTCCGCCAGAGAGGAGACGCTGCCGGACACAAGATTACCAGATTGCTGCCCCTGTACGAACGAGCAATCACAGCGGGGACTTCATTCTTGGCAGAGTCGGATTCGCTGTCAATCGACCCACCTAATAGAGTGGCATCTTGCGCAACACCGAATCAAAGAAAAGCGATAGCGACTATCCAGGTCATCCCGATTGGGTTAGAAACATCGGATGAACGGCGCGTTTTGCGCAAACGAGCGTGCCCCGGTCGAGAGTCGATTCGCAGGGACAGAATTCGTCTATTGGGGGACAGTTCCATGCAAACGACGTTCATGCAAACGACGGATTTTCACATCGCTTAAGCGCCCTTCAGACGATCGATGCCCTCGAAAAGTTGATGCCAGCCGTAGATCAAATTGATGCGCAGCGCCCCTAAGTCCAAGTCTCCCGGACCGTCGTCGACTGTCACAGTGTAGCCGGTGGTCAGCATCAGGTTGTCGTTGATTTTGTACCCGAGCGTGAACCCCACACCTACGTCGCTTATCTCTCCACCCGACAGACCCGCAATCGTTGATTCGGCCCCTTGATACCAGACTGCGTCGAGTGAACCCCAACAGGTCTCAGTGAAATCGCGCGTCAGGTGCGCTTCGAATTGAAACAGTGGGTCGTTTTCCAAGGTCTGACCAAGAAAGTCGTCATTATCCTCGAAGAACCAAACAGCGGGCAAAAACTCCAGCGTTGTTTTGCGGCCGGGCACCCAATCACAGAGGTTTATCATGACCGGTGCGCCAACACGGCCATACCAGCGATTTTGCCCGATATTGGTTGGCGAGCCGCTGTCGTATTCGCCAATCGGAAACGCAAGAGTCAGGACGAGATCCACGGTGAAGTCGGGCTCGTATCTCATGAGGGCCGGCATGTTTCGCATCGCCGGCGTGCCGATTAGATTCAAATCAAGTTGCAGAATGGGATCTCCAAAACCGCGGGTAGAGGACGACAACGGACCGGCGAATTCTCCTGCCAACTCGCCGACCGGCACCAGAATTGTTCCCACGGCAGCCCGATCGCAGAGCGAAAACGAGCGCGAGTATCCCACGAGCGTTAGATCGGCGTCGAAGTTCGCATCGGGCACAATTCTGAACGAGGGATCGCTCAAGCTTGCGTTGCCTGATGCGTGAATATACGTCAAACTGACGACATTCGTATCAGTCAGCATTTCTTTCCAATGCGTGCGCGGTCCATCGCCCTGCGCAAACGCAGTCCGTGGCGAGACGGTTGCCAAAAGCACGAGCAGGGCAATATTCCACAACCATCGGGTCGTCATTTGGTTTCTCGCTGCCGCACGTGAATCGGATCGATTCTCCACTCGTTCCAATTCCGTCCTTTTATTCTGTTAATTCTCTCGGTGGCACGAACGGTTGCTTAAAATTAAGCGGCGGCCAGCCCTCGTCAACGGGCACGCGAACCGGCAGGATGTCCTCTAGTGTTTCAAACACGTGTCGATTGGGCATGATGACGTTGTTCGTCTTCACATACTCATCCCATAAGGCAAGCAGTTCTTTCTTCTTCTCGGTTCCTCAGAAGAATTAGTGGGTAAAAAGACGGCTGATCCTTGGAAGTCCTTTGGACTTGAACCCCTCGGGAATCTGAACAACAAAGCCTGGGGTTGGTGGAGCGTAACGGAGTTGGACCGGCT
>JADFKK010000242.1 GCA_022564995.1 Planctomycetota bacterium | reverse complement strand
GGGGATTGGGGATTGGGGATTGGGGATTGGGGGCTCGGGACTGGGGGGGAAACGGAAGTGACTTTCCCAGCCCCCGAACGCAACGCCGTGAAGGACTTTCGCACGGAAAATACAAGCACGTTGCGCAAGCAAGTGAGGCTTTTCGTGCGCGGGGACTCACTTGCTTGCGCAACGTGCTTGTATTCGTTGTCTTTTGCCCGTCAAAATCCGTCACGGCGTTTCCCCGAACGCTTCAGATTTCAAGGCCAAAAAAATTCGGAGCTAGGCAAGTAGGAAGCAAGGTTTCCCCAGTCCCCAGTCCCGAGCCCCCAGTCCCCAAATGCCTTACACGGCATCGGACTTCACGACCTGGCGTTCGAGCACTACGGCTGCGGAAACTTCGCCACGGTCATCCGCCCGTAGCCGCCGGGCCAGCGGCTGGTGATCTCGACCTGTCCGACGAATTCCGCCTCGCCCAGGACGTACCGGTAGTCGTCCTTGAGCTGCCCCTCGCGGTCGATGTAGATCTTCGCCAGATAGCGGCCCGGAGGAAGACGCTTCGCCCCCGCGATTTGCTCCGCCCGTCGTGTGCCGCGGGTCGCACAGATGGTCAGGCTCTGTTGCCAGAGCTTGCCCTTGCCGAAGGCGGGCCGATCGGCGGTGGCCCAGCGGGTTTTCGACCAGCCGGGGTCATCGCCGTCTTGCCAGCGATAGAGGTCGACCTGTAGCAGCATTTTGTCGTATTCGGCCGGCACACCGGTGAGCTTCATCCAGATTTCGCTGGTGACGGAGACTTCGTTATTGGTCTTCGGCAACTCATCGGCCGACTTGTACTTGCCGGCGATGGTGGCCGTGTAATCTTCGATGAAGCGGCGGAACTGTTTGTAGGTGCGATCGCCGATGACCATCTTCTGCCCGCCGCCATGCTTGAGTTGCAACGTCGGCTTCATCAAGATCAGGCTCTTTTCCGGCTTGTCGGTGTCGATCAGATCGGCCTCTAACATATAGTCGAGCGTCGCCTGGGGATCGCCCAGGGTGATCCACGACACTTCCTCGCCGTGCTTGGCCACTTGTTTCTGGTTTCGGTCGGGCGAATGACAGGCGGCGCAGCGGCCGATTTCCGTCCACACGTTGTCGATGAACGAGGCCAGCACGCGATCGGTGCGGGCATGGCGGATCACCTCGTCGGGAATCGTCGGGCCGAGCAGTTTCCCGTCGCCTTGGGTCATGGCGAGCGTGGGGTCTTTGACCGCGGCATGAATCCAGGCCCGAAAGGCTTCGAGTTCCTGCTTGCGCACCTTGGCGGAGACGATGGTCGACTTTTTCGGCGCTCGGCCGATGAATTTGAGAATCTTCGATGCGTCGGGATTCTTCACGTCGATCAGTCCGGCATCGCGCATCGAGGCGAAAGTCTTTTCCTGACTCTCGTGAATGTACTGCTTGAGGTCGACTCCGCTGAGATGACATTCGGCGCAGCTCGAAGGGTTCTTCGCCTGCATGATCGGCAAGATGCGCTGGTTGAATACGGCCAGCGCGGCGCCGGTGGACTTGGCGTCGGGCTTCGCGGCATCGGAGGCCTGCGTCACGTCGTTTTCGTTGGATGGTTTTTCGCCGGCAACCGAGGCCGGTTTGGAGCATGAAGTTGCGCCTGGCAGCACGGCCAGCAGCATCAAAACAATCAAGTGACGCATCAAATTCTCCTTCATGGCGTTAGTGCGATGTGCAGCGTCATGCGTACGCCGGCTCACGTCAGATCTCCTTCTTCGATCGGTAGATCCGATCGAGCGCCGAGTTTTGGTATCCCACGTCGGCTATTTTTTCGGCGACGCTTTTGGCTTCTGCGAGAATTTCTTTGGCCCTCTTCTTTTCGCCGACTGCCGCCAGGGCCAGGGCCAAGTCGATCAACAGGTTGGCCTTTTGTACCGGCTTTTCGACGTCAGCGGCAAACGCTTCGGCCTGTTTGAACGAGACCATTGCCGCGGTCGGCTGGTCCATCCTGGCCTGCGCTGCGGCGATTTTTACCTGCGCCTGGCTCCGCTGGCCGGCCCCCTTGAACCGAGTCGCGGTATCGAGGGCCAACTTGAGAAATCGATCGGACTCGGACGCCTTGTGCATCGCGTGCGCCAATTCTGCCACCGCGACCAACACGTCGAGTCGGCCGTCGGGAGATTCGATTTGGTCGATGAGTTCATCGACTCGATTGAGATGGTCTTGGGCCATGGCTTGATTGTCGAGCCGAATTTGTAAGCGGGCCATCGACGTCCACTGCAATGCCCGATCCTCCTGCTGAGAAATCTTCTTGGTGGCATCACGAGCGATATTGAGCGCTCCGCGCACTGCGTCGGGCTCTTCGATAAGCTGATATCCCTGGGCCAGTGAGACGCAGGCCGTGGCCTGTTGAGATGGGTCTTTGATTTTTTTACAGGCTTCGAAGGCCTCGTCGAGAGACCGCTTCGCGGCGCCCGCGTCGTTCGCCTGGCGCTGTTTGGCGGCAACGCTAATGAGTCGATCAGCACGCCGCTCGACACTGGTTTCGTTCTTCGCGGCCTCGTATTCCTGGGCCAACGACTGACCGTTGTTTTGACCTTTGCCACCGCCGCAGCCGGCGGCCAGCACCGAGAGGGCCGCGAGAAGAAGCCCAAAAAGAAGTATCGACGACGTTCTGCTATGAATCATGGTAGTTGCCTGCTGCGTTGGTAAATTGCGGGAGAGGTGGCGGCAATGGTCTGCTGCGCGGCCAGCCGCCTTGCTTATGAGAGTATACGACTCGGTAGCGCAAGAATCGACTGCCGGACCGTGAAAAAACTACCAGGCTAAAACTCGGGGGCGATGCTCCCCAGCCGCCCCAGGGTTTCGGCCATCAGGGCGTCTTCGGCCGCTTCGTCGGCCGCCTCGTAAGTTACGGAAAACCGCAGAAACGGCCCGGCATCGTCCCAGGGAACCGTGCAGATCGAATGCTCGCCGATTAACCACTGACTGGCCGCCTCGGCCGACTCGAACGTCGTACCGTCGGCCACTGCTTTGGGGCTCGGCGTGTACAGAAAATAGGTTCCGCCCGGCACGCGGCACTCGAACCCACACTGCTTGAGCATGACCACAAGTTTTTCCAGCCGCCGCTTATATTTGGCGTGGACACGTCGCGGGATGTCGTCGTTGTCGAGCGCTGCCACGGCCGCCTTCTGAATCGCCATGAACTGCCCCGAGTCGAAATTGTCCTTGACGTCGGCAAACGCTTGCACAATTTTCGCATGGCCACAGACCCAGCCGATCCGCCAGCCGATCATGTCGAAGCCCTTCGAGAGCGAATGGATCTCGACGCCGACCTCCTTGGCCCCTGGCACCGACAGAAAACTGAGCGGCTCGCCCTCGAAGGTCAACACCAAGTGGGCCGCGTCTTGCACGACGACGAAACGGTGCTCGTGGGCCAGCTCAATCACCTGCTCGTAAAACTGCCGCGTCGCCAACGCCCCGGTCGGGCTGTTCGGGTAACACAGCACCAACAGCTTGGCCTTCTGCAACACCTCGGGAGAGATCGCATCCAAGTCCGGCAGAAAATTATTCTCGGCCAGCAGCGGAAGATTATGGACCGTGCCGCCGTAATACCTGGTGTGCGTGCCGGCCACCGGATAGCCAGGCACGGTCATCAGCGTCACGTCACCCGGATTGATGAACGCCGCCGGCAGCATAGCCAACGCGGGCTTCGATCCGATCGAGTGGTTGACCTCGGTCTCGGCGTCGAGCGACACGCCGTAAGCGCGCTGCATAAACCGCGCGACGGCCTGTTTGAACTCGGCAATGCCGTTGTCGGCGTAACCACGGTTTTCCGGCTTGTTGATCTCCTCGGCCATCACGGCCCGCACCGCCGCATCGGCCATCTCGTCGTTTTCACCGATGCCGAAATCGATCAGCGTTCGCTCGGGATGCTCGGCCAGTGCCTTGCGCTTGGCCCGCTTGATCTTCTCGAACTTATAAATATCGCTGCCCTGGCCATAATTGGCGCCGCCAATTCGATCGGCAAAAAGCTGCTGAAAATAGGGATCGGACATGGGAGTTGGCGTCGACAGGGGGTCGATCGTTTCAGATTCCGGACGGGGAAAACGACAAACCCGCAGGGTATCCGACAGTGCATCGCACGACAAGCGGCGCAAGAAATCGGTCGTGCCCCGACATTGTGTTGCCGGGCGGGCTGAGCGGTGAGAATGGTGAGGAAAGCTAGCGGCTTGGCGAGTCACGGTCGCTTTCGGCGCGTCTTTAACTTTCTCCTAATCCTCCGTAGGTGTTTGCGAAGGCTCTCCGCGACCACCTCGCCAAGCCTTACGGGGACGGCATTTCCGATCAAGCGGCCCATCGTGCTGAATTTAGGCACCTCACCCGGCTCCAGGAACTCATACGATTCGGGAAAGGTCTGAAGAATCGCGGCTTCTCTCAGTGTGATCGCTCGATCCTGTTCTGGGTGGCCAAATCGACCATTACCGTACCCGAAGCATTGCGTTGTGATCGTTGGAGAAGGCGCATCCCATTCCATTCGGCCGTATACGCTTGGGTAGGTCTCTCCCGTTGTCTTGCGGTGACATTTCGCGATCAGTTCTGGGCTCCAGTCTCGCCACGTTCCGCCTGGTACAGATCGCTTGATTCGCCGGAGATTCAACTTGCTTAGTCGACATGCGCGGTGCAAACTATCAGCGGGGTCCGCTTCCCCGGCAGAAAGTGCCCGCAGGTGGCCAATGGCATTGCGGACAGTAGGCCTCGATTGTTCATCAGTTGGCGATGGAGACACTAGCTCAATCGGCCCCAGTCGCGATCCGAGCAAGACGAGTCGCTTCCTTGTCTGCGGCACACCGTACGACCTGCATTCCACAATCCCGCGCCAGATATGGTATCCACGGGCGGACTTGAGGAACTCCTCAAAAACGGGGTGATCTGCTAGTTGCGGCACATTTTCCATCGTAATGAAGTCAGGACTCGTCTCGTCAATGAGACGACCGAAATCGGATACAAGGCCCCACTTCTCATCGGTTCGCGATGCCCGTCCCTTGCGGCTGTAGGTCGAGAATGGCTGGCATGGCGCACATCCCGCCAATAACCGGTAGGACGACTTCTTGGGCCACAATTTCTGTAGCTCCTTCCCGGGCAGTTCATGCACATCGCGTTGGACGAATGTGGCGTCGTTGTTCGCTTCATAGGGGAAGCGGCACTGCTCGTCAGTATCTACGCCAGCGACCACTCGGACACCACCCCTTGCTAGTCCGTGGGTCAGGCCACCCAGTCCACAGAATAAATCGACGCACGAAATCATGAGGGGCGGCTATCTGGGCTTAGGAAGTGGTAATTGCCAATGTAGTCCACAAAAGCCGAAACTACTTCTCGGAGATAGTTGGCCGTTCTGTTCGTGACGTCCCGGAGATCGGCGACAGTTACTCCGGTGCCACACTCCTCGAATGACATTTCGCCATGCGCAAGTCGGTTTCGCAGGTATTTCACCAAGCCAAGGGAATTCTTGTCGTCACGAATGTGACGCTTGGCGGCACGGCTCACTGCCGGGTCGATCGTAAGGTTGCAGCCGAGTCGGGCGGTAATGCTTTCAATCGACACATCATCCCAATTGCCTCCTCCACCCCTGCTCACCGACCATTCGGTGATGGGAACGGCTTCAAGCAGCAGGTCGCAGAATGTTACGACTTCATTCAGTCGATTTCCGGGATTGAGGTCAACATGAGTTCGGGCCGTCGTACGGACCCATTCGCGACGCAACCTGTCAACAAGATCCTTGGGTTTCCATTGAGCGCCTTCAACTGTCGCTTCCGAAACCGCATTAACGCACCACGTCGCCGTAGCTTCTACCAAGTTGTAGAGCTGTAAGTAAACGGATGAATAGAGAATCCTCTGCTGTTGCGTTGTGATTGTTGCATCGCCGATTTTAGGCGGCCCAGCTTGTGCTTGGCGCTGTATCGCGTCGAGCAA
Source organism: Planctomycetota bacterium (assembly GCA_022564995.1). Lineage (GTDB taxonomy): Bacteria > Planctomycetota > Planctomycetia > Pirellulales > JADFKK01 > JADFKK01. The sequence goes on along the minus strand of JADFKK010000242.1, from coordinate 8,572 downwards.
GTCCAGGTAAGCGTCGATCTCTTGAAGTCGCTCTTCAAATGCTTCCAATAGCGGATCATCCATGCTATCTCCCCAACAACTTGTCGCGAACAATATGAAGCCGCCCTACCAGCTTGCTTCTAACATTTGATCCGCCAGACCTAACGTGCGCCTCAAAATCATCTCCGTTCAACCACTCGGAGACATCTGGCGTCTTGTCCGCTAAATCTGGTTGCTCAGCAATCGCAAGATAGGTTCCGATTGCAATTGCTTCAAACCGAGCAAGGTACGTGTCTTTAGCTGTCTGCGACTTGCGAAACCCGTCGGGAAAGACTTTCTCGACAAACGCCATAGTTTTCAAAAAGCGAGCCTCATATTCTGCAACATCATCCGCATTTGTTGAAAAATGCCCATTCATTTTCTCGGCATAGTCAAAAAGGAAAATCGCAGGCTTGTCCTTATAACCGTCCAATCCATCTCCATATGCGAAAAAACGAGTAACCATATCTTCACGTTTCCGCATTTTTACAGACGTCTCGGGAACTGGTGCGAGCTTGACGAAGGTTTCATTCTCGGCGAGTTTTATCACTAAATCCAGGAATGGGCCGACTAACGCTCCCCGGCGCACTTCTGGAGGTTTCGCGATCTTGCTGCCAGTATTGATTCGGTCAAATATATCAAACCGCGCCTCGACATCTGCGTGCTCATTGAGCACAATTCCACGAATTGATCGATTTTTGATTTTTCTTTGCCGGGATTCAGGAAGATTTTGAAACCGTAGCCCTTCAAGTTCCGAAAGTTCGCTTAGCTCGCCAAGCCGTAGCTCGCCTTGCAGAAACTGGCTGATGGTCCGCAGCCGTTGAGAGCCGTCAACAATTTCAAGTCGGCCGTCGGGCTTCTCCCAAAAGAAAAGAAATGGAATCGGAAGCCCCATGAGCAGTGACTCGATAAAGCGTGACTTGCGGTCTGGCTCCCAGATGTCTTCCCGTTGGTACTTGGGAATCGTGAACTCCCCGTCTTTCATTTTTGAAGCGAGTAGTTCGACCGAGTATTCCGTCAGATAAAACTCGATTCTTTTCGACTGCGCTACGATTTGTTCCTCGGCCCGACGCACTTTCTCTTCAAACTCGCTGACTTCAGTCGGATTCTTGCGTTTCTTTGACATTGCTAGGGTCCGATCTTTGCTATTCATTGCGAACAAATAGCCAGCTAGTTACCTGTCAAATACTGATGGAACTGTGTCCGTTTTCAGTCCGATGGAGTTACCTCGGTTCTTGCTACCCTGGTCTCAAACTTCTCTTTTTCGCCGGACGTGCCTTTCGTAAGGAATTTAGGAAGCAAGATTCAAGGCTCATTATGTGCACAAAACTATACTATTGCTCAAGCATTGTAACACAGCTTCGCAGTCATTCAAGCGAACAGCAGCACTGCTTTTTTAGGCATGGATCATAAGTATGGCAAGAGCGGTTGCACTCCTCCACTTACGACGATAATGGCCATTGCAACCGGCTCGCTTTTGGCGGTTGAAGATATCGGCACGGCGACGTTTGCGTCGTTTTTTCTTCGGTGCGAGGGAAACTGCCCGCGCGAGAGATCGTTGAATCATCCTCTCATTTCTTCCCCAGCTTGCGCTGCCGCTGGAAAAACTTCGTGAGAATCGCGCCGCAGCGATCGGCTAGCACGCCGGAGAGCGTCACGGGCCGGTGATTGAGGCGTTCGTCGCGGAGCATTTGGTACAGCGAGTCGACGGCGCCGGCCTTGGGATCGGCGGCGCCGTAAATGACCGTGGGGATGCGGGCTTGAACGGTGGCCCCGGCGCACATCGGGCACGGTTCGAGCGTCACGTAAAGCGTGCAGCCCTCCAGCCGCCAACTCGACAGCGCCTCGGCCGCCTGCGTGATAGCGATCATCTCGGCGTGCGCGGTGGGGTCTTTGAGTGTCTCACGTTGATTGTGGGCGGCGGCGATTACCCGCTGGTCGCAAACGATCACCGCGCCGACCGGCACCTCGTCGACGTCGGCCGCCTGCTCGGCCTGCTTGAGGGCCGCTTCCATGTAGAATTGGTGCCGATCGTGATCCACAGGGCCGGTCCCCGGCGAGCCGCGAGCGTTAGCTCGGGGGTAATACACTCGCGCGAAAATGTGTGAAACCGTAAAACGAAATACCGGCGGCTAGCGCCGTGCCGCTCACATGTGACGATAATCGATCGAACGGTCCTAACGTAACTGCTGCCGGGCCCCGATCAATAGGTTGGCGGCCCGATCGACTTCTTCTTCGTCGGTGAACCAACCGACGCTGAGGCGGATCGTGCCGCGGGCTACGTCCTCCGGCAGCGCGATGGCTTGCTGCGTTGCAGAGCGTTGGGCCTGGCCGGTGTGGCAGGCGGCCGACGTTGAAGCGCACAGCTCCGGGATTCGGGCTAATAACTCGCTGGCATCGACGTTCGGTATATTGATGCTGAGCGTGTTGGGCAACCGCTCGGCACCTGCGCCGTTGACGGTGCATTTTGGTCCGCAGGCATCGACCAAGGCTTGCTGAAGGCGGTCTCGCAGCATCGCCAGCCTTTCCACCGACTCGCTCAAGTGCTGTCCGGCCAACTCCGCGGCTTTGCCCAGGGCCACCATGTAGGGAACATTTTCGGTGCCGGCCCGCAAACCGCCTTCGTGTCCGGCGCCGTGTAGCAAAGGCTCCAGGGCCGTGCCGCGGCGGACATACAGCGCGCCGATGCCCTTGGGTGCGTACAATTTGTGCCCGGCGATCGACAGGAAATCGACCCCGAGATCGTCGACTCGGGTCGGAATTTTTCCAACGGCCTGGGCGGCGTCGGTGTGCAGCAGCACGCCCCGCTGCCGACAGATTTTCGAGATTTCGGCGATGGGCTGGATCGTGCCGATTTCGTTGTTGGCGAGCATGATGCTTACCAGCAGGGTGTCGTCCTGAATGGCCGCGGCGACGTCGTCGGGATCGATCCGGCCGCGCGCGTCGCAGTCGACGATGGTAAGCCCGAATCCGAGCCGTTCGAGAAAGCGGGCTGGTTCAGTAACGGCCGGATGCTCAATCGACGAGATAACGAAATGCCCCGATCCCAGCGGCGCCTGGCGAAACGCCAGCCCCTTGAGCACCAGATTGTTGCTCTCGGTTCCGCAGCCGGTGAAGATGATCTCGTCGCGCTCGGCCCCCAACAGCGCGGCCAACTTAGCGCGGGCGTCTAGGGTCGCTTCGTGACAGGCCCGCCCCAGGGCGTGACCGCTGGAGGGGTTTCCATAATGCTCCGCGAGAAACGGCAACATCGCCGTCTGCACGTCGGGCGCGATGGGCGTGGTGGCGTTGTAATCGAGATAGATGGTTTTCATGCCGCGAACACGTCATCCGTGAGGCCAATCGCCGAGCGTAAACAGTGCCGCCGAGTGTGAAAGTCTATTCGGCTTCGCCATCGTTGATATTCAATTGACGGCGAAGCTGATCGTAATCTTTGCGCTGCCGCTCGGTCAAATCCGAGGGCTTCAGTCCGTCGCCGATTGCCTTGCGCAGCGCGTCTTCCGCGTCGATGCCTCGCTCGGCCGCCTGAAAGGCCATCGCCAGGTGCAGGTATTTCATCCGCATTCTTCCCGGGACATAATCGCGGAGCGCCAATTTGAGATCGTCGACGGCGTCGTTGGGTTGGTCGAGCCGCAGATAGACGATCGCTCGCGTGTCGAGCAAATCGCCTTGCGGCCCCAGAATCGATATCGCGCGATTGATCCGTTCCAGCCCTCCCTCGGCCTTTCCGAGCTTGTCGGCCAGCACATACGCCAGATTGTTGAGAATCGTCGCCTCCGCCACGGTTCCCACGAAATTCGCCACGGGAGTTTCAAGAAGCTGCTCATAGACATCGGCCGATTTTTGATACTCACCAAGCGTATCGTAATAAAGCGCCAGTTGCCCTTGCACCTCATGTGAGTCGGGAGCACGTCGCGCGGCGCGCTGAATCCAGGATAAGACCTTCACCCGATGACTCTGGTTGACGATCTGGCTGTTTTCCGATAGGGCTCTCAGTCCGATCTGATTGATCGCTCTTTCGGTCCGACTCCTTCTTTGTTCATTGGCCTCGCCGCTGGCCAGCACTCGGTCGCAAATGACAAAGGCCTCGTCGACTTGCCTGGCCGTCGTGCCGTGAATCGCCAGGAACCTGGCCAAGCCGAGCATGTTGCCGGGCACGGCCTTGACATACTCGCGGTAGAGTTTTTCGGCCTCGGCATATTGTTCCAAGTCGACCATCAATTTAGCCGCATTGGCGAGTATCGAGTACGACTTATCGTCAAGCGGCCTGGCCCTTTTGACCTCGGCGAGTATCGTCCGCACGGCTTCTTCTCCGCGGTTCAGCTTGGCCAGCGTCAACGCCTGGAGCTGTAGGATGATTGCCCGCGACGCGGACATCTTGCTGAGCTTGACGAGTTGAGGACCGGCCTGTTGTGCTTCGCCGTTTCGTAGCAGCATCTGGATGTACTGCACCAGGTAGCCGACCTCGTTGGGTCGTTCGGCGATTAGCTTGTTCATCGTCTGGCGGCAAATGGTCCACTTACCTGCGCGCTCGTACAACTGCGCCATCGTCACTTTGTCCTGATCGTTGAGGAAATGGGAATTTTGTACGGAGAGTTTCTCATAAATCTCGATCGCCTTGCCTCGCGCGCTTGGCTCGGGGCGACGAGCGAGCAGTCTTGCTTTAAGCAGGCGGTCGGGTGCCGAAAGCTTTCCATCCACCGAGTTCCCCCCCAGGATTTTCAATCCGTGATTAGAATCCTGGTAACTCCCACTATCGGCCAGCAATGTTGCCAGTTGTTGCCGAGCCCAGATTTGGGACAAACGATCGATTCTTGAATCAGGAGTCTCGGCAAGAATCATTTTGTAGAGGATCGACTTCGTCATTTTCCGTCCCTGCAAAATGTACGCAGTCGCCCGTTCCCGCGTCTTCACATCGTTCGACCGGCGGAGACTCCTGCTTGCTGACTTGTACCGGTCGTAATGAAACTGTGCCACGCCTCGCATGGCCGCCAAACTGCCGGGATTGCGCAGGAGGTTCTCTCGATGGGCTTGCAACTCCAACTGTGGGTTGCCGAGCAGACGGTGGCACTTCGCCACGAACCGCAACGACAGCTCTTCGGGAAGCCGCAGCCGCGCTTCGCGAATCGTTTGTTCCGCTTTGGCACGTTGCTTGTTGGCGACCTGAATGCTGACCAGATCGTACCACGGATCGGGCAGATTCGACCCCTGCTCGACCGCTCGACGGAAAGCAGCTTCGGCCTCGGCGAGTTTGTTGGCCTTGGCGAGAATTTTCCCATACCAACGATGGTCTGCTGAGTTTTCGGAATTTTCGGAAACTGCTAACGCGGCCGCCTTCAATGCCTCCGTCATTCGGCCCTGCAGTGTGTAGATTCCCGCCTTGGCTCTCTGAACGGTTTTGTTGCGGCGGGTGTCACCCAATAAATCGAGCGTTTGGAGCGCTTCGTCGTACCGCAGTTGGCTGCTCAGCAGCCCGACAAGTCGATTGACCGTATTCAGATCGGCCGGACCTTGTTTGAGGGCTAGCTGATATCCTTCGATCGCTGCTTTGAAGTCGCCCTGTATGTGGTCGATTTCGCCGACCAATTGGGAGATTTTGTGCCAGTCCTTACGGACGATTCTCGCCTGGTTGAGCAGGTCGCGGGCATGATCCAACAGCGCGGCGTCCTTTTTGTCCGATTTCTGGTAGCGGTCGACGGCCAGCGCTGCTTGTGCGTAGAGCAATTGGCTGCTTCCGGTGCCTTCGATTTTGCGGCGTTTCAAATCGTCGACCAGCTCTTGCATCCATTCCTCTTTGCCGTTCGCACGAGCGATCTCGAACTGCTGCATCACATGGCTGGGGTTGTCCGGATCGCTCTTGGCCACGAGTTGCATCAGACGCCTACACTCATCGAAGTCTCGCAAGGCGAGATAGGCACGAGCCAGCGCGGACCAAAAAAGCTGCTTGTGCCGGAGAGACGGTGATCGATCGGCGTCCGCTTCAATCTCCGCCAGGCGCGCCCGCGTGTCCTTGTCGTTCTGACGGATGATGGGAGTGATACGGCTCAACTTGAGATCCCACTCGTACCGCGGGAACTTGGCTTGCAGTTGGTCGATTTTCGCCAGTGCCGCTGCGGGCCCGTCGGCGCGCTGAATGCGACCCACCTCGATTCTCTGCAAATCGTAATCGTCGGGGAATCTCTTGCGGGCCTTCGCCAGCAGCGCCCCAGCAGCCTGCGAACCACCCTTGGCTTCGAGAACGCCGGTCGTCAGACGTGTCTCGGCGATGGAAAAGTACTCGATTTGTTTACGCAAACCAGCGACTTGTTTACGCAAACTGGCGATCTCGTCCGGGGACATGTTGTCTTTTTCAGCCTCGGCTAAGGTTTTTTCAGCCTCCGCCAAAGCTTTTGCCGCCTTGGCTGAAACCTCGTTCATTCGCTTGCGCACGTTACCCGATATTTCGTCTACGAGGCTCCAGTCTTGTTGCGGCTTCAGCCTGCGACCCTGTCTGACCTGTTCGAGAGCCAGTAACCTGCCCCAGAAACTCGGTATGGCGCTGGGGGTGCCGTAGAGATTGTGGTAGAAGACCGCCTCGTCCTTGTCCTTGATCTCCAGGAGCTTCTCACGGGCCTGGTCCGATCGTCCCAGGTTGGTGAGGGCTTGGATTTCACCCGACAAGGTACGGAGATCGCTGCCCTTACTGAGCAGGCTTCTGAGCTTGGCCAGTTGCAAATCGGGCTGTCCCATGTGGCCGTAGCAGTCGGCGAGCTTAAGATCGATTGCCCTCAGTTGTGCGGGGCTGCTGGTCCAAAACCGGCGTCCCCGTTCAAAGCTCTGTGAGGCGGCGAACCACTTTCCCTCGAGGATGTTGGCCAGCGCATCGACGTAGTCGGTCAGCACGTTGGTAAATCCGGCCTTTTCCAAATCGCCCTTCGTCCTGCGTAGTCCCTCAATATCTTTCAATTGGTACTGAATCTGCGCCCGAAACCTGAGCATGTTCCGACTCTTCGGCACCTTCTTGAGGCCCTCATCGATCTCTCCGGACGCACTGTTGACCTTCTGCATGGCCAGATACACCTGGGCCAGTTGGATATACATGCGGCCGTCTTTGGGATAGCGCCGCTTGCCCTCCTCCAATAACTCGATCGCTTCGGGAGCGTCGTCCGATTTTCGTTTCAGCGCGGCGACCGCGAGCAGGACATTGGCATTGGTTGCGGCCAGTGACTGCGCCTTGAGGATATCTTCCTTGATGCGAGGATCTGGATCTTTTTCCTTGTCGGCATATCGCTCGATATACTTGGCCCGATACAGATAGACTTCGTGATTCTTGTCGTTCGCGCTGACCATGGCATCAATGATGCTGTCGGCCAAGGCAATGTTCTTGCTGCGTCGCCTGCGCACGATGTTGGCCAGCAGGTCGTAGGCGCTTACCATGTCGGCTGCCAACGCCGGTCGACCGAACTTTTGCTGCTTGACGTCGAAACCTACCAAGACGCCCAGGGTCTCGATGGACTTATCCAATTCGTCCTGGATGTAATAACATCTGGCCAATTGTATTCTGGCCTCGGCGTCCTCCGGAAGAAATTCGACGAGCTTTTCGCTGTGCTCGACAGCATCCCTAATGCGTCGGCGACCATAACGCATGAGGTACTTGACCAAACGGCGCCGCAACTCGTGCTCTTCCTCGTGGGACGACAGCGTCTTTTCAACCGTGCTGATCGCTCTGACAACCTCTGCCGACGAGTGACGGGGCAACTCGGCAATGTCCATGTAGACGCTGGCCAATTCGACGAGAACATTGTGCTCATCGTTCTCGCCGCGATAGATGAGATACCGCTCATAATGCCGTGCGGCCTGTTCGTAATGATCCCGAGCCTCGGCGGTTTGCCCGGCCTCCAGTGATTCCTTGCCGGCCGCTTTGGCCTCGTCCCCACGTTCTCGCAAGCCGTCGGCGTTCTTTCCAATCTGCTTGCCGTGAATCACGTAAGTGACCCCGCTGACAACCATCGTGCTGATCACCAACACTGCGATGAGCTTGACATTTAACCTTTTCATGGTGAACGACCCAGGCTGATTTGTTGATGTAATGACGGTATCTGTGCGATGCACGCGGCGGCAAGAATACCCCCCGCGGCGAAAAGGCCATCTGGGAGCGATCTGAAGAAATTACGCGTTACGAAAGGACCAACGAAGGGAGGTCATCAAACCGTGCCGCGGCGACAAACCACGTCGCCACGATCAATCAGCCTTCCGTGCTGAAGAGCTACTTCCACTCTCTTTATCCTACCCGCGTTGAATTGGCTGTCAACGAAAGCGATGGTTGGTATCAATTTTGTCACCAAAACCCTCAAAATCGGGCAAAGCTTGTGGTGGAGTTTGCCGATTAAGTGGAATGTGCGGATTAGAACGCGCGGCGGAATGAGACGCTGCGCGGCCCGGCGAGCGGCGGCCGTGAGGCCGCTGGTGATTCGTCCGACTCGGTCGGGTATTACCCCCGTGCTAACGCACGCGGCTCGCCGCCGGACGGTACGACAGCCGGTACGTTGTTTTTTTGCAAGGAATCTTGGCATGG
>JADFKK010000241.1 GCA_022564995.1 Planctomycetota bacterium | reverse complement strand
GGGGCGGCGCAGCTCTTCGTTGAGCCGCCGGATCTCTTCTTGCTGGCGGAGAATGAGAAGCTGGTAGGCGTCGAGTTGCCCGCGGAGCATTTCTATCTGGCTGCGGCGGGGTGGGGCCGGCTCGATCTGCTTGTTGTCGATGTTGACGCGGACCGTGGTGTCGAGTCGAAAGAAATTGTTTCCGACGCGACGATTGTAGGCGGCCGACGAAATCGCCGGATTGATCTCCGCTCCGCCGCCCAGGGTGAGCGATAAATTCTCGCGGCGATTGCCCGTCTCGCAGACCAGCGCGACCTGGTCGCCGGGCTGCTTGTTGAGGATCAGATTGACGGCCTGATAGGTGTTGCGAATCGCGCGGCCGTCGACCTCTTTCAAGATCGCGCCTTGGACAACGCCGGCCTGATCGGCCGGGCCATCCTTGACGACCCGCTCGACGACGACGGTGTCCTTCACCTTGCCGGGTCCGAGCGTCCAGCCGACGATCGGCCGCCGACGTTTCAATTCGATCAGCACGCCTTCGCGACGGGCCGCTAGCAGCCGGCGAAGATGTTCGGCCGGCACCGCGTAAGTCCAGCCGCGCTGCTCGCCCGGCGAGTTGGTGGCCGCGACGATTCCCAGCAGCCTTCCAGCCGCGTCGACGATGGCCGCGCCGCTCGATGTTTCGGTGGTTCGCACGTCGCATTGCAGCAGCGGCGGCAGGCCGCCTTGTCCCACGATACGACCGTTGGCGCTGACGATGCCGACCGAGATGCTGGGTCGCTCCAGCCCTTCGGCCGCGGCGCTCATCACGGGCGAGCCAACCTGGGGTGGCTGATCCGCCGGCCGCAGACCCGTCAGTTTTGCCCCGGTGATACCCAGCAGCCGCAGACCGGAGTAATGATCGACAACCCGCAAGATTGCTTCGGCCTGCTTGCCCCGGGGCAGTGTGACGCGATAGCGCGCGGCGAGCGGAGCGTTGCAAAACGTGACCACGTGGCCGTCGCCCAGAGCGATGCCGGTGCAGACGATCACGTCGCTGGATGGTTTCAGATCGGCGAGGAGCCCGGCGGCTGGCGCTGGCCGCAGCTTGCCCGAGTTGGGTTGGGCCGGTTTCGCTCGATCTTTGCTCGTCTTGGCGAGCATCGTGGCGGAGACGCGCACGGTCAACGTATTGGCGGTGAGCAATTCGGCCAGCTTCTCGTTGGAGAGCGTCTGAGCCCAGGCGATGGAGCCTGCGACGAAGCTCGTCAGGACGATCGAGGCAAGGGTGAGATAGCGTGGGACGGTCATGGTGGAATGGGTGTGTTGGGACGGTAACTATTGCTGCGTCAAGGTTCAGAATTCGGGTTGGAGGTCGGAATCGTAACCCGACGCGTGAGCGAGGAATGTAGCGAATTGCAGCTTCGTCCTCGCTTACGCTTCGGGTTACGATTCCTTGGTCCACCTTAAAACGTAAGTCTTGCCAAAGCACTAGAACGAAATACTCTCCATCGTCTCCGACTCCTCAGCGCGGATGTCGCCGTAGGCGTCGAGTTGGGGACCGGTCATCTTGAGCACATCCTCGGCCGTGAGGCGATTTATCGGGTCGCCGGTCCGCGCCTGATCGATCGCGAGGACGGGGCGCATCGGCACACCGACATCCGACACATTCTCTTTCGCCGTCTTGCTGGATTCGTCACTTGTGTCGTTGGGCTTCGTGGCGACCGACCCGCCGCCGGCCGAATTCTCAGCAAACTGTCCGGCGATCCACAAACCGCCGCCGATCATCATCAACAGCGAAGCGGCCAGGGCGCCATATCGCAGCAGCGTCGCGTCGCGCCAAAAGCTCCGCCGGCGCACATTGTGAGCCAGTCGCTCCGCGTCGGCCGGATACGAGTCGGTCAGGCGAACCGCGTCGTCGCTAAGCTGCTGAGCGAGCGCCGCCAGATCGCCCGGTAGCCCGTCGTCCAACAATACATCACCAGGGGCCGCACCGGCACCGTCATTATGTTTCGCGTCAAATGACATTCGTCAAATCCTCGAACGGGTGTTTTGGAACGTCTTGTAAGTCGGTCTCTTCTCGTGAGAGCATTTCCCGTAGCGAAGCGAGTCCGTGAAAAATCCGCGACTTGACCGTGCCCAGCGGACAGCCCATCACCTCGGCGATCTCGTCGTAGGCCAAGTGCTCGCTGAATCGCAGCACCAGCGCGTCGCGTTGTCCTTCCGGCAGCCGGGCCACGTAGCTCCACAGGCTGCGTTTCCACTCGGTCACCTCGATGCTCGTCTCGGCGGCCGGGATGTTCTTGCCATGCTGCGATTCGTTGTCCCACAAAATCCGCAGCTTGTCGCGCCGCACGCCCCAACTACGTCGCTCGCGCCGCACCAGGTTCAGCAGGATTCCATACAGCCAGGTGTACAGGCTGCTGCGGCCCTCGAACCGATCGGCCTTGCGGGCGAACATCAGGAAGGTTTCCTGGGCCAAATCGTCGGCATCCCAGGGATTGCCCGTCAGCACCAGCGCGGCGCGGTGAATCCGCGCAAAGTGCTCCTCGCTCGCCTGGTTGATGTCGAGCTTTTCCACGTTGACCATGGCCGCCCTCGAAGTCGGAGTGTCAGCCCCGTCGCCTGCGCTCAAGGACTCATTCTACTCCAATCGAGAGTGGCTGCACACGTTGGCGGTTGCTTCGGATCCGATTCAGCCGTCCGCTTGCTTCATAGGTTGGGTCGCCTGACGCGTTGCAAAGGTTCACCGACCGCAAAGGCAATCTATACTTGGACTTCGGTCGCCGGTGTGACGATCGGGCCTGTAGCGGAATTCGTGCGATGTTTCAATATCCAGCCGATTCTGGTAGCTTTGGGCCAAATATGCCGAACCGGACGGGGCGACTACAGGGAGAAAACCGTGAACATTCTCTTGGCCACCAGCGAGGCGGTGCCGTTCGCCAAGACCGGCGGATTGGGCGATGTCTCGGGGGCGCTGCCGATTGCTTTGGCGGAGCTGGGCGAGCAAGTCTCGGTCATCATGCCGGCCTTTCGCTCCGTCAAGACGTGTGGCGAGCCGATCGAGCCGACCGGGATCGATCTGGAAATCTCCATCGGCAAAAAGACCGTTCGCGGCAGCCTGCTCAAAGGCCGTTTGCCCCGCAGCCAAGTGCCGGTTTATTTCGTCGAACAAGACGACTACTTCGACCGGCCGGAGTTATACGGCGAAGACGGCAAAGATTACGAAGACAACTGCGAACGGTTTGTGTTTTTCTCTCGCGCCGTGCTCGAAGCGATTCGACTACTGAACCTGAAGGTCGATCTGCTGCACGCCAATGACTGGCAGACCGGGCTGCTGCCGGCTTACCTGAAGACCCTCCTGGCCGGCGTGCCGCCTTACGAACAGATTGCCACGCTCTTTACGGTTCACAATCTCGCCTATCAAGGAAACTTCTGGCACTGGGACATGCTGCTGACCGGGCTCGACTGGAAGTATTTCAACTGGCACCAGATGGAATTCCACGGCAATCTGAATTTCATGAAAACCGGCCTGGCCTTTGCCGACGCGATCAACACCGTCAGCCCGCGCTACGCCGAGGAGATTCAGTCTTCGCCGCTCGGCTGCGGATTGGAGGGCATCCTGCAGCATCGCCGCGAGGTGCTCTCGGGGATCATCAACGGGGTCAGTTACGATCTGTGGAATCCCGAGACCGATTCACATTTGGCGGCCAACTACGGCCCGGAAACCGCGGAGGCCGGCAAGGCCGCGTGCAAGGCGGCGCTGCAAAAGGAAATGGGGCTGCCGGTCGAAGCCGATGTTCCGCTGCTGGGATTCGTCGGTCGGCTGGCCGAGCAAAAGGGCATCGACCTGATCGCCGGGGTGATGCAGCAGTGGGTCGAATCGTCCGACGCGCAGTGGGTGCTGCTGGGCACCGGCGAGGCGAAGTATCACGAACTGTTCGAGAAAATGGCCGAGCGATACCCGGCCAAGGTCGCCGCGCAGTTGGCATTTTCCAATCCGCTGGCCCACCGCATCGAAGCCGGCAGCGACGTCTTTCTGATGCCCAGCCGGTACGAGCCGTGCGGACTGAACCAGCTTTACAGCCTCAAGTTTGGCACTATCCCGGTCGTCCGCGCCACCGGCGGGCTGGCCGACACGATCGTCAACGCGACGGACGCGACCCTCGCTTCGGGCGAGGCCAACGGGTTCTGCTTTCACGAATACAGCCAGCTCGCGCTGTCCGAGGCGCTGACCCGAACGCTGGAAGCATACGCCGACAAGCCAACCTGGAACCGGCTCATCCAAAACGCCATGCAGCAAGATTGGTCCTGGTCGCGGAGTGCGAAGCAGTATGTGCAGCTTTACCAGCAGACCATCGAGCGCGTGAAACAGGAAGTTTGTACGTAGAGCGACGGTAACCGGGGGCTAACGCCCCGCGGCTGATTTCGAGCACCCGAACATTTAGCTTTGACAAAGCAGTAGCCCAACATGCCCGAACTCAGAAAAGTGTTGGCGCCCACGAAGTCATCATCGAATCGCCCGATCACCTGATCGGCACGGCGGATCTATCGGAGGAGACCCTGCGCGAGGTGTTTTGCGTTTTGTCCTTTCGCCAGCCGGTTTCCGTTTGAGACCTGGATTCTGCCCAAGCAGCATTCCAGCCATTACGAAAACATCGAAGATGCCGGCATCGAACAGCTCGCCCGCATCGTGCGGCGGGTCACCCGCAAAATCGAAACCGCCTTGGACCGGCCGGCGTACAATTACATTGTCCACACCGCACCGTTTGACACAAAGGAACTTGGGCACTATCACTGGCATATAGAGATTATTCCGCGATTAACGAAGATGGCGGGCTTTGAATGGGGCAGCGGGTTTTACATTAACCCCGTGCCGCCCGAGGATGCCGCGGCGGTTTTGCGTGAAACGGACGGGGAGCAGCTAACAGCGAAAGATAATCCGGTTAGGAAAGCTGGAAAAGATAAGTAATTGGTCGCGATTGCCGATACTATTCCGGGGGCGAGCACCACAGCACCATTTCTGCACGGCAACATGTGACCATGACGCAATCTGTTCGCTTTCTACTGGTTCTGCACAATCATCAACCGGTCGGCAATTTCGACCACGTCATTGAGCAGGCCTATCAAGACAGTTACCTGCCGTTTCTCGACGTCTTCGAGCGTTACGAGAGCCTGCGGATCGCCCTGCACACCAGCGGCCCGCTGATGGAATGGCTCGACGCGCATCACAGCGAATATGTCGATCGCTTGGCGGCGCTGGTTTCCGCCGGCCGCATCGAGATCGTCGGCGGGGCGTTTTACGAGCCGATTCTGACGATGCTGCCCTCGAGAGATCGCATCGGCCAGATCAAGATGTACACCCGCTGGTTGGAAGCCCGGCTGGGGGCCAACATCAGCGGCATCTGGACGCCCGAGCGGGTTTGGGAACAGTCGCTGGCGGGCGACATCGCCCAGGCCGGCATCGGCTACACGTTGCTCGACGATTTTCATTTCAAGAACGCCGGGCTGACCGACGAGCGGCTGCACGGTTATTACGTCACCGAAGACGATGGCCACCCGCTCAACGTCTTCCCCGGCAGCGAAGCGCTGCGCTACGCGATTCCCTTCGGTCCGCCGCAGCAGACGATCGATTACCTCGGCTCGATTGCCGAGTCGCAATCCGATGCGGTCGTGGTGTTTGCCGACGACGGCGAGAAATTCGGAACCTGGCCCGAGACGCATCAGCACGTTTACGACAACGGCTGGCTGGCCCAGTTCTTCGATCTGCTGGTGCAAAACGAAAGCTGGATTCACACCAGCCTGCCCAGCGAGACGCTCGCCCAGGTGTCGCCGGCCGGTAAGGTCTATTTGCCCGAGGGCAGCTACCGCGAGATGACCGAATGGGCCTTGCCGGCCGAGCGGCTCGTCGAGTACGAAAAAATTCATGGCGAATTGCAGCAAGATCCGCGCGGGGCGGCCGCGCTGTCGTTTGTGCGAGGCGGATTCTGGCGTAATTTCAAGGTCAAATATCCCGAGACCGACGAGATGTACAGCCGGATGATGATGGTCAGCCGGCGATTGCAAGAGGCGACGGAGGCGGGGCTCGAACAGGGCGCCGCCGGGCCGGCGGTTGATCGGGCACGACGGGATCTGTATCGCGGGCAGTGTAACTGCGCTTACTGGCACGGGGCGTTCGGCGGAGTGTATCTGCCGCATTTGCGTAACGCGATCTATGAACATTTGATCGCGGCCGATGCGGCGCTCGACGAGGCGTTCGGAAAAACCGGCGCCTGGGTCGAAGCGGTGGCCGACGATTTCAACTGCGACGGACGCAACGAGGTTCATCTGGCCGGCGACAAGCTCAGTGCGCTGCTCTCGCCGGCCCGCGGCGGCTGGCTTTATGAGCTGGACGTGCGATCGATCGAGCACAATCTGCTGGCAACCCTGGCCCGGCGGCCCGAGGCGTATCACCAAAAGGTGCTCGCCGGGGCGAACCAGGACGGCGACCAGGCGGCCAGCATTCACGACCGTGTGGTGTTCAAGCAGGAGGGCCTCGAACATCGGGTGCAATACGATGCCCATCTTCGCAAAAGCCTGATCGACCATTTCTGGGACGACGACGTAACGCTCGAAGCGGTGGCCCGCTGCGAAGCGGAAGAGCGCGGCGATTTTGCCTGTGGCAGCTACGAAGCCAAGCTGCGGCGCAATCCCGATCGCATTCAGGTGCAGATGACCCGTAGCGGCCGAGCGTTTGGACTGCCGCTGACGATCACCAAAGGCGTGACGCTCGAAGCCGGCAGTTCGACGCTGGAGGTGGCCTACCAAATCGAAGGCGTGCCGCAAGATCGGCCGCTGCACTTCGCCGTCGAGCTGAACTTCGCCGGGCTGCCCTCGGGAGCCGACGATCGGTTTTTCTACGGGCCGCAGCGCGAGCGGCTCGGCCAGTTAGGCGAAAAGCTTGACATGGCCGACACGACGGCCCTTGGGCTGGTCGACGAATGGCTCGGCATCGATCTGGCCTTAACGATGAGCCGGCCCAGCCACATCTGGACCTTCCCTATCGAGACCGTCAGCCAGTCGGAAGGCGGCTTTGAGCTAGTCCACCAGTCCGTCGTCGTCCAACCCCACTGGTTCATCCAAGGCGACCAAGACGGCCGCTGGAGCGTGTCGATGAAGCTGGCCATTGATACCAGCCTAGCCGAAAGCCGAAAGTCGCATGTGAGCGGCAAGGCGTTAGCCGCCGGTAAAGCGTGAGCGGTAGCGGGATTCGCAAGAATTCCGATCGCTCGACATCGCCTGAATTCTTGCGAATTCAGCTACCAGTATGGCCGAAAGTCGCATGTGAGCGGCAAGGCGTTAGCCGCCGGTAAAGCGTGAGCGGCAAGGCGCTAGCCGCCGGTAAAGTGTGAGCGGCTGGTGGCTGAGCTTGTGCCGCGATCTTGGAAGATTAGATTGTGCCGTAGGGCCTTTTGATTAGCCCAGGCATTTATGCCTGGGAGTAGGAAACGAATAGAGTTGCTTTTTGTCCTGCCCCTTTAGGGGCCTTGCGTTGCGAAAACGCGCCGATCCGACGGTTGCCATCACCAGGCCCCTGAAGGGGCCAAAAAAGAGGGCGTGGCGAATCGAGTCCCAGGCATAAATGCCTGGGCTAGATAAAAGCGAACATGGTTCGCGACCGTTTTACGACGGCATCCAGTCAATCGACGTCGCCCCGTGCTTCACGTGGGCCAACACGGGCGGCACGCATCGCTTTTCTAACTCTTGCCGGTTACTGCTCGTGCTCACGTCGTCCTCGCGCTCGACCACATCGTTCAGCACCACGCCCGCGATATCCAACCCTTCGCGAAACGTCGCGGCCGTGATCAGCGTTTGCAATGTCTGATTGATGACGCCCAAGATATTCGGCGCCACCACCACCAGCGGATAGCCCAGGTCGAAAGCCAAATCGGCGTTATACTCCTCCTCGCCCAACGGCGACATCAATCCACCGGCCCCCTCGACCAACAGCACGTCGCACTTTCCGGTCCAGCGTGCGGCGCCGGCGCGTAACAAATCCTCGTCCAACTCCTTCCCCTCCGCCCGTGCCGCCAAATGCGGCGCCAACGGCGCCTCGAAAAGCTGGGGGCAGACCATCTCCAGCGTCTCCGGCCGCCCCGCCGCCTCCCAGAGCGCCACTGCATCCTCCGACACGAGCTGTCCCTCTTCCCAAACACACCCGCTAGCCGCTGGCTTATAGACGCCGACCCGCCGGCCCGATGCGACGAGCGCCTTAGCGATCAGCGCCGTCACGTAAGTCTTGCCGATCTCCGTATCGGTGCCTGTGATGAACAGGCCGTGGGAAGGATAGTTGGTCATGTGAACGTCTTCGCTGGCAAGTTTTGAAGTTGCGCAACTCACGTCGGGAAACTCGCGGCAGGATGTGACGTTTACTGGGTGGCGATGATCTGATCGGCGACGGCGGCGGGGGATAACGCATCGCTCATCGGCACGTCGCGGCATTCGCTCAGACTGCGAAACCAAGTGAGTTGGCGCTTGGCAAATTGACGGGTGCGAGATTGGACCCGTTCGATCGTGGTTGCCAGGTCGAGCTCTCCGTCGAGATGGGATAACACCTGCCGATAGCCGACCGCCTGGCTGGCCGTGCGGCTGAGGCTGCCGTAGCGGTCCAGCAGCCCACGCACTTCGTCAACCAAGCCGGCGTCAAACATCTGCTGCACCCGGGCGTTGATCCGCTCGTGTAATTGCTCGCGCGGCCACTGGAGGACGAACACCCGACATTGGTCGGCCGGGCGAGAGGTCTCGAATTGTTCCTGCAAATGGCTGATCGGCTGGCCGGTGATTTTATAGACCTCCAGGGCGCGGATGATCCGCCGGGTGTCTTGCGGGTGCAGGGTGTCGGCCGCCAGCGGATCGACCTGCGCCAGCCGGGCATGCAGGGCAAGGGCACCAACTCGCTCGACCTCGGCTTCGACCTCTCGGCGAAAATCCCAATCGGCCGGCGGCCCAGAAAACAATCCCCGCAGCAGGGCCTTCAGATAAAGCGGTGTGCCGCCGACCAGCAATGCTTGACGGCCGCGATCTTGAATCTCGGCGATCTTCTCGTGGGCCGCCTCGACATATTGGTCGAGGCTGTAAGCTTCATTCGGATCGACCACGTCGAGCAGATGATGCGGCACGGAATGCTGTTGCTCAGTCGAAGGCTTGGCCGTGCCGATGTCCATGCCGCGGTAGATCGCCATCGAATCGAGCGAAATAATCTCCGCATCGAGCCGCCCCGCCAGCTCGATTCCGATCGATGTCTTGCCGCTGGCCGTGGCGCCCGTGAGATACCAACAGTCGGAAGCAGGGGGCATTTTGGATTTTAGATTTGGGATTTCAGATTTCAGATTTGGAATTTCAGAGCCGCCCTGTCCCCAGGGCGATGTACGATGGCAACATGAACACGCATCGCCGTGAGGACACGGCGGCTCTCCCCCCCAGTTCCCGAGCTTCGGATGATTGCGGGCCGGACGAGGGCAATTTACGTTCGGATGCAGTCCATCATTGTGATGGCGGGCTTGTCCGTTGGGAAGGACTGCTTCCGGGGACGTTTTGCCCGCCTAAGGCGAGCGGCAGATTAGAAAATACCAGCACGCAGCGCAAGCAAGTGTGTCTTCTTGACTCACTCGCTTGCGCATCGTGCTGGTATTAGGCAAGTTTTCATCTGCCGCTCGACTAACCACGCAGCCGTGGGTTACGGCAGAGCACTTCGGCCAGAAGGTCCGGCGAAGCTTGCTCGCCCGGCTGCCGCTCGCGGTGCCAATCGCGGTGGGTCGGCACGAATTGCTCGTCGAGCGGCCAGGGATCGAGCGGATCGTAACCCAAGGCGGCGGCCAGCCGCTGGGAGTCCATCGTGACGTTGCCGGCTCGCGGCGGAATCGGCCCGGCGTCGATTCGCGGGCAGCCCATCAGCAGCTCGGGTCGATAGCCGCCGACGCGGTTAATGACTTGGGCAATTTCAAACAGGCTCAGCCGCCGCGGCCCGCCGGCGTGGTACAGGCCGCACAGGTCGCCGGCTAACAGGTCTTCGGCCAGTCGGTTCAGGCAATCGGTGTAGGCTGGCGTGCGTATTTCGTCGAAGTAAAGCGTGGCCGGCTTGTTCTTTTTGAATCGCGATCCAATCCAGTCGATGGCTCCGGCGTGGCCGTTGAAGCTGACGCCCATCGGCAGCGAAATGCGCAGCACGCAAGCGTCGGGCCGGCTGGAGAGGATCAGCGTTTCCGCCGCGACCATCGTCTCGCCGTACACGGTGACCGGATCGGTCGGATCGTCTTCGATGTAACCGCCGCTGCCCTGGCCGGAAAAGACCAGGTCGATCGACAGATGGACCAGGCGAACGCTCTGGCCTTCGATCATGTGGAGCAGATTCTCGACGCCCTCGACGTTGGTTCGCCAGGCCAGCGGCGGGTCGAGTTCGCACGACTTGAGCGCACAGTTACCGGCACAGTTGAGCACAGCGGCGAATTGATGCTCATCGAACAAGCGGCGTAGGCCGTCGTGATCTTCCGCGTTGCAGGCGACAATCCCCTCGCCACATAGCGGCCAGTTGTTTTGCTGACGAACGCCGATCACGCGGCCCGGATACGCGGCGCGAAAGTGGTGCAGCGCGTTGTATCCCGCCACTCCAGCGATTCCGGTGATCAGCAGCGGCAGGGGCGGGTCGGGTTGTGGCGTAGCGCGAATCATGGGCGATATGGGCGGCCGAGAAGCGTGATGCGGTGAAATTGTTCATATCGAGCAATCCGCGGCAGTTCAAGGCCGCCCCGCGGGGATTTCACGATTCTCCTTATCTTCGACGAAAGGACCGTCGCCTCAAACAGAAGGGAATGAACAGAAGATTACGAAGGTCGCAAAGGAGTGGAACGGCTCGACTTGTGCCATGGTCTTGTATTCGCGGGTCTGGAATCGCGGAGGAAATGCTTCTGTTCATGCTCTTTTGGACTCAAAGTGGCGCTGCCCGAGTAGCAGCCGGCGAAACCGCGAAAAAATATCCGGAATTGGCCATTGACAGTCCAGGAGCCATGGTTAGAATTACGATAGTTACTGATACTGAGTCTCAATTAAGTTTGATTGGCCAGTTTTCCTCCCCATTCTGATACTGGATGTCAACATGTGCTCCACGCCCACTCGCTCCCGCCCTGCCCGAAAGGGCTTTACGCTCGTCGAATTGCTCGTGGTCATTACGATCATTGCCACCCTGATCGCGCTGTTGCTTCCGGCGCTGCAGGCCGTGCGGGGCGCGGCCCGGTCGATGTCTTGCCGCAACAATCTGCGGCAATTCGGTATCGCCATGGCCAACTACGAAAGTTCGCGGCGGGCCTACCCGGTCAGCTACACCAAGATCGGCTGGTCGGCCCAGGCCCAACTGTTGCCGTATCTCGAACAGGGAAACCTCTACGAAGAGTTTGATCTCGGCAAGAGCTACAAGGAGTCGGGCGCCATGGCCAGTTCGCGCGTCCCGTCTTACATCTGCCCCTCAGAAGATAACGACACAGTGCGGCTGAAGAATGGCGAGCCGATTCACTACCCGATTAATTACGGCGTGAACCTGGGTGTGTGGTTCGTTTTCGATCCCAAGACGAAGGCCGGCGGCGAAGGGGCGTTTCGCCCGCTCAAGAAGCTCAGACACCGCAACTTCAGCGACGGCCTGAGCGCGACCCTGTGTGCCGCCGAAGTGAAGGCCTACACGCCTTACTTTCGTAATGCCGGCCTGGAACGGTCCGACCTCGAAGACAAACTGCCTAAGCGGGGAGCAGACATCGCCGCGTTGACTTCCGGCGCACAGGCCAAGATGGGACGTGACTTGATGAAAAACACGGGCCACACCGAATGGGTCGACGGTCGGGTGCATCAGATCGGCTTTACCACGGCCCTAACACCCAACACCAAGGTTCTGGTCGAGCACGAGGGCCGCGAGTATGACGTCGACTGGACCAATCAGCAGGAGGGCAAATCGGACGAAACGCCGACATTCGCAGCCGTTACCGCGCGCAGCCATCACCGGGGCGTGGTCAACGTCGTCATGATGGACGGCGCCGTTCACACGATCGATAACCATATCGACCTGGAGGTGTGGCGCGCCCTCTCCACCCGCGCAGGCCGCGAAGAAGTGTCGGGGAAATTTTAACCGATACCGCTTCTACTTTGCCGCTACTCCAACAGCTTAATCATCGCCTGGCCGAAGGCCGTGCCGGTCTGGGCGAAGAACCAGGGGCTGCCGTAGTAATGGTATCCGCGGTCGTTGCCGAACTGGCGCCAGCGGTTGACGTCTTTGCTCCAGCCGCCGGGGCCTGTGTAAATGGCGTGGGCTTCCATGTCCCAGAACCGGTCGGTTTTCACACAAACGGCGTTGCCCTTGAATTCGTCTTGGTGCGGAACGGCGGCCTGAGCCTTCTTGATGTAGTCGCGGGGCGAGCCTTCCTTGTCGGGTTTCATGCCGTCGTGGCCCATTTGGCCGATCACGAAATTCATCTGCGGCGCCTTGAACTCTTTGCGCACGTCGCGGATGAAGTTGGCCATGTTCTTTTCGTAACTCAACCAGTGATCCTGATACTGATCGTTCCAGCCCTGGAACCAAACGAAGCCCTTGATTTCGTAGCCCTGGTTTTTGTAGCCCGGGAATCGCTCGCCCAATTCCGCCAGGCAAGTGTGAACTTCGCTGACCATGTTGCGATAGTCCTTGCCGAATTGATCCTTGTATTGTGCGACGGTAACGATCGGGCGCGGCCTGAACTTCCGCAGCCGCCCTTTCTTTTTGGCCGTTTTGTTTTTCTCGATGACCTGCTTGTTGTAGGCTTCGATCTTGGCCGGTTCCGCGTCGTTCCAGGCTTGGTTCGTGGCGTTTTGGTCCGCTACCATCTTCGCGTATTCGGCATCGCTGAGCATCGACGAGGGCGGCAGGAATCCGCGCGCCAAGGCTCGCCCGCCCCACGATGTTTTGATGATCAGCACCTGCTCGTCGTAGTGATTGCCCAGCACGTGGCCGAAGTTCAGCTCCGGCCCAAAGCCTTCTCTGGGGGCGCCGTAGCCGACCGTCAAGTCGCCGTGTTTGCCAAGATAGTTGATCCACACGTCGCGACGCGTGCTCCACAGGTAAGTCGGCGTCTTGCGGTTGTTGCTGGGGTCGGTCGTCTCGGCCACCTTCTTGGCAAAGGCGTCGTAGTCGCCGTCCTTGATGAAGTGCGTGTAACGCTGGCGATATTTCTTTTGCGTGATCTGCCACGACAGCGGCTCGGGAAAGCCGCGGCCCTCCATGTTGGACTGGCCGGCCAGGATGAACACTTTGACTTTCCCCTTGCTGGTCGACGCGGCGAATTCAGGATTTTCAGCGGCGGCAACTAACGGAGTCGTGGCGGCAAACCAAAGCAGCAAGAGTCTCGTGGTCTTCATCGGGTTCTCCTTGTGGCGTGTGATCCTCTGATTCGCATCAACGGTTCCCTGATCCTACCCGCCCAAACGCTGATAGTCCAATGATTCGCTGGCAAACGGGGCAAGCAGGGAGATATTGGAAAGGCACGTCCGCAGTCAGACTCGCCTAGCTTTTGTCCAGGGGCGCTGCGTATAATCCTCCGCCGGCGGTGGGCCGGGTTCGCTGGGACGGATGCCATGAAGACGTGCTGCGCGCTGATCGCTGTGTTGTTTCTCCTCGCCGGGGGCGGCTGTGGCACGCCGCTGCCACGATTGACCCAGCCGGGCGTGGTCGATGTTCGACAGGAGATGATCCGCAAGCAGCTCGCGGCCCACCGCTACGATCCCTATCCGAGCGACAGCATGGGGCCGGCGATGGATGACGTCCGCCCCCGAGACTACGACCGCCCGCCGCCCGATGTGTTCCAGAGCCGCTGGTGGACTCCCCGCGGCGGACAAGTCGATAGCTGGTGGAACCGCGGCGGGTTTTAGGGGGGGAGATTGTAAAGCCGCGACCAGTGGTCGCGCCCTTTTTCCGTCGCAAAGCGACGGGCGCGACCACTGGTCGCGGCTTTACATTGCGTAGCATTACGTTCCCAGAAAATACCCCATCAACTTCCAGCCCTCTTCAAACGCCAGCTCCGCGGCCGCGGCCGTAATGTCGTCGTACGTCGCGGCAGTATCGGACGTCACCCCCGCCCCGGCCATCGCAAACGGCACGGCCCCGTGGCTGTGCGTCTTCGTGCGCAGCGGCGTGGGATGATCCGGAGTGACCAGAATGCGATACTCGCCCTGTTTCCGCAGCGCTTCGTGCAGCGGGGCCACGATGTGCCGGTCGATCTCTTCCAGGGCGCGAATCTTCGCGTCGGTATCTCCCTCGTGCGACGCTTCATCCGGCGCCTCGACGTGGACGCAGATCACGTCGGTCTCCGCCAACGCGTCGATCGCGTAGCGTCCCTTGGCGGCGTAATCGGTGTCCGTGTAGCCGGTCGCGCCCGGCACTTCGATCCGTTTCCAGCCGATCAGGTCGGCGAGTCCGCGGAGCAGGTCGACCGCGGTGATCATCGTGCCCTGCTTGCCGTGCAGATCGGCGAAGGGTGTCAATACCGGCCGCTTGCCCAGGCCCCATAACCACAGATTCGTCGCCGGCAGCTTGCCGGCCTCTCGGCGGGCCA
>JADFKK010000015.1 GCA_022564995.1 Planctomycetota bacterium | reverse complement strand
GCCTGGCTGTTCCGACTGCGTAGCACCCCTCTTGCCGTTTCATAAAGAGATGACCTGTACTGACCGACCGATTTGAATAATAATGCCATGGCTGCTGCGCTCCTTCGCTTGGCTTGTTGAACAAACCTATCAAGTACAAGGGGCGTAGCAGTTTTTCAATACGAATTTCCCCCAATTTCACCAAACGCACAAGTTTTCATCAGCCCAGTCTAGGAGTGGGGTGTAGCAGCGGCCCTTTGTAGATGGAATCCAAGTGCTGCTTGACTACGGCAAGCGATGATTCAATCGTCTCGTGCGTTTCCTCCTCGGTCGCCTTGGGCTTCGACAGACGCCCGATCGCAAGCACGCGGAGTTGGCCGTCGGGATGCTTGGGTACAAGAGGCTGCGTTTCGTAGGACATGAGAATCTCTCCTGGCGACTAAAATTGAAGCCACAGAGAGGGTGCGCTGGGCAAGACGGCCTAAGTTACGCCTTCTTGCGGTGCTTCTTGTAGAGTCCTGGCTCGACCAGATCGAGCACGGCATCCCCATGAAACTCATGGATCTGCGGCAAAACTGCCAACACTAGACGCAACCCAGCAGATTCGTTAACAATGGTGCAGCGTGAGTCGCCCCGATTTTTGCAACACGTTCACACCAAAGGGATTGCGGCAAAGTTGCCGTAATCCCTTTCGTCGTTTCATGGCCTCGGTGATACCTTTGGTGATACCTTTTTGCATGCGAAAGGGAATACTTGGCTCAGCGCTGAGGCCACTCCCAGCACCTCACCGCGCGTCGCGCGGTCGGAGGAATCCCGAATTCGAATCATCGTGATCAGCAAGCGAGGTTCCGCGAGGAACTTGGAATCGGCGCAAGCCGAAATGAACCGGCCGCCCAACTTGTGGACGGCGCGAAGTGGGCAGTGCCAGATGTTATCAGCGACATTGAGAAGGATCCGTATCTCCCACGGGGGAGTAACGGGAGCGTGGCTGTCGCAGTAAGCAAGCTGGTCTTTCGATTGGCAGGGGAGGGGCACAGTCGAGACGCTGCGGCATGGTCTATCTACGGCTTGATCGCAAGTGGCCGCCTGGGTGCAGAATTAGCGACGATTCGATTTCCGGAGCCTGCTGACCCGGCTTCTTCAAGCACCGACGTCATGTTGGGTGATGATATCGTTACCGTCACCGACACGCCCTCACTGCACACCATCTCGTCATCGTCGGAGCCGGAAGCACCGATCGAGGCCCGGTTGCCCGACAGCGTGGAGCGGAAAGGCACGTCCGGTGAGGTTCAATATCTTGTCGTATGGGCCACCGACGAACTCTGGTTTTGGTGGCGTGACCAGCGGGGCGCGTTCATCGAAGAGGAATCAAAAGACCATGGTTATATCCGGTGGCCTGAGGGGCGGTTTGCGGTCAAAGGAAAAAACTGGCATCTCCTTTGTACCCTCTGGGGCCACCAAAAAGTCTCATTCGCTGATGTCGGCGAGGAGGTCTGGGACGATGGCGTAACCAAATTAACCACGATTCGGTCACAGATCAGCCGCCTAAACGACCATCTTGCCGGCCACGGTTTTGACTTGTCCTGGGATGGCGACGGCGAGTACGCCGTGCTCGTAACACAATCCTGATCGCGTGCGGACAAGTTGTTGCAACTCTTGCAACGGCCACAGGCTACGCTGCTGCTAAACTCTGGCTTCATCTCTTCCGCATACTTCGCCGGGAGCCAGAAACAGCATGTACGCCAATACGCAAACACGGTCCGAAAGCGCAGACGCCAGATTGCAGAAACAGGTGCCGCCGCCGTCCAACCTCCGCAATCTGCTATCCGAAAATCGTCGTGAGCGGATTCTCCTACGGCGGCTGCTGACTCTTTCGGAGTGCATCTATGCGGCCACAGACTCGTCGTCTACCCGCAGTGAAGACGCCAGTCAGAAATAGGTAGACAAAGAAAAGGCACGCCGCCCGGCTAGGCGACGTGCTCATGAAACGCGACCCCGGATCAAGGAATCGACAAACTAATGTTCCACCCAAGTATACGGTACGCCTGTGCATCAGGCAATCCCCTCGGGCGAAGACGCAATCGTTTGTTCCGCTTGGCAAGACGGTCGCCCGTCCGCCCGTGCGGGCTTCTACGCAAGGTACGCCACGACGCCACTCGTGCCCTCTTCGCTGCGCGCCACGGCAAGGTCCACCGGCTGGGCGACCGCTACTATCTACCAGCAACTCGTGCGAGATGCTGCGGTTTGATTGGCAGTTTCAACTCGGTCGCCATGGCCGGCGATGCGGCCATTTTTCCCCACACGATCGGCCCACAAGGCAAACGTCGATCGCCAGTCCATCCAAAGTCACCCGCCGACAACGTGCTCAGGGACCTAACAGTTATTTAACCTGAACACACAACTCGACAAACGGAAAGCAAGGAGCATCTACAATGAGTTCAAAAAAGGGGCAGCACGAACAGTAAAAACAGCGCTAGGGTCGTTAGACTCCGGAAGGGGCAACGTGTTGAGACCGATGATGTCCTCGGCCTCTACGAAGCGATGCTCTCTGCGCCCTTCAAGACGGTGATGACGAACCTAACTGGTGCCGATCGAATTTCGCCGTGCCCTTTCTGCGACAAGTCGGAATCGACTTTGTCAGCGCTCGACTTCGTTGGGAATTGCTATACCTGCGGGCGGGGTACCTTAAATCAGCTGTACGATCCTGTTTTCCGCCCCCACAAACCTACCCCTAAAAAGGCGAAGTAACGTGTCGCAACAAACAGATAACTCGCGAGGCACTGAACTGGCGCAACGACTAGCTACGGCGGCCCGCCGCGCACGCCGCTGTCTCGGTGGTGGTGCCCGATCTCTGCCGGTCGTGACAGGTGTTACGCCGAGTTTTACGACGGTCGGGCGATTGGAAAACGTCCTCGACCAAGTCCAGAGGATCCTCACCGAAAGCACAAAAATCTTTTGCTACGGAAACAACAACGTGGTGATGGAGGTCGGCGAAGGCGAGGCAGCCGGGCTGATCCACCTGACGACCGGACCACGCATGGAGCGGGACGCCCCGCACTTGCTGGCCAATCTGTTCGTTTGCCAATCCCCAGTGGACAACGGAAAGAATCCGGTCGAGCACCCGCCGCCGTCGAGGTTGGTGGCAACGGTGCTCAGCCGCCAGCCGACCATCGCCGCACTTCCACGGGTTTTGTCGTACGCCCGCAGGCCGGTGTTCGACAGCGATTTCGTATTGCGAGGACCAGGCTGGCACCCTGACGTTCAGATCCTCGTGCATGGAATCGAGGTCGAGCCAATCTTGCCGGAGCAGCCTGACGAAGACCTATCAGCCATTGAACGGCTTCCCACGTGGCTTCACGGTCTGCTGGCCGACTTCGCATTTCGATCCGGTGCGGATGTTGCCAACGCTTTAGGTGTCATGCTCACCGGTGTAATCGGCACGTCGCTCATTGGCCCTGGCAAAGCGATCGCCCTTCTCGACGGGAATCAGCCGGACGTCGGTAAGACGCTGTTCGCCCGGACTGTCGGTATTGTGCTCGATGGTAGTGACCCGAAATTGATCCCCTTCACCACCAACGACGAAGAACTCGGAAAGTGCCTCTGCGCGACGCTGACGGGCGAGCCACAATCGGTCGTTATTTTCGACAACGCGAAATTGAGAACCGGGGCGACCGTCAACAGCACGGTGATCGAAGCGAACTGTACGGCGCCCCATATCTCGCTGCGGATCTTGGGCGTGTCGGAAAACTACTCGCGACCGAACGATTTGCTCTGGTTCGTCACCATGAACAACACACAGGCAAGTCCGGACTTGGTATCCCGAGGCGTTCCGGTTCGATTCTATTTCGACGGGCATCCTGGAGAACGAGATTTTGGAAATCGGGACCCCATCACGTTCGCCAAGCAGTACCGCGCGGAACTACTCGGTGAATTGGTCGGGATGATCGATCGATGGACTCAGCAAGGGCGCCCGGCCGGCCCTCGTCGCCACCGTCTCGCGCCGTGGGCGAGCATCGTGGGGGGCATCCTGCTTGCAAATGGCTTTCCGGAGTTTCTGGCCAACCTGGACGAGTCCGCCGCAGAGTTCAACACGGAATTGGACGACCTGGCGGCTCTAGCCGAAGCCGCCACCGTATCATCGACGGGGGAGAAGGTGAAGGTCAAGAAAGCGAAACGGAAAGCCGCAACGGCGACTAAAGAAAATCGCAGCGTCACGAACAAATCGACGAAGCGAACACCGGCTACCAAAAAGAAGAAGGGTGTTGCAAAACAGAAGGCACGCCCGTCAAAAAAAAGCGCGGTGGCAGAGAATACAACATCGATCAAACGGCTGGCCAACCACGACCAACAGCAAGGTCAAGAAGCCTACGAAATCGCCCTCTATCACAACCTCGGCGCCCTCCCCGAACCAGAATTCACCCACAGATTCTTCTAGGGAGGCATAAAAACAGGCGGGTATCGGCGAGACGTTTTCCTGTGCTGGCGCAGAGCGATACTCATTGTAGAAGGCCACGAACTCCAAAACCAGATACTGGAGGACCGATGACACGAGTTTGGCCCCGGCCGACAGCATCGCACCGGTTGGCTGGGATCTCAAGACCAGGTACGACGCTACGTGTCGTGCTCGGCATGTCATCAGGCTTTCCGACCAGCCAGCGGGCGTCATTAAAGTAGAATGTCCTCTTTTTCACTTGCGTGTGTCGAAATACGAGCACGATGCGCAAGCGAGTGAGTCTCCGACCGGCGAGTACGCAACGGACCCACTCGCTGGCGCGTCGTGCTTGTATTCTCCTACGCCAACACCCCCTTGACCACTTTCCCATGTACGTCGGTCAAGCGAAAATGGCGGCCTTGGTATTTGTAGGTTAGACGCTCGTGGTCGATGCCTAACAGGTGCAGGATGGTGGCTTGAAAATCGTGCAGGTGAACCGGGTCGCGGGCGATGTTGTAGCCGAAGGGGTCGGTTTCGCCGTAGCTGAGGCCGGGCTTGATGCCGCCGCCGGCCAGCCAGATACTGAAACAGCGCGGGTGATGGTCGCGGCCGAAATTATTGCCGCTGAGCTTGCCCTGGCAGTAATTGGTGCGGCCGAATTCGCCGCCCCAGATGACCAGCGTGTCTTCGAGCAGGCCGCGCTGGCGGAGGTCGGTAATCAATGCGGCCGAGGCTTGATCGGTCTCGCGACACTGCCTCTTGATGCCGCCGGGCAGATTGCCGTGTTGGTCCCAACCTTGATGATAAAGCTGAATGAATCGCACGCCTTTTTCCGCCAATCGCCGGGCCAGCAGACAGTTGGCCGCAAAACTGCCGGGGTTTCGGGAGTCTTTGCCGTAGAGCTTGAAGATCGATTCCGGCTCGCCCGACATGTCGGTCACTTCGGGGATCGACTTTTGCATGCGGAAGGCCAGCTCGTATTGGGCGATCCGCGTTTCCACGTCGGCGTCGGCGCCGCTGGCCAATTGCAGCTTGTGCAATTCGCCCAGCGCGTCGAGCATTCGCCGCCGGCTGTGCGTGTCGATGCCGCCGGGGTTGCTGAGATACAGCACGGGGTCTTTGCCGCTACGAAACCGCACGCCTTGATGTTTCGAGGGCAAGAACCCGCTGCCCCACAGCCTGGAGACGAGCGGCTGGCCGCCTTTGTTTTTGGTGACCATCACGACGAACGACGGCAGGTTGTCGTTTTCCGATCCGATGCCGTAATCGAGCCAGGCGCCCATGCTTGGCCGGCCGGGAAACTGCGAGCCGGTTTGCACGTGGGTCACCGCCGGGCCGTGGTTGATCGCCTCGGTGTGCATTGTTTTGATGAAGCACAAATCGTCGGCCACTTTGGCGGTGTGCGGCAGCAGATCGCTCAGCCAGGCCCCGCTCTGGCCGTGCTGCTTGAACTTGAACGGCGAGCCGACCAGCGGTTTGCTCGACTGGCTGCCCGACATGCCGGTCAGCCGTTGGCCCTGGCGAACTTCGTCGGGCAATTGCGTGCCGTGTTTTTCGTTCAGCAGCGGCTTGTGGTCGAGCAGGTCGATTTGCGAAGGTCCGCCGGCCTGGAACAGAAAGATAACGCGCTTGGCCTTGGGGGCGTGATGCAGTTTTTTCAGCACGCCGCTGCCTGTCGCCGATGCGGCTTCGGGCGCGAGCAGATGGGCCAGCGCCATTCCGCCCAGCCCGATGCCGAAGCGATTGAGCCATTGCCGACGCGACATGCCGAAGGTCGGCTCGTGGCCGGTGCATTGGGTAGCGGTTTTAGGGATTTCTTGCATGGCTCTTATACCTCGTTACGCAACAATTTTTCGTCTAACGGCAAGCCGCAGGCGACTGAGTTTTGGACAGCTAGAAACGCAGACGCCTGCGGCTTGCCGTTAAACGAAATTCTCACCGTTTCATTACGCTTTGATCGAAATTCATCAACATACTGGCCACCACGCCCAGCGCCGCCACTCGGGCCGCCGGGAGTTTTGCGTCGCGCGGCCAATCGCCGGTTTTCAGAAACGCCTCGGCACGCTTGGGGTCTTTCTCGAAGTCGGCCAACTGGTCCTGGTAGAGTTTCACAAGCAGCTTGAGCTCCGCTGCTGTCGGCTTGCGACTGGTCAACTTGCGGAACATGTCGGTGAGAACCGCTTGCGTGTCATCGGCATGCTTTTGAATTTCCCGTTCCGCCAACATCCGCGCCGCCTCGACGTATTGCGGCCCGTTGAGCAGCACAAACGCCTGCAGCGGTGAGCTGGTTCGCTCGCGCCTGACCCGGCAAACCTCGCGCTTCGAGGCGTCGAGCGCCATCATCGCCGGCGCCGGGGCGGTCTGTTTCCAATAGGTGTAGACGCTGCGGCGGTAAAGCCCTTCGCCGCGCGTGCGTCCGACCGGCTTGAACGACGCTTCGACTTCATACGGCCGCACCGATGCCCCGCCGACTTTGTCGACCAACAGCCCGCTGACTGCCAGCACACTGTCGCGCAGCATCTCCGCCGACAGCCGATAACGCGGCGCCCGGGCCAACAGCCGATTCTCCGGGTCGCGGGCAATCGCGTCCGCCGCTGCGGCAGAAGATTGTCGATACGTCGCCGAGGTGACCATCATCTTAATCAATCGCTTCACGTCCCAGTCATGTTCGATAAAGTCGCGGGCCAGCCAATCGAGCAGCAGCGGATGCGTCGGCGGCTGCCCCTGGCTGCCGAAATCTTCCGGCGTGCGAACCAGCCCGGCGCCGAAACACATCTGCCACAGCCGGTTGACCGCCACGCGGGCCGTCAGCGGATGATCGTCGGCGGTGAGCCAGCGGGCCAGCCCCAGCCGATTATTCGGCTGGCCGGCGGGAAACGGCGGCAGCACGGCGGGTGTGCCGGCGGTGACTCGCTGGGCCGGCATGTTGTAAGCGCCCCGCGTGAGCAGAAACGTCTGTCGCGGCTGGGCCATTTCTCGCATGACCATGATCTCGCGGATGCCGTCGACCGTGCGGCTGCGCTCTTCGCGAACCTTGCGCACGGCGGCGAGTTGCGTTTTGTACTCGGCGTCGAAGTTCGTCAGATAAAACGCCAGCAGCGACTTGCGCGTTTTGGGGGTCAACTTATCAATCGGCGCGGCGAGCGCTTCAGTAAGCGCTCGGCCGTCGTGAATCTGCGCCACTTCAATCGGCGTGAGCTGCCGGTTGAACACCTGAAACTCATCAACCAGCCCGTTCGTAAACCCCCGATCGCGAAACCTCTCGCCGATCGCGATGTTGTTACCGCCTCCGCCGCTGATGTTTTTGTAGAGATTGTCGCGGACCACCTCGCACTCGGCCGGCTTGCCATCGACGAAAATCCGCAGCCCGTCGGCCCGGCTCGACCCGTCGTAAGTCATCGACACGTGCAGCCACTTCCCGATCGGAATCTTCTCGCGGGTTCGCACGCGAATGGCGTTACCGGGCCAGAAGTGAATCAGCGAGGCGCTCAGCCGGCCGTCTTCGATCAGCAGTTGATAGCCGCGGCTGCCGGCGTCGGTCCAGGCCCGCGAGCGGTGAAAGATGACGGCCCGCTTTTTTTCATCGGGCGTGTTCATCCACAGGGCAACCGAGAAGGGGTCGTAGCGCCGGAAATTCCCCAGCCCGATGCCGACCGCGTCGTCGCCGCTGAGTTTGACGGCTTTGCCAATGCGGCCGGGCACGCTTTTATTGGCGCCGCTCTTGAATTTCTCGAAGTTTTGAAACGCCACGCGGCCCGGCACATCGGCAGTCTTGGGCCGGCTGGAGAGCCACGCCTCGAAGGCCTTCTGCCGCTGGCCGGGCTTATCCGCAAGCGATTGTTCGGCCTGGGCGATGCGTTTTTCGACGTCGGCGATGCGCCCCTTGGTGGCCGCGTCGGTCATTAGCAGGGTTGGTGTCGGCACGGAAGACGTGAAATACGAATAGAGCCCGGCCTCGTCGGCCGTGTTGAAGAAGGCGAACAGCTTGTAATACTCGGCCTGTTCGATCGGGTCAAACTTGTGATCGTGACAGCGGCAACACTCCAGCGCCAGCCCGAGAAAGGCGGTGCCGAACGTGTGATTGCGGTCGGCCACGTATTCGACGCGAAATTCCTCCGGCGTGCTGCCGCCCTCGACCTTTTGCGGATGCAGCCGATTGAACGTAGTGGCCAGAATCTGCTCGTCCGTCGCCCCCGGCAGCAAATCGCCCGCCAGTTGCAGGGTTACGAATTCGTCGTAGGGCATGTTCGTATTGAACGCCTTGATGACCCAATCTCGCCACGGCCAAACGAAGCGGTCGCGGTCGACTTGATAGCCGTAGCTGTCGGAATACCGGGCCACGTCCATCCAGTCGGCGGCCATGCGTTCGCCGAAGGCCGGCTTTTCGAGCAGCCGCACGACAAGCTTCTCGTAGGCGTCGTCTGACTTATCGGCCAAGAAGGCGTCGATTTCTTTTAGCGTCGGCGGCAGGCCGGTTAGGTCGAAAGTCACGCGGCGGATCAATCGCTCGGATGACGTCTCGTCCGACGGCGACATTCCCGCCCGCTCCAACCGCGCCAACACGAAGCGGTCGATCGTGCCCCGCGGCCAATTGGCCCGCTTAACCTTCGGCACGGCCGGCTTCTCGATCGGCCGGAACGACCAATGCTGCTCGTAGCGGGCGCCCTGCCTCACCCAGCGCGTTAGTGTTTCGATTTGCTGCGGCGAAAGCGATTTCTTCGACTTGGCGGGCGGCATGTGCTCTTCCGGATCGTCGCTCGTGATCCGCGCGATCAATTCGCTAAGCTTCTCATCGTCCAACTCCAGCACATCCTCCGCATCGTCGCGCCGGTCGAGCCGCAGATCGCCTTTGCGACTTTTTTCGTCCGGCCCGTGACAAGCAAAACACTTGTCCGAAAGAATCGGCCGCACCTGCCGGCTGAAATCGACGACGTCGGCCGGCGGCTTTTCTGCCGCGTCGGCTATCGAGCCGGAGAGCAACGCAATCGCCACGACGAGTAACCCAAGAGCACGCATCAGCATCGAAAAACCCCTGCCAAGAATTCATGAAACCTACGAATCGACAAGCTTCGATTATAACAGGCTCAGGCGGAAGAAACGATGGCAGCCGCAGTGGGCCGTTTAGAGGGGAATGCCGAGTTTGAATCATCAACGGCGCGAAGTCACATCTGGACGCCTCCCCAACTGCGAAGCAGTTCAACAACTCAGCCCGGGGTCGCGCAGCGCAATCGCGGGTTCGCTTTGCGTGGAATTTCGCATTTCGAGTATTGCCGCGGCGTGGTATTCAGCAGACAATACATACAGGGGCCAGATGACGAGTGTCGCCTCCTTACCGCCCAAGCGAACATTCAAGCCCGTGTGTCGCCATCATGGCCATCGCCAATCCAGACGACTCGGTAGTTCACGTGCAAGAGGGCGTTCGCGTTTTGCGCCTGAGTGCTGGGATCTATCTGGTCAAGCCTCGCCCAAGGTTTCTGACAGCGACGTTTGGTCTTGTGTGCGGGGCACTTTTTTCGGCCCTTGCAATGCCTCTGGGTTATACTCTGGCGAGATTGGGGAATTTCGATGCGGTGCTCCTGGCCTTAATCGCGATTTGCGGACTGTTCGCAATCCTCTCTTTTCTTCTCGCGTACATAGAGATGTTTCCGCGGCGTTTAATGTTGGATCTCAATCATCAAACCTGCGTCTTGCTACGGTTTGCCATATTCTCGACCGTGATTTCCATCGCCGACGTCGAATCGATCGATGTGAATTCAAGATTAGTGAAGGGCTGGTGGATATATAAAATCCACCTTAAATTGCGAAGCGGCCGCCGCCGTTATGTCTTCTGCTACGCAACGAGAGGCTGCGAATACGTGCCGACGGAATTCGAGAAACTCCGACCCCTGGCATCGTGTCTGGCTGAGTTGATCGACCGCCCGCTGCACATGGAGCCATCCGAAACCACGTAAACCGTTGCGTTTCTCCAACTGCGAAGCAGTTTCACAACCCAGCCCAGGGTCGCGCAGCGCACCCCGGGTTCGCGTTTCCACCGAATCCTCGTCAAACCCCGCAGGGGTTTCACACCTTGGAGTGAGATCATGGGACAGTCGCTGACCCGAATCTACGTTCACATCGTCTTTTCGACAAAACAGCGACGACCGTTCTTGAAGGACGAGTCGTTTCGCCAGCGCGCCCGTCGCTATCTGGCCGGGATTCACAATAACCTCGACTGTCCCGCTCTGATCGTCGGCGGAACGGAAGACCACGTCCACAGTCTGTGTCGTATGGGCAAGACGGTCGCGATCTCGGCGCTGCTACGCGAGTTGAAGCGAGATTCATCCAAATGGATCAAGCAGCAATCGGAGGGTCCATCGGAGTTTCAGTGGCAGGTGGGATACGGCGCGTTTTCGATCAGTCCAGGGCATGTTGACCGGTTGACGGCGTATATCGCGAATCAGGAAGAGCATCACCGCCGCGAGAGCTTTCAAGACGAGTTTCGGCGGTTGTGCCGGAAGTATGGCGTTGAAATGGACGAGCGGTACGTTTGGGATTGACGCGGTCCCGACGCTCGCGATGTGAAACCCCTGCGGGGTTTACGAAAGGGTGCGGGCACGTGGACCCGGGGTGCGCTGCGCGACCCCGGGCTGGGTTGTGGAACTGCTTCGCAGTTATCGTGCCGCTACGTCGCTCGTGAGTCGCCACCCCTTACGCAATAATATCCTTAATCACCCTGCCTGCCACGTCGGTTAGTCGGTAGTCTCGGCCGTTGCGGCGGAAGGTTAGCTTGAGGTGATCGAGGCCGAGCAGGTGTAGGATGGTGGCGTGCAGATCGTTGACGCTCATGCGATCGGTGACCGCGCGATGGCCGATCTCGTCGGTCGCGCCGTAAGTCACCCCGCCCTTGATGCCGCCCCCGGCGAACCAGGTGGTGAAGGCGTGCGGGTTGTGATCTCGGCCGGGGTTCTTGCCTTTTTGGGCCACCGGCAGCCGGCCGAATTCGCCGCCGCAGACGATCAGCGTTTCGTCCAGCAGGCCCCGCTGAGCCAGGTCGGTCAGCAGCGCGGAGATCGGAATGTCGACCTCGCCCGCAAAGCCGCGATGATTGCCGGCGATGTCGCTGTGGCCGTCCCAACTGCGTTGGTTTTCCATCCCGCCGGAGTAAATCTGCACGTAGCGAACGCCCCGCTCGACCAGCCGGCGGGCCATCAAACATTGCTTGGCGAAATGGGCACACTTCTTGTTGTCGAGGCCGTACAGCTTGTGCGTCTGCTTGCTCTCGCGGCTGATGTCGATCGCTTCGGGCGCGGCCTGCTGCATGCGATAGGCCAGCTCGAAGCTGTTGATCCGCGCGGCCAGCTCCGCCTCGGCGTCGTGCTGCTGAAGATGTCGGCGATTAAGCCGGGCCAGCAATTCGAGCTGCGCGCGTTGCTGGGCGTCGTTCATGTCGGCCGGCCGCTTGAGATTGTCGATCGCCTCGCCCTTGGGCCGCAGGTGCGTGCCTTGATAGACGCTGGGCAAAAAACCGGCGCCCCAATTGGCCGCGTGTCCCTTGGGCAGGCCGCGGCCCAGCGGGTCGGACATCACGACGAACGACGGCAAGTTGCGGCTCACGCTGCCCAGGCCGTAAGTGACCCAACTTCCGACGCAGGGGAAGCCCATCCGCGGCACGCCGCAGTTCATCATGAACAAGGCCGGGCTGTGATTGTTCGAGTCGGTGTAGCCGGAATGCACAAATGCCATCTTATCGACGTGGCGAGCGATGTTCGGAAAGATCTCCGACACCCACTTGCCCGACTGGCCGTATTGACTGAACTTGAAGGGCGATTTCATCAACGGACCGACCGAGCCCGGAAAGAAGCCGGTTTTGTTGTCGAAATTCGGCAAAGGTTTTCCGTCGCGACGGATCAACTCCGGCTTATAGTCCCAGGTGTCGACGTGGCTCTGCCCGCCGTTCATGAACAGCCAGATCACGCTTTTGGCCTTCGCCGGAAAGTGCGCCGGCCGCGGAGCCAGCGGATCGATAGGAGTTCCCGCGATTGCGTCCGCCGGACTGAGCAGCCCTTCCTCGTGCATCAAGCTGGCCAGAGCGAGCAGACCTGCTCCTTGGCCGGCGCGCTTGAGGAGTTCGCGGCGAGTAGATATCTTTGTGAAGTTCAATTCGTTCATGATTTCAACCGCCACTTGTGGATTAGCCGTGGAATACGTGCGTCAGACTGTATTTTATTGTGCGTGAAAGACGCAAGTCTGTTACGTCCGATCTTTCTTGTCATATCGCCAGACGGTTAGTACATGAACGACCCGTTGGTCGGAGTCGATTTGGTAGATCACTCCCAGCGGTGCCATGAGGTGAATCCGTCTGCCCCGCTCGCGCGACTCGCCGACATCAAACGGTCGTGCGGCAAGGTCCGCGTCAATACGGTTGGCCACGGCGGTGATCTCGCCTCGCACGTCGGTTTCCAACCACAATTCCGCGAGCCTTGCTTCCGCGTAGGGAGTCCACAGCACGGCGTAGTTCATCCGTGTTTTTTCTCCAAGTCGTCGAGGACATCGCGAAGTGGGCGTCCTCCCCCCTCTTTCTCGATGCGATCCAATTCCTCCTCGCTGATCGGGGGCTCCACCTGATCGTACAGCGACGGGTTGACTTTGGGGCTGAAGTATCCCAACAAGTTGCCTGACGGATCGCATAGTTCGACCGTCGTCTGGATGCCAGAGAGTTTTTCCGCAGTTGCAGGGTTGACGACGATTTGGGTCATGGCTTCCCTCTCCGACTTGGTGCTGGTGCGTTGAAGCGTGCCGCGAATCCGATGCCCTCGACTAATCGCGTAACGGGTATCTCCACACGACGATCACCTCGACCAATCGATCGGCATCGCGAACGGTGAAAAAAACTCCCAACGGAGACACCAACAGAATACGCCGGCCGGCGTCTCGCGATTCTCCTTCATCTAGTGGATTGGAACCTAATCGTTTGTCGATTTCGTTCGTCGCGGCGCTAATCGCTGCACGGTCCGGTGCATCGGTCCACAATTCCGTCAATCTTCGGTGGGCCTCCGGCTTCCAGGTGACCGTGTACTTCATGCGTTGTTCTCAAGGTCCGTCAGAATGTCTTTCAACGGGAGGCCGCCAGGTTCCTGCTCAAAACGGTCCAATTCCTCAGACGTGAACGGAACCTCGACGTTCTCGTACAGGGAGCGATCGGCCACCGGCGTAAACAAGCCCACGACCTGCCCTGCGTCGTTACAAAGCTCAACGACCCGATCCAGGCCCTTCAGCTTGGCGAAAACACTTGCATCAATCGTTACGCGTGTCATCTGCGTACCTCCCGCAGGTTGGAACAACCCAGATCTACCAGAGCATTAGTATTGCCAAACGGCCAGCACCTCGACTTCACCGCGCTCCGCAAGCGTTCGATACAATACGGCGAGCGGGACGGAAAAAACGATACGTCGTCCGCGATCTCGGGACTCGCCATACGTGTTTGGAGCAGAGGCAAGCCAACGGTCGATTTGATCGGCGGCGGTGGTTATGGCCTTGCGATCGACCGCGTCGAGCCAAATCTTCACCAGCTCTTCCTCGGCTTCGGGTATCCAACGAACCTGGTACTTCATTCCCGGCTTTCCATGTCCCGGACGATTTCTTTTAGTGGTCGGCCGCCACCAGCCTGCTGCCGCCGATCCAATTCGTCTTCGCTGATCGGAATCTCCACTTGATCGTACAGCGCGGGATCGACCTTGGGGCTGAAGTATCCCAGCAGATTGCCCGACGGATCGCATAGTTCAACCGTCGTCTCAATGCCGGAGAGTTGTCCGGCTGCTGCTGGGTTGATAACAATCTTGGTCATGGTGTTCCACTCCGAACTGGAAATGGTGCGGTGAAATATGTTGCGACCTCAATGCGATTGTCGCAGGTGTGCCTCTCTATT
Organism: Planctomycetota bacterium; assembly: GCA_022564995.1. Classification (GTDB taxonomy): domain Bacteria; phylum Planctomycetota; class Planctomycetia; order Pirellulales; family JADFKK01; genus JADFKK01. Next base: position 34,291 of record JADFKK010000015.1, on the reverse strand, counting down.
ATACCCCTCCGTCTCGACTGCGTCTGCGACCATTTTCTCCCAGAGACCCCGGTTTCCGGCTGCTCCCACCTCAATCCGGGTAGACAAACTCGTTCAAACTAAACAACACCTGACACAAGTCGGTCAGCGCCAAGTGCCGGCTGTTCGGTTTCTTGGCAACACCATACGAAGCGATTTGCTGCTTTAGAAACGCGGTCATGTCGGCCCGCTCTTCGTCGCCGGGCGGACGACCCAGCGCGATCGCGTAGCCCCGTTCGACCGCCGCCGCCGGCGAGCGATCCATCATCGGGGCGAGACGTTTGGCGAAGCCGTCGGCGTAACTCCGCACTTGCGGGCTGTTCATGAACGAGAGGGCCTGCGGGGCGATGGTCGTGCTGGGCCGCTGGCCGATGCTCACCAGCGCTTGCGAGGCGTCGAACAATTGCATCACGGGGATCAGCTTGCTGCGTTTGATCGTGAAGTAGATGCTGCGCCGCTTGTGCCCTTGATCCAGCGTTCCCTTGCCGAACATTCGCTCGTCGAGCTGTCCGCCGATGGCCAGCATCGAATCGCGGATCGCCTCGGCTTCCAATCGCCGCGGCGAGCGTCGCCAACAGAAATGATTGTTCGGGTCGATCTTCACGTCGGCCGCGTCCGACTGCGTGCCCTGCATGTAGACCGCGCTGGTCATCATCAGCTTGTGCAGCGGTTTGAGCCGCCACTGCTGCCGCATCAGCTCGCTGGCCAGCCAGTCGAGCAACTGCGGATGCGTCGGTTGCTGGCCCTGGCGGCCGAAATCGTTGGGCGTGGCGACGATGCCGCGGCCCGTGTGATGCTGCCACAGCCGGTTGACGATCACCCGGGCGAGCAGATTGCCGGCTCCGTACTTGGTGTCGGTGATCCAGCCGGCCAGTGCCCGGCGGCGATACGACGTGCGCCAGCCTTTGGGCGGCGGAATCTGCCAATGTTTGTCTCCGTCCGGCGCCGTGTTGAGAACCTGCAAGAAGCCTTGCTGAGCCGTGCCCTGTTTCTTGCTGCAATCGCCGCGGAGGAGGAAATAGGTCTGTTTGAAAAAGTCGGCCCCCTGGGTGTGATGCCGGATCGGCTTAAAACCCTCGCTGCACACCATCACTTTTTCTTTCTTGCCTGTCGGCTTGATTTTGGACTGCGGGTCGGTGACGGAGATATCGAGATCGATGTTACTGCGGACCGTCGTCGTAAAAGTCGACAATAGCCGGTAATAATCCGACGACGGGATTGGGTCGTACTTGTGATCGTGACAGCGGGCGCAACCGATCGACAGTCCCAGCATCGCCGTGCCCGTGGTCGACGCCATGTCGTCCAGGGCGTCGTAGCGGGTTCGCTCGACTTCGTTGGCGGTGATCTGCGTGGGGAACACGCCGGCGCCGAGAAAGCCCGTGGCCATCATCGCCAGCGAGTTGTCCGGCGCGATCTCGTCGCCGGCCAGTTGCCAACGGACGAACTGGTTGAACGGCATGTCTTGGTTCAGCGCTTTAATCACGAAGTCGCGATAGTGAAACGCAAACGGCCGATCGTAGTCTTGCTCGAAGCCGTGACTCTCGGCAAATCGGGCCACGTCCAGCCAATGGCTGCCCCAGCGCTCGCCGAAGTGTTCGCTCGCCAGCAGACGGTCGAGCAATTTCTCGTAAGCCCGCGGGTCTTTGTCGGCGATGAACGTCTCGATTTCCTCGGGCGTCGGCGGCAGTCCGATCAGATCGAAATAAACCCGGCGGATCAACTTCCGCCGGCCGACCGGGTCGTTGGGCGTAAGGCCCTTGGCTTCCAGCGTGCGCATGACAAACCGATCGATCGGCGTGCGACACCAGGCGGCGTTTTTTACGCTCGGCGGCTCAACACGCTGGATCGGCAGAAATGCCCAATACTTGCGGCTGCCCTCGGGTATCTTCCGCTTGGTCCAGTCGCTGTTCTTAATCGACGGATCGATCAACGGTTGGTCATAAGGCGCCCCCAAGTTAATCCAGCGGACGATCTTGGCGATTTCGTCCGCCGGCAGCTTCTCTTTGTCTTCCGGCATGTGTGGTTTTTCGGCATGCGTGATCAATCGAACCAGCCGGCTTTTTTCCGCGCTAAAGGGGACGACCGCGATGCCCTCGTCGCCGCCCTTGAGCAATCCTTCGCGCGTCGTCATGTCCAACTCGCCCTCGGTCTCCGTCCCGCCGTGACAGTCGACGCAATGATGGGCCAGAATCAACCGCACGTCTTTCTTGAACAGCGCGAGCCCCTCGGCCGTTTGTTGCGGCGTCGGTTGTTTTTCGGCGGCGAAGAGGCGCAGGGGTAGCAATGTGGCGATGGCTACAAGGCCGACAACACCAGCCCGACGCGCAAGCGAGGGGAATAAGCGTTCTCGCACCGATCCCTCGCTTGCGCGTCGGGCTAGTGTCATTGGCAAAGCAAAACAACGGCGAAAACCAAGCGCCGGATCGGTCATCGGTGATTCTCCTTGGCGTGCGACACGCTTCGTGCGGTGTCGGGGCATGCCGACTTTTTCGGGGTGGGAACCTGACGTTGCAGGCCGCCCCCATTCTAGCCGATCCGAGCGACGATTGGAAATCCAACCTTTCCGTCGGCAGCCACAGCCCGCGTGCGGAAAAGACATTCTTTACCCATGCTCGTGCGGAACCGCACTGCTAGATATCAGATAAAATGGTCCGCAGGCGCACGTAAATCGCGGTTGTTTGCCGAGATTGATCGAGAGGCGATTATCCGTTGCCACAAAGAAAAAGCCGCCCCTGCCGCTACGAATCGCGACAGGGGCGACTTGCTCGCATAGTCTTGCGGCGTTACGGCAGCACCTGGATGTTGCCTGCGTCGATCGGCGAAAAAAAGCTCGGCGGAGGAGGACCGATGTCATCGCAATCCAAAAAGGACCGGATTTCAAATGGACCCGTAAACCCGTCGCTGAGACCGTTCGCACCTTCACCGCCGTCGATCACTGCAAAAAGAGCAGTCCGGCCCACGTCCGTTGGATCGGCGGAGTTGGTGACCACTCCGGTCATGACCGCGATGTTGTCGACGACCAGCAGGCAATCGATCTCGATGTGTAGCCGGACACCCTGCTCGGGAAGTTGGAATTGCGCCTGTCCGATCACGCTGCCATCGTCGAGCGTTGTGGCCGTGAAGGCGAATTTGATCAACTGACCGGCATCGACTTGCCCACCACCGGAGACGGTTTGGGCCGAAACGGATGCACGGTGGCCGAGCAAGACGGTCAGGGTCACTGCCGATAAGAAAGCGATTTTGCAAATCATGGTAGGTTCCTTTGTTCTTGATGTAAGTGACTCGGTTGAATGTCAGATCGTTTCCATAGCGTCGTCAAGTCATGGCGCACCCTCCTTTCGTTTCAAGACGGCAAGACGTTCCACGCAGCACCGCCTGAGATAGACTCGACGGCCCGGGAACAGGGAAGAAGTGAGAAACAGAAAAGAAGCTACGGCGGCGAATTGCAGGCCGGCTCGACTTCGGCGGCCGACAGCTTGTCTTGCCACGGCTTCGCCTTGGCTGGTTTTTTCCAGGCCTCGTAGAGTTCGACAATTTGCCGCAGCGCCCGCATCGTGCGCCGCTTATCGCCGGCCGATTTCCGGCGGTCGGCAAGCCCCTGATAACCTTCGATCGCGAGCGGCTCGGCCTGCTCGAATTTCATCTGGCCCGTCAGGCTGGCGCCCAGTTGGACGAGCGCGTCGAATCGGCGCCAATGGTCCGGAGTCTTCTCCTCGCGGATCGCCAGGCATTGGCGCCATTGCTGCTCGGCCTCGGCGTAGCGTTTCTGGTCGACGAGGCAGCGACCGAGCACCGCCAAAGACTCAGACACTCACTAGGCTTTCGCGGGCCAGCGCCGCGGAGTTGGTGGCCCGAATCGCCAGCCAGGTACTCACCGTTGCCGCGACAAGCAAGACCGCGGCGAACGACACGGCCACCCCGATCGCGGTGCGGTGCTTGCGGGCGAGTTTCCTCAATTTGTAAGCGGCCGACGGCGGCCCGGCATCGACCGCGTCGCCGGCCAGATAGCGCTGCACGTCGGCGGCAAACGCGGCGGCGGTGTCGTAGCGACGAGCGCGATTCTTCTCCAGAGATCGCATCACGATCCAATCCAATTCGCCGCGGACCAGCAACGACAGACGCTTGGGCGGCAAATTGCGGTGCGCCGAAATCGTCGCCAGCGCCTCGCCCGAGTCGCTCAGCCGCGTGCTCGGCTTGGGCGGTTCCTGCTCGCGAATCGTTCTGAGCATCTCATCGAAAGCCGCCTCGCGCAGCTTGTGGCCGTCCAGCGGCGTGGCTCCCGTGAGCAATTCGTAGAGCAGCACGCCCAGCGAGTAAATGTCGCTACGGGTGTCGACGTCCAGCGCGCTTAGGTTCGCCTGTTCGGGGCTCATGTATTCCAGCGTGCCGACGATCTGGCCGAATTGGGTGAAGATCGTCTTCTGAGTGAGCCGCTGCTTGATGGCCTTGGCCACGCCGAAGTCGATCACCTTCGGCACGGCCCGGTCGTCGTACATCGTTACCAGGATGTTCGACGGCTTGATGTCGCGGTGGATGATGCCCTTTTGATGGGCATGCTGCACCGCCTGACAGACTTGCGTGAAAAGCTCCAGCCGCTCGCGCACGTTTAGCCGGTTCTAGTCACAATACTCCACAATCGACATGCCCTTGACCAACTCCATCACGAAGTAGGGACGCCCGAGGGTCGTTCCCGCGTCGAGAACTCGGGCGATGTTCTGGTGATCCATCATCGCCAGCGCTTGCCGCTCGGCCTCGAAGCGGGCGATCACTTGCCGGCTGTCCATGCCGGGGTTGATGACCTTCAGCGCCACACGGCGCCTTACCGGCTCGATCTGCTCGGCCATGTAAACCGTGCCCATGCCGCCGCTGCCGATTTGCTGGAGCAGCTTATAGGGTCCGATCCCCGTACCGATTAACGTGCCGGGCGACAGGTCTTCGACCGACGGATTTGAGCCGGCCGAGCCGCCCTCTTCATCTACCGTCACCTCGGGTCGCGCCGGCGCTTCGAGAAAGCTGCCGGCCTGATCGTGCGCACGCAACAGCGCGTCGACCTGGCTTCGCAAATCCGCGTCATCACCGCAGGCCTCGTCGAGAAAGGCCTGCCGCTGCTCGGGCGAAGCGATTTCCAACGCCCGATCGAACACGTCCTTAACGGCTTTTTCTCGGGGGTCCATGGTGAATTCCTTGCCGGTCGGCCGGAGCGCAACGGCCCGATGCTACCTGCTCACTAGACAATGCGAGTTTCATGCTTCCCCTGTGCCACGAAAAAGGCAAGCTTTCCGAAAAACTCAAGTCCCGGCGCGACCACTGGTCGCGGCTTTACAAATCCCAAATTCTAAATCCCAAATTCCTCCCCTTCCTCCAGCTCCCGAAACAACCATGCCTTCGCGTACGCCCAATGTCGATTGGCCGTTCGCACCGAGATGTCCAGGTTGGCCGCGGTCTCTTGAATCGTCAGGCCCGCGAAGTAACGCAGCTTGACCACGTCGGCGATCGTTTGGTCGACCGTGGCGAGCTTCTCCAACGACTCATCGAGCGCCAGCACGTCGTCCGCAGCGCTCTCATCGGCCAAATCAAGCTCGTCGAAATCAAAACGCCGCCGGTCACCGCCGTGCTTCGGTCGGGCCTTTTGCCGGGCGTTGTCGATCAGAATTCGTCGCATGGCTTCGGCCGCCGCGGCGAAGAAGTGGCCGCGGCTGTTCCACGTCGATCCCCGTTGATCCGACGAACCGACCAGCCGCAGATACGCTTCGTGGACCAGCGCCGTAGCCTGCAGCGTTTGGCCCGGCTTTTCGGCCGCCAACCGCTGCGCCGCCAACCGCCGCAGCTATTCATACACCAGCGGCAGCAATTGCTCCGCCGCCTGAGGATCGCCCCGGTCGATCGCCTCCAAAATACGAGTCGCATCGCTCATGGACGACCAGTACAACGCGCCGGCGAGTCGGTTTCACGACTCTAGCCGCCCGGCTCATTCGCCGCTCGTCGTGACCCGATTCATCGGGTCCGAGACCGCAAATCAAAGCCGACCACCCGTGCATTCAGACCACAGGTTTCTGTGGTGCCGCGTCTGTTGAGACAATTTATTTTTCGCAGCCGGTTGTAATCACAACGGCCCCGGGACACGCGACTTTACGGGGACGTCTTCTTGAGCTTGATTCGCGTGCCGTCAGGACGCCCTGGATTCACACGTGAACAGTCCATAATAAGTATATGTAACAGTTTCGTAACAACTACGCAGGCCAGTCGGACTGCTATTGACACAGAAGCGATAGTTTAGCACACTGGCGTCCCTGTTCCGAATTTCGTGGCCCATGTCTGTGGTGGAGTTGACGATGAAAAGCTTTGCTTATCTGGCAGTCGCGGTAGCCGTCTTTGGGATTCTTAACGACACGCTCGCGGATGAACCGTTCCCCGTCATTGGCAAGGAGGCGCGGCCGTTAAGGGGACCCCGGGAGCCCGGCGGCATTCTGAACGACCGACTTGGCACCTACTTGACGATTGAAGGGGTTAGAGCCGACGTGTTTGGCAAGGGCGGCGAACGCATACTTCTCGTTGATACAGTGAACGGCAAGATGCTGGCAAAGCCGGTTGGTATTGTGGTCCAGAATCTCGAACTGCCGAGCAAGAAGCGGTGCATCCTGAAAGGATACGAGACTGGCGAAATGGGCGGAGAGCCCCCGGCTGTCTTTGCGGCCGCAAAAGAGCAGGGAAAGAAGTTCTTCCCGGCACAAGCTGCCTGGGCATGGCACACTTACGTCGTCGTCTTGATCGTCAAAGCTCCAGAGGATCTACCGATTAAGAGGGCGTTTGAGACCCGAACCTTTTCACCACGTGAGTGAAAGAGCCGTATACCGGCTTGGCTAACGACGTCGAGTCGGCGTTTTGCCCAGTCGTCCTGTCAAAGGACCGGGCGTGTTGAAAGTCGATTTGGCTACAACATAAGGGATGGCAGCGTGTCGGCGTGCATCCCGTTGTGAAAGCCGTCAACGTCTTTCAAACGCCGGACCGATTCAGGGCCGGCCATCCGCGCACGAGGTCTTGTTTCCCTCCCTGGCGAGCCGAGATATAATGGCAACAGCTTCCCATCCCTCCACGGTTTCTTTGTGAAAGGACCAAAAGCGTGGCCACCGTCACTCAACTCGGCCCCGGCGATCACGGGCGAACGCTCACGCTGGAGTTGTTCACCGAGAGCGATTACGAACTGGGCTATCAGTACGAACTGATCGAAGGGAGGCTGTACGTGACACCGCTACCAGCTCAACCACACGACTGGATCGAAAAGTTTATTCTCAAGAAGTTGATGCAATACAGTGAGCAACGTCCCGACGGGATCAATTACGCTACCGACAAAGCCCGCGTGTTTGTGCCCGGTATGACATGGACGACGGCTCCTGAGCCGGATGTCGTGGCGTATCGTGATTTTCCCACGGATCGACAGCCGAATGTCGCCTGGGATGAGGTCAGCCCGATTCTCGTCGTGGAGATTATCAGCGAATCCGACCCCGACAAAGATCTGGTTCGCAACGTCGAACTCTACCTTCAAGTGCCGAGCATTCAGGAGTACTGGATTCTCGACAATCGGCAAGACGCCGCCCATCCGACGATGCGGGTGTTTCGACGGTCGGGCGACGGGTGGGATACGCAAGACGTTGCCTTCGGCGAGACCTACACCACGCCGCTGTTGCCGGAGTTTTCGCTGCTGGTCGATCCCGGGCGGCAGTCATCGTAGGTTATGCTTCAGCATAACAAGCGCACTTCTCGCTCGCCGCGCGCTGGGATAGTAGATAGGCCAGCAGGTTTTGGAAGTCTCGCTCGGGGATCGTCTCGACCAGGTTGGCCGGCATCAGCGAGAGGTGCGACTTGTTTTGCTCTTCGATGTCGCTTTTGGAGACGGTGAACTCCTTGCCTTTGTCGTCGACGAACACCAGCGTGGCGCCTGCGGCGCGGCGGAACAGGCCGGAGACGACTTTGCCGTTGACCAGCGTCAGGGTGGTGGTGCGAAAGGCGACGTCGACGTCGGTGTCTTCGAGAATCTTCAGCGTGTCGCGGCCCTGGCGACTGGGCGGAGCAGGGAAGGGATGCTCGACGGTATCGGTGACCCACAGCCGGCCGCGCGCGTCGAAGGCCATGTTGAGCGGTTTGTAGATGTCGGGCTCGGCGGCGACCAACTGAATCTCAAAGCCGGGCGGCAGCTTGAAGGTCTTCTGCTCCTCGGCCGCCGTCAGCGGACCGGTGGTTCGCACCCCGGCCGCGAATGGATCGGCCGCCTGAAGGGGCGTCGACAACATACAGGCCAACAACATAACGGCCTGAAGCATGAGTTTTGAAGTTGCGCAAACTAGCCGCGGAGCGGCGACATCAAATAGCCTGGGGCGTGAGCCCCAGGAAATCGTGGTCGAATCAAGTTCTGAAAGCCCCGGAGGGGCGACATCGGATGACGCCACACTGTGTGTCGCCCCTCCGGGGCTTTCCGGTGGATCATCGACATTATCCCTGGGGCTGACGCCCCAGGCTATTCGATGTCGTCCCTCCGGGACTAAAAAACGCGCAACTTCCAAAAGCGTGAGTGAGGATGAAACCGGAACCCGCTTCATTTCTCGGACCTCGCTCGCTTACGTGGACAGGAGCATTCTCGCCATTGTTTTCGTTGCAGTTGACGAAAGAAGAAAAGTCGAACGAAAACACATCTGCGTTCATCTGGAAAATCTGCGGACCACTCTTCCTTGGCGCATTTTGTCGTCGCGATTCTCAGGCGGTCCGCGGATCATTGTATCGACTTACCGGGCCGATCACCATGTAAAAACGCCCTGCCGGCACGAAGGGCACCGGCAGGGCGTTTGAGCGCATTGCATCGCGCGTCGCTATTTATCGGCGGCGGCGCCACAAGCCGCCGACCAGAGCGAACAGTCCGAAACCGGCCAGCACTAAACTGGACGGCTCGGGCACGATCGTGATGCCGATGATGGCGGATTTCTTCTTGATGAAGGCCACGCTGCCCTCCTCGCTGCGAGCGATCAGCGTGTTATCCATGTTGAACAGCACGCGAGTCGCCGTGGCGGCTCCGTCGATGCCGGCGGCCGCCAGCGCGGCGTCGAGATCGACCGTCAGGTGACCTTCCCAAGTCGATCCGACACCGTTTCCACCGTCGGCCAAATTGAAATCGCCGCCCGAGGGCGTGATCTCGAGGCTTTCGGAGATCAAGATGGGGTCGATCGTCATGCCATCGACTTCGATGATCGTAATCCAAACGGGTGCTGCGATCTGCACGTAAGTGGCCTCGGTGCCGACGCCGTCGACGACAAAATCGCCGCCCTCGCTGATGTGGATGGCGCTCATGCCCAGCTCGTTGGTGGAGCGGATCTCCATCGTCAGGCTGGCGTCGGTCAGGTCGATGCCGCCACCTTCACTGAAGGCCTCGAACGATGCAGGATTGAAGACCAGCGAATTTCCGGCCAGCGTCGGTTCGTCGAACAATGGCAGACCGTCGGTGATCGAGTCTTCCGTCACGCCAATGAATTCTATGTCCGGTCCGGCAAAATCACCGTAGTCGACCGTTTCAGCCGTTGCCATGGACGCCGCGGCGCCGAACAGAAAACACACCGCGATTAGAAATCGGTATGCTCGCATGATTTGAATTCCTCGTATTGGTAATGTGCGCAAATTCATGGTGTTCCTCGATTGATGCAATGCTTTAGGGCGCGCCGCCCAAGCCGGACGTCGACGGACGATCGATCGTCTCGTCGGAGAACTTGCGGGCGCAGAATCAGACAATGAAGCCAGTAAGAATTGAAAGCGACGCGCAGCACGCACTAGAAAAGGTCAACTCGCCTGTCGACGACCGTTACGCTTGGCGCCGATGGTGCGTTGTTGCGCAATGGAAGCGAACAACGAAGCGCCGGCAAAACCGCCCGGCAGCGAGCCGGAGCGAACAGCTTTGACTTTTGAGCAGGCACCGACGTGGGGCTTTGCTCAAAGGCGACCGCTAAGAAGCGTGTCGCGTCAAATCGCTGTTCATTGGCAAGAAAAGCAGATATGCTTGGGTTAAGGAAAGCGAATTAAAACTTCGCCTGAGACTTTATTGTAACTACCGCTGCGAGCAACGCAAGGATTTATTTCGAGATTCGTTGGGCATGTCCATGTTTTCCCCCACTGCGATTGCGTCCGGGCAGCTGATTAAGTGGCCGTTCGATGCTTTTATATTGACATAACCACTGATTATATAAGAAGTTACGATATTGTCCGTAAATGCACCGAGCCGCTTGCGACGACGGCCGACCCGTCGGCAAGAAAAACAAGGTCGGCGCTCGAATGGATCAACCCGCACGGGCCACGTCCCCAGGGCGATGTACGTTGCAGTGCGAACACGCATCGCCGTGGGGACACGGCGGCTCTCTCCCACCAACCGTTAAGCGGCGATTTCCAGGGCTTCCAGAAGTTTACCAGAAAATCTTCCCAAGAGTCGCTCCCGGCGTGACAACGTAGCTGTCACCGGTCTCGACGATACTCTCCGCGTGGTTCCGGTTTTCACGCCCTTGGGCTGGCGGTCGACCTGTAACTTCGCCGACACGCGGGGTTCGCCACAGTTGACCGTTTCGGCAGGTCTGTCCCGTCGATCGCGCGGGGCGTGTGGGGATCGTAGAACGACACGGCTGCTGCCCCATGTTGAGGCCGACATCGAAAGACGTCGGCAACATGGGGTGGCAGCTAGTTTTTTTGTGGCGTCGACCCAGTGTGTAGGCCGTGGCACACTTCGTCAGATGAAGATGCCGCCAACTCGATGGAAAGAATTTGTCATTTGTTATTGGTCATTAGTCATTGGTCATTGAAAACCAAATGACCAATGACTAATGACGGATAACGAATGATCAATCGCGCGGCCTACGGCGACCGCTCGACGTCCTTGGTCGATTTCAATTCGAGATTCTCTCGCACCGACTCCGTTGCCTGGGCGGAATGTCCGACCAATGGTCCCGGATAAATGCCGATGGCGATTACGCCCAGGGCACAGACGAGCATCGCCGCGTAGGCGCCGTAGCTGCTGAGGAGCGGCGGCTCGCTCTTCGCCGGGCGGAAGTACATCACGGCGATGACCCGCAGATAATAGCCGGCCGCGATCGCGGCGTTGATCGCTCCGACGATTGCCAGGGCCAGAAACCAGCGGCGCAAGTCGGCATCGCCGGGCGTGAGGTACACGTCGAGCGCGCCGCCCAGCAGGGTCAGCTTTCCCCAGAAGCCGGCCAGCGGCGGAAGGCCGGCCAGGCTGAACATGAACACGGCCATTGCCAGGGCGATGATCGGCTGCGAGCGGGTCAATCCGGACAGCGCGTCGAGTTGCCCGTCGGCCGGGCCGTATTTGCCGAGGCAGCTTAGCGCCGAAAACGCGCCGATCGTGGCCAACGCATAAACCGACAAGTACAGCATCGTCGCGGCCAGCCCGTCGTAGCCGATTGGCTGGTCGGTCGAGGCCAATCCGACCGCCAGCCCGATCAGCAGGTATCCGGCGTGGGCGATCGACGAATAGGCCAGCATCCGGCGAATGTTGTTTTGCCACAGGGCCACGACGTTGCCCAGTGTCATGGTGACCATCGACATCACCAGCAGCAGCTTCCAGGCGAACTCCTCGTTGCCGGGCATGGCCGCCACGACGATCCGCACGAGCACCACCACGCCGGCGATCTTCGGCGCCACGGCGAGCAGCCCGGCATTGGCGTGCGTCGTGCCTTGATAGACGTCGGCCGCGTAAAAATGAAACGGCACGGCGGCGATCTTAAAGGCCAGCCCGCCGACGATCAGCACCAGCGCGACATGGGCCAGCGAGATCGCTCCGGGGACAGCGGCGGTCTCGCTTGCCGTGACCAGCGCCGCGCGAATCTCGCCCAAATACGTCGATCCACCCACGCCGTAAAGAAAGCTGAGTCCGTACAGCAACACGGCGGAGGAGAGAATGCTCAGGAAGAAATACTTCACGGCGCTTTCCTGCCCGCTGGCGTCGCGCCGCGAAATGTACAGCAGCACGTAGGTCGGAATCGAAATCAACTCCAGCGACAAAAACAGCAGCACCAAATCGGCCGCCGAAGCCGAGAGCATCACGCCGGCCATCACCAGCAACACCGAGCCGGTTGTTTCCGGGCCTTGACGGTCGCGGGCCGCCCGCGCGGTCAACAATACCAGCAGCGCCGCAACACCCAGCGCCAGAGAGCGAATGAAAAAAGCCAGATGGTCGATCACCAACGGGCCGGTGAGACCGTCGTCGAAGATCGACGCCTGGAAATAGAGAGCGTAGGCCGCCAGAGCGATTCCGCACTGCGCCATCCAGCTCCAACCCTGTTGCGCGGCGCCGAACGCCCCGACGACGTAAATGGCCGTCGCGGTGAGCATCAGCACGATCTCCGGCACCAGATGGAGCAACGTCAATTCAGTCAGCGGGGGCACGCGCGGGGTCTCCCGTAATTGGTTATTGGTTCGAGTCGATGGTGGCTGCGTTGTGAGCGGTAGTGCTGTGAAACGGCACGTCTTCGTTGACCCGCTGCGTGGCCGCTTGGGTGGCGCGATCCAACGCCGGCGCCATCGGGTCGAGGAAAAACTTCGGCTGCAGGCCAATCCAGAACACGAACACCAACAGCGGCGCCAAGGCGCAGCCTTCGCGCAGCGTCAGATCCCGCACCGGCGGCTCCGTTTCGTCGTGGGCCGGCTCCTTGAGCGGGCCGAAGAAAACCCGCTTGACGAGCCAGAGCATATACCAGGCGCCGAGCACGACGCCGCTCAGCGCGACGACGGAGATGATGCGATAGTGCCCAGCCCAAGCCACCGGCGCGTCGGCCCAGGCTCGCTGAAACATGCCCAGCAGCAGCGGAAACTCGCCGGCAAATCCGTTCATGCCGGGCAGCCCGATGCTGGAGAAGGTGAACAACACCATCATCAACGTCAGCAGCGGCACTTGCCGGCAGAGGCCGCCGAGGTGTTTGATTTCGCGGGTGTGATAGCGTTCGTAGATCATGCCGACGATGGCGAACAGCCCGCCGGTCGAGAGGCCGTGGTTGACCATTTGCAGTGCGCCGCCCTGGACGCCGGCCGGATTGAGCGCGAAGATGCCCAACATGCAGAAGCCGAGATGGCTGACGCTGGAATAGGCGATCAGCCGCTTCATGTCGGTTTGGGCGAGCGCGACCAGGGCGCCGTAGACGATGCCCGCGACGGCGAGCCAAAGCAGGTAAGGCGCGCAAACGGCCGTGGCCTCCGGCAGCATCGGGATGCTGAATCGCAGGAAACCATAAGTGCCGATTTTCAATAGCACACCGGCCAACATCACACTGCCGGCGGTCGGCGCTTGCACGTGGGCCAACGGCAGCCAGGTGTGTAGCGGGAACAGCGGCACCTTGATCGCGAAGCCGGCAAACAGGCCGAGGAAGATCATTAATTGCAGCGAATCGGGAAGCGGATTTTCTATCAGGTTCTTGGTCAGCTCGGGAATCGAAAAGTTCATCACGCCGCTGCCGGCGTGTTGCCGGTCCCAGAGCACGATGGCCAGCAGGCTCAAGAAGGTCAGCACGCTGCCGGCCAGGGTGAACAGGAAGAATTTCATCGCCGCGTACTGGCGCTGTTCGCTGCCCCAGCCGCCGATCAAGAAAAACAGTGGGATCAGTGTGAACTCGAAGCAGACGTAGAACAAGATAATATCGCGGGCCGCGAACACGCCCAGCACGCCGGCCTCCAGCAGCAGCAGCAGCGAGTAAAACGCCGCCGGGCGATCTTTGATGGCTTCCCAACTGACCAACACGGAGGTGACCATCAGCAGCGCCGACAGGGCGAACAGCCACAGGCTGAGGCCGTCGAGGCCGAAGCTGAGCGAGACATTCAGCGGCGAAGCGCCGCCGAGCCACTCGATGCTGCTAACGGCGTAAGCCGCGTCACCGCTTGCGGATTTGTCCGCGATGCCGGGAAACTGACAAACCAGTGCCCCGGCCAGCAGCAACTCGACGAGCGTTACAGCCAAGGCAATCCGCCGCGAGACCGAGCGATTTGCCGAGCCCAACATCCACACCACGACCGCGGCGACGGCCGGCAGCGCGACGGCGAGCAGGAGCAGGTTTTCGGGTGTTAGTTTCACTTTATTTCACTTAGGCTTGCCGTTAAACGAGGTTGGTCCAAAACGCGCTGATCAACAGCACCAGCAACATGAGCATCATCAAGAAGGCGTAAAACGGCAGGGCGCCGGTTTGCAACGTACGCAGGATTGCCCCCAACTGCAGAGCCGCCGCGGCGCAGAGATTGACCAGGCCGTCGACGAGCCAGCGATCGAGCAAGTAACTGAGCCACGCCAAAAATCGGACCGGCCAGATGACCAGCACCATGTAAATCTGATCGAAGAAAAACTTGCCGTAGGAGAGATGGTAAAACCAGCGGATAACCGGGAGTCGTGCAAACCACTGGACTTCGCGACGCTCGCCCAGGTACAGGAACGCGGCCAGTCCGATTCCGGACAACGCCAACAGCGTGCTGAGCATGGCGACTTCGGTGTGAACTTGGTAGTGATGTTCTTTCGTGGCTTGGGCGGCGAGAGGGTCTGCTTCGTCGCTAGCCGAAGTGTGTCGATTTAGGTACGCCAGCGATGGCGTTTTCTCAAGAAACCCTCCGAAGCTGCCAATCAGCGTGAATCCGACCATCGTCGCAAACACGGCCAAAATCGCCAGCGGCCCGGTCATCGTGCCGGGCGATTCGTGGGCGTGCTTGCCCGCTTCGTGTGGCACGCGGAGCGGACCGAAGAACGTCATGAAGTACGCTCGGAATGTATAAAACGCCGTCAGGGCCGCCGTGACGATGGCCGACCAATAGAGCACGGCATACCAGCGGCCCGTCGCGCTGTCCGCTTCGCCGGCGAGGGCCACCTCGACCAGAATCGCGTCTTTGCTGAAGAACCCGGCGAAGGGCACGACCCCGGCCAGGGCCAGGCAGCCGATCAAAAACGTCCAGTGGGTCCAGGGCAGCAGCTTGCGCAGCCCGCCGAACTTCGTCATGTCGATCACGTGGCCCATCGCGTGCATCACGCTGCCCGAGCCGAGGAACAGCAGGGCCTTGAAAAACGCATGGGTGAACAGGTGAAACATGCCGAACACGATGCCGGCCAGCGAGCCGGTGCCCAGGGCCAGAAACATGTAGCCGAGCTGGCTGATCGTCGAATAGGCGAGCACCCGTTTGAGATCGTTTTGCGTGAGCGCGATCAGGCCGGCCAAGAGCGCCGTGAACGCGCCGATCGTGGCGACGACCAGCGGCCCGTGAATCGCAATCACCTCGGCTCCCACGTCGAGCAGGTACGGATCGGCCGCCGACGCGGCAAACAGCGGCGTGCAGCGGGCGATCATGTAGACGCCGGCGGTGACCATCGTCGCTGCGTGGATCAGGGCGCTAACCGGCGTGGGGCCTTCCATCGCATCGGGCAGCCAGACGTGCAGCGGGAACTGGGCGCTTTTGCCGCAGGCGCCGAGCATCAGCAGCAGGCAGATCGTCAGGCCGATGCCGCCGCCGATGTAACCGTCGTAGTCACCCTGTTCCAGCCGCGACCGGCCCAAGACGCCCTGGGTCTCCGTCTCGGTGCTTGCAGCGGCGGTCACCACGACCGGCGTTCCATGGACATCCGTGTCGTGGAAATTCAGCGACCCGTACACCGTCCAGATGAAAAACAGCGCCAGGGCGAAGCCGAAATCGCCGACGCGATTGACCAGAAACGCCTTCATGCCGGCGGCGGCGGCCGATTTCTTCTGAAACCAGAACCCGATCAGCAGGTAGCTACACGCGCCGACCGCCTCCCAGAAGACGTACAGCAGCACGAAATTGCTGACCGAGACCAGCATCGTCATCGAAAACACGAACAGCGCAATCAGCGCAAAGAACCGGCTGTAACCCGGGTCGTGTTTCATGTAACCGGCCGAGTAGATGGCGACCAGCATCGAAATGAAGGTCACCATCACCAGCATCACCGAAGTGAGCGCGTCGGCCCGTAGCGTGACGTCGATGGCGAAGTTCCGCGACTCGCCTTCAAATTGATAGGCGTCGTCGATGTCCATCCAACTCCACAGCGTCTCGACATGTTCCCAGCCGGCTACATCGGCGGCCTCGCTGTAGCGCCGCACTTCCAGAAACAGCGAGAGGCTCAGAAGAAACGAAACGCCGATGGCCAGGATCGTCGGCCAGTGCGATTTCTCTCGCAAGAAGCGCTTCCCCAGCAACCCGGTCAGCAGCGCGGCCGCCAGGGGAAGAGCCGGGATGAGAATTAACAGCGTGCGCATTTCATATCCTTGAGCCGGACCGAAAAAGGGGACAGGCGCATATATTGGTAAAACAAGGTGGTTTGGGTATTATTGATCTCCATGCCAACCCTGCGACCGCGAGGCCGACCAAAGAAGAACGACTGCAATATCATGTCTTCGTAAAGCCCGTATAACTCCCAATATATGCGCCTGTCCCCTTTTTCATCTAAACCTTACTGCGGTGCAGCGTCTTTTCTACGTCCAACTCCGGCTCGACGCCGGCTGGCGTCAGCGTCGGCCAGGTTCGCGGCCCCTCGACGTCCTCGGGTATCTCACGATCGACGTGCGGCGGTTGGTTTTCTTCGCGGAGGTTTTGCCAGAAGACGATGTCGAGGTTTCCGCTGCGGTGATAGAGCATCAGGATCATGGCCAGCGCGATGCCGGCTTCGCAGGCGGCCACCGCGAGGATGAAGATCACCATGATCTGCCCGCCCCAATTGTTGTGAAAGCGGCCCCAAGCGACCAGGCTCACGGCCACGCCTTGCAGCATGATCTCGGCGCAGAGGAACATCACGATCATGTTCCGCCGGGCGAGAAAGCCGACCAGCCCGATGCCGAACAGCAGCGCGCCGACGATCAGGTAGTTATGCAGCAAGACCACGTCGCTAGGCATGGCCGGCTCCTTTCGGACGATCCGACGGCTTGCGGTCGCCGGACACAATGGCCACCGCGCCGACCAGGGCCACCAGCAGCAGCGTGCCGACCACTTCGACGGCGATCAGATACTTGCTGAACAGTTGGGCTCCGAGATGGGCGACGTGCTGCTCGGCGAGGACGACAGGAGCCTGATCGGTGGACTGCTCAGCGGCGGCACTCTTGGGCCGAGACTCATCTGATTTCATCGAACTGTCAATCGCCATGGTCAGCACGCCGACGAGCACGGCCCCGGTGCCGGCCGAGAGCAGGGCTTCCCAACTGAGCCGGTCGTAATAGGCGTGCCCTTTCGGCTGGGCCAGCATCAACACGAACAGAAACGTCACCAAAATCGCCCCGGCGTAGACGACGATCGTGGCGACCGCCAGGAATTGCGCCCCCTGGTACAGAAACAGCCCTGATGTGCCCAACAGCGACATGGCGAACCAAATCGCCGAATAAACCGGGTTGCGCATGCTGATGGTGGCCGCGGCGGAAACGATGGTCACGACGGCCAGCAGCATGAACACCAATTCGCCGGCCAGCGCCGCGGTGCTTTCTTCCGCTAGATACATCCGCGGCGCTAGATACCCGAACAGCCCGAGGCTGCCCAGCGCACACAGCACGCCCAGCCATCGCCCGCGATGCGAGCCGCGGGGCAGCATCAGCCACAAGCCGACCGCGCCCAACAAGGTGGCCGCGCCGAATGTGATCTGTGTCTCGTTCACTGTATTCACTCCGTGGCACCGGCGTCCCGCCGGTAATTCATTTTGCGGCACCGGTGTTCCGCCGGCGATCCACAGGCGAGACGCCTGTGCCACCATAAGGTTGAGGCTGAACGCCGCTCTGCATCGGCTCGGCGTCTTTCGTCTGATCGTACACGCTCAGCAGCTTCTCTTTATCGAAGATCATCTCGTCGCGGCTGCGGCCGGTCAGGTTGTACAAGCTGGTCAGTTCGATCGCGTCGACCGGACAGGCCTCCTCGCACATCCCGCAGTAGATACACCGCAGCTCGTCGATCGTAAAGCTCTCGGGATATTTCTCGCGATCGTCCCAGGGGCTTTCGACCCCCACGATGTCGATGCAATGCGCCGGGCAAGCCGTGGCACACAAGAAGCAAGCGACGCATTTCACCCGGCCCTGGTCGTCGCGGTTCAGCCGATGCACCCCGCGATAAATCAACGGGTTGCCGATCTCCGGTTCCTGCTCGGGATAGCTGACCGTGACCTTCGGCGCGAACAGGTGCTTGGTCGTGACCCTGAGCCCCTGCAAGAACAGCGGCAAGTACATCTTGCCGGCCAGTCCGAGCTTCGGCGGGTCGATCCAGCGGATGGAAGGGTCGTTGGGTTTCATGGTAATCCAAGTACTCAAACTGAAAAATGTTGTATTAAGAACCACGGATAGAAACGGAATCGCGTAGCATTTCGTCCAATCTCCAGATTCCCAGTCCTTTGCATCTTGGCGCCTTCGCGTCTTTGCGTTGGGTGAATTCAACGCAAGGACGCGAAGGCGCAGGGACGCAAGGAATTTACCGGTTGCGCCGCGAGGATCAGCGATGGCTCATTTCTTACCTGATTGCATCCATGATCTCCGTGTAATCCGTGGTTCTTCTTTTCAGTTTGAGTAATTATAATTTGCAATTTACATCTTTCACTTTGCAATACTATGTGGCGGCTTCCCGTCTCGGGGTGTTATCGGCGATTTGTGGCGTGGCTAGGGCGGCGATGATCCAACCGCCGATGGCTACCGTCCAGCCGATGGCGACGTGTAGCAAGGGGGACGCTTCAAACTCGTAAACAAACGCGACCGCGACCAAATTCACCAAGCCCAAGGGCAGCATCACTTTCCAGGCCAGCGACATCAGTTGGTCGAAACGAAAACGGGGCCAGCTCCAGCGCACCAACATGAAAAACAGGATCATCAGCGTGATCTTCACCATCAGGGCGACGATCCGCACGATCGCCGTGCCCCAGCCGATTTCATCGCCGGAGCCGGTCAGTCCGAAGGGCAGATGCCAGCCGCCGAAAAACAGGATCACAATCAAAAACGAGGCGGCGATCATGTGCAAAAACTCGGCCACCAGAAACAGCAGCAGCTTAATGCCGGAATACTCGGTGTGATAGCCGCCGATCAGTTCCTGTTCGCACTCCGGCAGATCGAACGGCAGCCGGGCCGCTTCGGCGAAGGCGGCCACGCTGAACACCAACAAGCCTAGTGGCTGCGTGAAGGCGAACCACAATCCGCTGTCGGCCTGCGCGTTGATGATCTCTTCGAGCCGCAGCGATCCGGTGGCCAACACGACACCGAGAATGCCGAGTCCCAGCGGCAGTTCGTAGGAGATCAACTGAGCCGTGCTGCGCATGGCACCGAGAAAGCTGTACTTGTTGTTGCTGGCCCAGCCGCCGAGGATCACGCCGTAAACGGCGATGCTGCCCAAAGCGAAAACGTAAATCATGCCGACATCAATGCCGGGGGCGACGACCAGTTCGATGCGCTGCTCGACACCGTCGACCTGGCCCAGCACGCTGCCGAAGGGCACCACGGCGAAGGTGGCCAGGGCGGCGGTTAGAACGGTGATCGGCGCCAACAGGAACAGCGGCCGATCGACGTGGGCCGGCGTGTACTCTTCCTTGAAGATGAACTTAATTCCGTCGGCCATCGGCTGGCCCAGCCCGAACAGCTTGATCTTCGAGAGCGGAATGCCGACTCGATTCGGCCCCCGCCGCATCTGAATCCAAGCCGCCATCCAGCGCTCGAGCAGCACAAAGTAGGCCGCCGCCGTCATCAACAGGCCGATGCAGACGGCGACCTTGATGAGGGCGACGACGGTGGTGGTGGATAAATCGGGCATGGTAGTTTAATAATGTCGAATGTCGAAATCAGAATGACGAAGGAATGTCGAAGCACGAAGCTCGAAGGATTCGCGAAACACGACTTTCGTCATTTGGAAATTCGTCATTCTTTCGACATTCTGATTTCGTCATTCCGAATTTTCGAGGCGGCCTCTCAAACCGCCAACAGGTTAACCTTCAAATCGAGGCCGATGGGTCCATACGGTTCCGCGGCAGCCGCGAAGTATCCAATCTCTCGGGCCACTTCGCCCATCACAGCTTCCGCCCGGTACATCCCCGGCCGCTCCAGCAGCCGCCAATACAAGTTTCCTTCGACATGTACGCCCCCCGGCGCTCGCACGGCCCAATCGAACGATTGCAGGCGGTCGACGTGGTTGACGTAGGAGCCTTGGCGTTCGGCGAAGGCCGCGCCGGGCAGTTGATAATCGGCCCGCTGGTAAAGCGGCGAATCGAACAGGTCTTGGACGACGAGCAGATCGAGCCCCGCGAATCGCTCGGCGGTCGGCTCGTCGATCCAGTCCGACTTGTAGCCGCCGCTGATCCAGGCGGCGCGAATCTCGCTGTTTTCGAGCAATTCCAGGTATTCATCGAACGTCGTCACACGGCCGGTGAAGTGGGCGATCACTTCTTCAACGCCGCGACGATTGGGGCATTTTTCGGCGCAAATGATGAAGCCGGCGGGGAACGTCTCGTCTTCGCCTTCGACCGGGATCGGGCCGAGCGCGAGGACTGCCTCCGAGTCGATGCCGCGGATATAGCCGGCCAGCAGATACGCTTCTTCGACGGTCAGATGCGGCGAGAGCAGTGCCGACAAGCGGCCGGCGGAGCGTAATCGCTCGCCCAACTCGCCCGGTAGTTCCGACCACTCGATGTTTTCGTGCTCGTCGCCCACACGACGTCTCGGCTCCGTCAGCCGCTTCTCGCTATGCACGTGATGAAACCCGTATCGCCCTTCGTCGCACATCCACCACTGATTCACCGCGGGGTTTTCTCGCGGCTTGAGACGATAGACCCGGTCCTGGTTCTCTTCGATCACGATCGAACAACCCCGCGAACAGCCGGCGCAGACGCCGTCGTGCGGCTTCATAAACCAGACCCGCTGTTGATATAAAAAGTCGACGTCGCCCAGCGCCCCCACGGGACACAGATCGACCACGTTGCCCGAGAGTTTGTTGGCCAGCGGATAGCCGGGAAACACGTCGATCTCTTCGCCGGAACCGCGGTCCGTGATCATCAACTCGTGGGTGCCGGTCACCTCGCGGGTAAATCGCACGCAGCGGGTACACATCACGCAGCGATCGACGAACAGCGACACGGTCTCGCCCATCGGGCGGCGGCGGCTGGTGAAGGGCCGCACGTCGGCCCGCCGCTCGGAGCGGCCGTGGGAGAAGTGATAATCCTGCAAGGCACACTCGCCCGCCTTGTCGCAGATCGGGCAATCAATCGGATGGTCGATCAACAAATCCTCCTCGACCATCGCCCGGGCATTGAGCACTTTTTCGCTGGCGGTGATAAAAACCACCCCGTCGGTCGCCGGCGTTTGGCAGCCCGGCACGAGTTTGGGCACCATCGAGACTTCGCCGTTTTCGGGGTCTTTGCGGCCGGTTTCCATCAGACACATGCGGCAACTGGCCACGACCGACAGGCCCGGATGCCAGCAATAATGCGGCACGTCGACGCCGGCCCGGCGAGCAATCTCAATGCCGTTGAGACGCTCGTCGTCGCCAATTTCGATCTCTTGTCCGTCGACGATTACGATGGCCATGGAGGTTCCTATTTAATGTCGAATGACGAAATCAGAATGTCGAAAGAATGTCGAATGCTCAAAGCACGAATGACGTTGCGTGCCTGAGATATCCAACATCAGTAAATACCAACTTCGGTCATTCATTCATTCGTCATTCATTCGTCATTCGTCATTCGTCATTCCCGACTCAGTGTCCGACTCAACTCAATCGCCGCCGCCAAATCGGCGTTCGTTTTCAAGTTCTTGTGGCGCTTGCTTGAGAATCTCCGAGAATCGTTCGCGAATCGTCGCGTCGTCAGGCTCCAGCCTTGCGAAAACCTTGTTCGCGTCGATTTCCTGTAAATGGCGCTTGCACAATTCCATGATGTCGGCAAGGTCTCTCATTCGCCCGGCCAGCAGCTTGAAATAGATCAAGTCATGCAGGCCAACGACCGGGATGCCTTCCAGCCGGTCCGCAGTCTCCAATTCGTCCGGTTCGGGGAAGCGATACGGCGATCCGAGATTCATGAGGTCTCCCGACACCAGAAAATCAACCTCGACGCCCGTGGGCCGATAAATAAAGGCGTATTGCCGCGTTTCCAGCCGATCCCAGTCGTCGTGGTCCGTCAACCGCTCGGCGAGCGCGGGAGCGTGCCGGTGGCTAACCAGCGCGTCGCGGTCGTCCGTCGTGCGGGCGTAGCCGTGCCGGATCACCGCGACGCCACCGACCAACAGCAGGGGCGCGCCGATCGCGTCCGCTTCTTGGCGAAGCGCCCGCAATGTTTCATCGCTTCCTTGTGTCAAATCGTTCACGGCGCTAAGCAATCCCTGTAGGCGGCTGGCCCAAGGCTGGGTTTCCAAATGTTGAACGGTGGTCATTCTTAGTGCCGGCGCGAAAATGAGTTGTGCGTTCCTGTCATTCAAATCCGAAATCCGAAATCCGAAACAAATCACAAATCCGAATCTCGAATGTCAAAAACGACGGAGATTTGAGATTGTTTTTGACATTCGTGCTTTGAATTTGTTTCGGATTTCGTGCTTCGGATTTCCGATCTCGTGAAACCTTTCAACTTGTTCATGCGAGGCCCCTTATTCGGTCAATGCAGTTCGACCACCGGCAAGGCCGCGACCGGTTCCGTCACATCATACCCATCCGGATTCGTCCGCCTGATGTACTCTTCAAACTCATCGCGAAACTTGCGGATCGCGTTTTTCAGCGGCCAGGCGGCGCCGTCGGCCAGGCCGCAGATGGTGGTGCCGGGCATGATGCCGATGGTGTCGCCGATTTCCAGCAGCAGATCCAAGTCCTTAAGCCGCCCCTTGCCCGCCTTGATCCGTTTGAGCATCGAATAGGCCCACTGGGTTCCTTCGCGGCAGGGCGTGCATTGGCCGCAGCTTTCGTGGGCGAAAAACCGCGAGGTGTTGTGCAGAAAATCGACCATCGAGACGGTCTCGTCCATCACGGTCACCGCCGCGGTCCCCAAGCCCAGACAGCCGTAACGCCCCGGCCCGGAGAAATCCAGCGGGCAATCCATCTCGTCGGCCGTGAGCAAGCCCATGCTGATCCCGCCCGGCACGGCTGCTTTCAGCTTGTGGTTTTTCCACACGCCGCCGCCGTACTCTTCGATCAACTCGCCGCAGGTGATGCCCAGCGGCATTTCGTAACAGCCGGGGCGATTGACGTGGCCGCTGAGGCAATAGAGCTTCGGCCCGTAGCTGCCGGCGTCGCGGGGATTGTCGGGATCGGCCGGCACGCCCATCGACTTGAACCACTCGGCCCCGCGGTCGGCGATGTGCGTGATGCAGCAGAGCGTCTCGATATTGTTCACCACGGTCGGCTTGCGGAACACGCCCTCGACCGCCGGAAACGGCGGCTTGATCCGCGGCCAGGCCCGCTTGCCCTCCAGGCTCTCGATCAGCCCGGTCTCTTCGCCGCAGATATACGCCGCGGCCCCGCGATGCAGATAGATGTCGAGCGAAAAATCGCTACCCTTGATGTTCTTGCCGAGGTAGCCCCGCTCGTAACACTCGTCGATCGCCGCTTGCAACCGCTTGGTCGCCCGCGGATATTCGTAGCGAATGTAAAGGTAAGCGGTCGACGCGCCGGTGGCGTAACAGGCGATGATCGAGCCTTCCAGCAATTGGTGCGGATCTTGCTCCATCAGGATGCGGTTGTTGAACGTGGCCGGCTCGCTCTCGTCGGCGTTGATGCACATGTAGATCGGGCCGGGATGATCCTTCGGCAAGAACGACCACTTCAGCCCGCAGGGGAAGCCGGCTCCGCCGCGCCCGCGCAGATTACTCGACTTGACCAGCTCGATCACGTCGCCCGGCGATTGGGTCAACATTTTTTTCAAGGCCGAGTATCCGCCGCCCGCTTCATAGACGCGCAGCGTGTGGCTGTCGTGTTTGTCAATGTTAGCCAGCAGTACCGGTTCAAACGTCATAGCAAACCCATAAAGCCGCGACGGTTGGTCGCGCCGACTATCTCGCGATGTTAAATTGCGCCCGTGTGGCTGTCGTCTTTGTCAACATTGGCCAGCAGTACCGGCTGAACTTCGAGCATGGTGTTAATCGTCGACTCATGGCTGATGGCGTTTCAAATCGGAGATTAGATCGAAGTGGGGATCGGTCGTGTATACATACGCGTCAACACGCTTGGCGACCGTGGCGACAATCAGATCTGTCAACGGCAGCCGGTGCCCCTTCGCGGCCATCTCGCGTCCCATGTCTGCTGCTGCACGCCAGTCGTTCCATAGGATGTCCGTAAAGTGAGCAAAACGAAGTCGGGATGCAATCCAGTCGGCCTGGTCC
Organism: Planctomycetota bacterium; assembly: GCA_022564995.1. GTDB lineage: Bacteria > Planctomycetota > Planctomycetia > Pirellulales > JADFKK01 > JADFKK01. Next base: position 9,944 of record JADFKK010000015.1, on the reverse strand, counting down.
TTTCGCCGAAAACCGAGCAACACTTCCGCGACGATGGGGCCAATCAGCGCAGCCCGATCGGCATCGATCAAGTCGTCGATCGCTTGCTTTTCGAGCGAACTGGGTTTTGTAAAAAACGACGCCCAGATGCACGTATCAATAAAGACCCAGTCGTCCATCGTTCACCATCTACTGCGGTAGTCCGGTCTCGCCTGATTCTAATGATTCAAGCTGTTGCCAATTCTCCTCGAAGTCAACCTTGCCGCTAGCGGCCTTCAACTCTTGCAGCTTCCGCAAACGCAAGTAGTCTCTTGCAGCCTGACGGACGGCGTCCGCGTCGCTGTCGAGCTTCGTCAATTGCTTGATTTGTTCGACTTCCTCGGGACTCAAGTCGACGGGAATGGTCATCTCTTCACCTCTTATTCTTCAATTCGTGACTTTGCGCCCAGTTGTTATTCCACCACCCCACAACTCCTCAAAAACTCATCCGCCTTCTCTTCCGTCAAATCTCCATGCACTTCATCGCCGGCCAACATGCAGGGGGCGAAATCACAGGCCCCCAAACACTCGGCGAATTCAATCGTCAGCTTGCCGTCCTTGGTTGTCTCGCCAGGTTGGATGCCGGCACGGCGACATAGATGCTCCAACACTTCTTCGCCGCCCCGCAGGGCACAACTGATCGAGCGGCAAACCCAGGCCCGGGTCTCGCCGTGCGGGGCGTCTTGTTTGAAGAAGCCGTAAAAACTGAGCGTGTCCTGAACCTGCGCCGGGTGCAGGTCCAATAGCTCGGCGATCTCGACCACCGCCTGCATCGGCACGTGCCGCAGGTGATCGTTCACCACGTGCAGCGCCGGCAGCGTCACCGCTTGCCGCGACGGGTAGCGCGGGAAGTAGGCCTTGATCTCGTCGATCATGGCGTCGGTGAGCAGGGGGCGGTGGTGGAAGCAGCGGCGGTCATGGTGATGGCGGGGCTAAACCGCAAGCGGTTGGGGTGATCGAATTGTTGTTGGTTTAGCGATCTAGTTCGGCGGCAATGATGTTCAAACTTCCCAATACGGCAACCACGTCGCTGAGCGTATGGCCGCGAATGAGTTGCGGAAACAATGCAAAATGATTGAATGACGGCGGGCGGCAGCGGGCCCGATAGGCTACGTTCGAGCCATCGCCGACGATGTAAAAGCCCAGCTCGCCATTGGGGGCCTCGATCGCCGAATAGCTTTCCTCGCACGGCACCTTGATGCCGCGATTACTCATCACCAACTCGAAATGTGAAATCGTGCCTTCGATCGTCGTGTAGACCGCCTGCTTGTCGGGCTTGGCGGTTCGCTCGTCGATGCCCAGGTTGAACGGCCCGGCGGGCAGGTTCTCGATCGCCTGCTCCACCAGCTTCAGGCTTTCCCACATCTCGGCCGTCCGCACCAGATAGCGAGAATAACTATCACCCTCGCGGGCACAACAGACCTGAAAATCCAAATCGGCGTAGGCCAGATACGGCTCGTCCTTGCGCAAATCGACCGTTACGCCGCTGGCCCGCGCGACCGGTCCGCTGGCACAGCCGGCGAGCGCCTCTTCGCGGGTCAGCACGCCGACCCCCTTGGTGCGATCGACGAAGATGCGATTGCGATCGAGCAGCGCCTCCATGTCGCGGATCGTCTTGGGGAAATTGCGGCAAAACTCGCGAATCTGCCCGATCACCTTCGGCGTCATGTCGTGCGTCACGCCGCCCACGCGGGTGTAGCTGTTGGTGAAGCGGGCTCCGCAGAGCGTCTCGAAAATATCGTAGATCAGCTCGCGCTGATAAAAAGCATACAGAAAAAACGTGAACGCGCCCGTGTCGAGCCCCACCGCCCCGTTACAGACCAGGTGATCGCTGATGCGGGCCAGCTCGCAGACGATCGTGCGGATGTATTGACAGCGTGGCGGCACGTCGACGCCCAGCAGCCGCTCGACCGCGTGGTGCCAGGCGACGTTGTTGGCCATCGGCGAGATGTAATTCATGCGGTCGGTGACCGTCACGTATTGATCGTAGTCGAGATGCTCGCCGATCTTCTCGAAGCCGGAGTGCAAATAGCCGATGTCGGGAATCGCGTCGACGACCCGCTCGCCGTCGAGCTTAAGCACGATCCGCAGCGTCGTGTGGGTCGCCGGATGCTGCGGCCCGAAGTTCAACGTCCACAGGTAGTCCTGTGATTCGTCGTGCGTCAAAGGATCGGGCGTAATTACCGGCATATCAAATCCAAAAAGCCGCGACCGTTGGTCGCGCCCAGCCCTTGCTAAAAGTCTCAACCGTCTTCTCTTGTCAACACCGGAAAATTATGTCGCTCCCCACGTCCCTGCAGCGGATAGTCTTTTCGCAGCGGGTGGGCGGTGAACTCTTCGGGCATCAAGATGCGCCGCAAGTCCGGGTGGCCATCGAACGTGATGCCGAACATGTCCCAAACCTCGCGTTCCGTCCAGTCGGCGCCGCTCCACAGGTCGGTCACGGTCGGCACGCTCAAATCCGGCTCGCTCAGCATCACGCGAATCGTCAATCGCCGCATGTCGTCGCTGCGGGCCAGCAGATAGACCAGCCCGAATCGCTCCGTCGCGTCGCGGTAGTTCAAGTAATCGACGCATGTGATGTCGATCAACATGTCGAAGCCGTGCTCGTCTCGCAGCGTGCGCAGCACATCGTGCAATTGATCGCGCGCGACGACGATCCGCGTCTGACCACGAAATTCGCTGGTGGTGAGACCGGCAAAGTCGGCGTTTAAGCTGTCAATGATCGGGGTTTGTGACATGTCAGCGCGGCGATTGAAGTTCAAATCCTAAGCACGAAATCCTAAACAAAATCAAATGATTCAATGACCGAAACGAAAAATGCCTCGATCGCGTGCCATTCCTAGATTTCGGATTTCGATATTCTGATTTGTTTAGGATTTCGTGCTTAGGATTTCGTGTTTCATCCCGGTGGGTAGTGCCCACCCTACGATTGTTGATACGGTTGACCGAGAATCGGCAATTCCACCAACGCTCGCTTCGGCTCTTGTCTCTCTCGCGTGTTGAACTCTCTTCCCGTGACGGTTCCTTCCGTTTGAATCTGGTCTTGCAGATCGATGATCGCCTGAATCAGTTGTTCCGGCCGCGGGGGACAGCCGGGCACGTACATGTCGACGGGGATGAAGCGGTCGATGCCCTGCACCACGCAATACGTGTCGAACACGCCGCCGGTCGAGGCGCAGGCGCCCATCGAAATGCACCACTTCGGCTCGTGCATCTGCTGCCAGATGCGCTGCAAGACCGGCAGCATTTTCATCACGACCCGGCCGGCGACGATCATCAGATCGCACTGCCGGGGACTGAAGCGAAACACCTCGGCCCCGAAGCGGGCCAGGTCGTGCCGGCTGGCGCCGGTGGCCATCAGTTCGATGCCGCAGCAGGCCGTGGCGAAGGGCATCGGCCAGAGGCTGTTCTTGCGGCCCCAACTGGCCAACTCGTCGAGCTTGCTGATCACGATGTTTTCAGGCACTTCGATACTAGGATTGGAACCGGATTGTTCTAGCGCCATTGAAACACCCCTTTCCGCCAGGCATAGACGAAGCCGGCGGTGAGCAGCGCGATGAACACCATCACCTCGCCGAACACCAATCCTCGACTGGCGATCCAGCCTTGCTCGACTGCGGCGTCGATGCCCTCGGGGTTTCGGCTGGCCACGGCCCAGGGATAAAGGAACAGCAACTCGACGTCGAAGACTAAAAAGGCGATCGCCACCAGATGATATCGCACGTCGAAGCGGCGCCGCGTGTCGTGAATCGGGTCCATGCCGCTTTCATACGGCATTTCTTTCACACGGCCCGAGCGCCGGGGGCCGATCAATCTTCCCGCAACGAGCAGACCGACACACAAGCCCGCAGCACCGAGGGCGAACAGCAGGATCGGGACGATGAGGGTCTGCATCAGTCGCTGTAGGCGGTAAGTGGGCGGTTGGCGTTCGGCCGACTTCGTGAATAATATCACAAAGTGGTCTAAATAGAAAACTCGATCGTTGGGAAAAACCCCAAGGGGAATCCCACATTCGAGTTACGACGAGAGCCTAATCCCGCCGTCGATTGTCGTCAAGGCGGTTCGCCGCCGACGAGACCCCCTCTGTTGAGTAGGTCGCGATGGCATGTGGGCCGTTTGACAATCTGGCTCTCGCGCGCGAGACTGCAACAGTGGGAGCCGGTAGAGACCCAAGATCGATTTTCTGACAAAGAAATATGCCAGTGGCACTTCCGGTGCGCTCGCCATGGCGACCATTGAAATACTTGCCGGTTCCAACGTCGGGCAGCGCTACGAATTGACGGCCGACCAAACCGTCCTCGGGCGCGACGCCTTCTGCGACGTGGTGTTTCCCTCACGCACCGTCTCGCGACAACACGCCCGCATCATTCGCGCGGTCGAGGGTTTCTACGTCGAGGATCTCAACAGCCAAAACGGCACCTATCTCAACGGCCAGCGAATCAACGGACGCGCTCGGCTGCACGACCAGGACCGCCTGCGGATTTACGACTTCACGATGCGGTTTCATGGCGATCCAGAGCGCGGGTCGACATCCTCGGAGGAGCCAACGGTTGGCGGAATGCCGCCCCGCGACGACGCCTTGCCCGTTCGTAAGACGATGATCGTCGACTCACTCGACGCGCGGGCCGATCCGACCGTCGGCGCGCGATCGCAGGTGAAGCTCAAGGCGATTTTGGAAATCACGCAGAATCTCGGCACCACGCTGGCCGTCGACGACGTGCTGCCGAAAATTCTCGACAGCCTGTTCAGCATTTTTCCCCAGGCCGAGCGCGGCTATCTACTGCTGCTCGACGAGCCGGGCGGAAAGCTGGTTCCCCGCACGATTCGCAGCCGGCATGACGAGAGCGGCGACTCGACCACCTTGGGCGTGATCAGCAAGCAAATCGCCCAGCGGGTGATGACGGACGGCGAAGCGATTCTCAGCACGGACGAAATGCACGACGAGTTCGGCCACTCGGTGCTCGACTTTCGCCAGCGGTCGATCATGTGTGCGCCGCTGATGGGGCCGTCGCGCGAGCCGCTGGGGATCATTCACGTCGACACCGACGATGCCCGTCAGCAGTTTTCGCAAGAAGACCTCGAGGTGCTGCTGAGCGTGGCCACCATTGCCGGCGGCGCCATCGAATCGGCGAACATGCACGAGGCGAGTCTCGAACTCGATCGCCGCGAGCGGGAGCTGGCCACGGCCCGCGACGTACAGCGGCATTTTCTTCCGCAGCGATTGCCTGCGGTCGAGGGTTATGAGTTTTTCGATCATTACGATTCGGCCCGCGAGGTGGGCGGCGATTTCTTCAGCTACGTGCCGCTGCCCGACGGGCGGTTGGCGATCACCATCGGCGACGTGTCGGGCAAGGGGGTCTCGGCGGCGCTGTTGATGGCCAAGCTGTGCGCCGAGGTGCGCTATTCGCTGGTCACGTCGAGCGGGCCGGCCGAGGCGGTGCAAATGCTGAATTCCGATCTGGCCGAATCGGCGCTCGACGACCGCTTTGTCACCTTCGCGCTGGTCGTGCTCGATCCGCAATCACATCATCTGACCATCGTCAACGCCGGGCACATGCCGCCGCTGCGTCGCCGCAGTGCCGACGGCAACGTGGAGAGCCTCGCCACTGAGGAGGCCGGGCTTCCGCTGGGTATTGAGGCACAGGCCACGTACCAGGAGTTCGACGTTGCGCTCGAAACCGGCGACGCGGTCGTCCTCTACACCGACGGCATCAGCGACGCCATGAACCCCGCCGGTGAGATGTACGGCGCCGCGCGATTGCACGACGCGCTCGCCGGCGGCCCGCGGGAAGTCGCCGCCCTGGGAAAGGCGGTGCTCGACGACGTGCAGCGATTCGCCGATGGACAGCGCCAGATCGACGACATCTGCCTGATCTGCTTCGGGCGGACGGGTTAGAAATCGGCTCAATATCGTGTCTGCAGGTGACCGTTTCCGGCGAGCGGAGGCCGTTAGGCCGCCGGTGATTCGACCTTTGGTTTCACACGTAGTTTCCGCGGAAGTTGTTTACCGGCTGACCCCAAATCAAACCGACACCGCCGCCCTTCCCCACTGTTTCTTGACATTGCCTACCACTTGCCGTTATCTTTGGGTGAGCGGCACGGCGCTAGCCGCCGTTCAGCATGACGACGAACTTACCGAGGGCCAGCGCCCAATCGCTCACTCATCTCACCGTGCATCGCCATCCGTTCGGAGCCCAGCCATGCGACCAAAGCCCGCCCCGTCAAGCAAGAACCCAAACACCCGCCGCGCGTTGCGTCTGGAACCCCTGGAAGACAGGCGGATGTTAGCCGTAGGGGCCGATTTCGACTTCGGCGACGCCCCGGCGCCATATCCGACGATGCTCGCCGATAACGGGGCCAGACATGAAGCAATCGGCCCAACCCTCGGCGCCACCCGCGACGCCGAGCCCGACGGCCAGCCGACAGCCACTGCGGCCGGCGACGGGCACGACGAGGACGGCGTGACGTTCGACGTGATTCGCGTCGGGCAGCTTCGTGCCAGTGCAACGGTTAACGTCCAAAGCGCCCCCAACGGTGCGAGGCTTGACGCCTGGATCGACTTCAACGGCGATGGAAACTGGGGCGGCTCGGATGAACACATCGCTTCAGGCGTTAGGGTTTCCAACGGTGAAAACGACGTCCACTTCGACGTGCCGAGCAGCGCCATCAGCGGCGATGTCTATGCGCGTTTTCGCATCAGCACGGCCGGTGATTTGGGCATCGGCGGAGTGGCGGCGGACGGCGAGGTGGAAGATTATCGTTTCCGAATCGATCCGCCCGCACCGGCGTCTGGTAGTTTCTTGGCCTCGGAGATTGGTCCGGGGTCCGCCGATGCAAGCGTCCTCGCCGTGGCCGATATCGACAGCGACGGCGCTATGGACGTGCTCAGTACGTTACCCGACGGCACGATTATCTGGTATCAGAACCTCGGCGGAGGCAACTTCGCGCAGCGCACCGTCGCCGAGACAGGAGGGCAGGCGATGTCGATCATTGTTACCGACATTGACGGCGACGGTGATCCGGACGTCGTTAGCGAGTTGTACGACAGCCCGAGGATCGTTTGGTACGAAAACAACGGGGCAGGAGAATTCACCGAGCACGCGTTCGACACCGCATATGCAAGCGACGTGTCGCTAGCTGCGGCCGACATCGACGGCGACGGCGACATTGATCTGATCAGGGCCACATCGGGTACGACACTCGGTTTCGGGCCCTACGACTCGATCTCCTGGTTCGAGAACGATGGCAGCGAGAACTTCACGGAACATATCATCGATTCGCAAGGGTTTGCACGGTCCGTGGCTGTCGCGGACTTGGATCGCGATGGTGACCTGGATGTTCTCAGCACATCGCTAGGGGTGGACCAAGCCCTCGAAGATCCCGGAGTTTATTGGTTTGAGAATAATGGCAGCCAGAATTTTTCCGACGGCGAAATCAGGATGAGGGCGGTAGACTTTCCAGGTTCCATGTTCGTCGCCGATATCGACGGCGACGGAATTATGGACGTGCTGTTCGCGGATGGGCGTAACGGCGTGATTAGCGTAAATGGAACCATCATCGACAGCGACGCGAGGCAGGCTCATTCGGTCTTTGCCGCGGACGTGGACGGCGACGGCGACCTGGACGTGATCGGCGGGGCGGCCTGGTACGAGAATGTCGACGGTCGCGAATTCACGCGACACGACGTCGAACCGGATTTCGTTCGACCGACAGTGGTCGCCGCGGCCGACATGGACGGTGACGGCGATCTGGACCTGATCGGCGCGGCGGGACGTAACGGTCCGCTCGTTTGGTTCGAGAACCTCTCGCCTCCGCCTCCGCCCGCCGACCTAACCGGCAATGGGTTTGTGGATTTTGGGGATTTGACCGTGTTGTTGGCTGCTTGGAATCAGAATGTTTCGGCGGCCGAGGGGAATCTGGTTGATGCCGCGAACACGCCGGTGAACTTTGAAGATCTTTCGGTGCTGTTGGCGGCGTGGACGGGACCGCGGCCAGCCAGCTTTACGCGAGTGATCCGTTCGTCGATTCGCGACGGTGACATTTTTCCGGTCGGCGAGTTGGCCTATGTGGCGCGATTCAACGCGCCGCTCGACCCGCAGAGCGTCGTGACGAACAATGTGCGCCTCGTCGGCAGCACGGTGGGTAACGTCGCGCCGACATCGATCAACTACGACGCTGAGGAGGCCACGATGACGGCCGAGTTTCCGAGTCTCGCGGAGGATCAATACACGTTGACACTTCGAAGCGGCGAGGGTGGCCTTGTGGACCTAACCGGCAATTCGTTGGACGGCGAACGACATTCGACGACGACCATCCCGTCCGGTGACGGTGTGCCCGGCGGCGATTTCGAGGTCCATTTCACGGTTGACAGCACACCGCCACGGGTGATCGCCTCGTCGATCCTGCACGGAGACGTCGTGCCGGCTGGCGCCACGGTGTACACAGTCCGGTTCAGCGAGCCGTTACTCGCCGATGTACTGGACGTTTGGGACGTAAGGCTTGCGAGCCAGCAGCGCGGAATCGTCGTCCCAACCGAATTCAATTACGACGCCGGTAGTTCCACGCTGACATTCGGTTTCGATGCCGCGCCCGGTGACCTTTATTCGCTCGAGCTCTTTAGCGGTTCGGACCGGTTCGTCGACCGCAATGGCCATCATCTCGACGGAGAGCGGCATTCGGCGACAACCGTTCCGTCAGGCGACGGCTCGGCCGGCGGCGATTTCGAGATCGTGTTCACCGTCGAAGGTCCACCGCCGGTGATCGACCCCGAACTCGACTGGGGCACCTACCTTGGCGGCAGGCGCAGTGACGAGGCGAGTGACATCGCCTTGGACACAGTCGGAAACATTTTGGTGACGGGCCGTACTTGGTCTTCCGACTGGGTCTCGGGCGGCTTCGACACGACGTACAGCGGTGGCAACGTCAGCGATGCCTTTGTGGCCAAGTTGACTTCGGCGGGCGAGCACCTGTGGAGCACCTATCTCGGTGGCCGCAACCAGGATACGGGCGGCGACATCGCCACCGACTCCGCCGGAAACGTCTTTGTGGCGGGCACGACGACTTCTTCCGGCTGGGTTTCGGGCGGCTACGACAGCACAATCGGCGGTCGCGATGGTTTCGTGGTCAAGCTCAGCCCAACCGGTGAGCACCTGTGGAGCACGTACGTCGGCGGGAGCGATACTGATCGCGCGAATGGTATCGCCGTCGACTCCGCTGGCAATGTACTGGTAACGGGAAGTACGCAGTCTTCCGGCTGGGTCTCGGGCGGCTACGACACGACGCTCAAGGGAAATACTGGCGGTTTCGTCGTTAAGCTCAGTCCAACCGGCGATCATTTGTGGAGCACATATTTCGGCGGCGAAAAATCGGATGTCGGCTACGGTATCGCAGTGGACGCAGCCGGAAATATCTTGGTGACAGGGAATACCAGTTCTACCGACTGGGTTGCGGGAGGATTCGACACGTCGCTCGATGGAAGGGAAGACGTCTTCCTGCTGAAGCTCAGCCCGACGGGCGAGCACCTCTGGAGCACGTACCTCGGCGGCACCGAAAATGATGCTGGTGTTGGTGTGGTCTTGGACTCTGCCAACAATGTTCTGGTGACGGGCCGCACGCGTTCTGGCGATTGGACTTCGTCGGGCTACGACACCTCGCACGATGGCGATTTCGATGCCTTTGTCGCCAAGCTCAGCCCGACGGGCGAACACCTGTGGAGCACATACCTCGGCGGCACGGAACGCGATTATGGCCAGGATATCGCCGTCGATTCCGCAGACAATGTCCTTGTAACAGGATATACGCAGTCTTCCGGCTGGGTCTCTGGTGGGTTCGACACGACCCTCGGTGTCGAAAGAGACGGCTTCGAAAGAGATGGCTTTGTCGGCAAGCTCGCTCCTACCGGTGCCCAACTTTGGAGCAGATAC
>JADFKK010000240.1 GCA_022564995.1 Planctomycetota bacterium | reverse complement strand
ATCAGTTCATGTCGGTGTGTGCCATCTGCATGGTGAGCGTGCAGATTATTTTTGCCGTGAATTTTATCTACAGCATCTTTTTCGGCCCCGTGGCCGGGCGCAATCCCTGGAAGGCGAACGGCCTGGAGTGGGCGGCCCCCAGCCCGCCTGGACACGGCAACTTCGACTTCCAGCCGATCGTTTATCGGGGGCCTTACGAATACGGCTCGCCGGAAGTCGACACCGACTATTACCCCCAGACCCAGCCGCCGCCTACCACAACGGAATCGTAAATCCGAAATCCGAAATTCTAAACAAATTCAAATGCTCAAATGCTCAAATGCTCTAAGGTGACGCCAGCGATACTTGTCCGTTTTTGACATTCAAATTTCGGTCCTTCGAATTTGTTTAGGATTTCGTGTTTAGGATTTCGTGCTTTCTGTTTGCCCTTGGTGGGCAGTGCCCACCCTACAATTCCCTTGACCAACACCCCGCGACAACTCGACAGTCCCTGGCCGCATCGCCTTGCGGTGTTGTTGGTGTGCGCGACGTTCCCGTTGATTTGGGTCGGCTCGCTGGTTACCTCGTACGACGCCGGCATGGCGGTGCCCGATTGGCCGAACACCTACGGTTACAATCTGTTTTTGTACCCGATCGAAACCTGGATCTTCGGCCCCTGGGACATCTTCATCGAACACGGACATCGTCTGATGGGGGCGCTGGTCGGGCTGTTGGCGATTGCCATGTGCTGGGCCATCTGGCGATTGGACGGCCGGAGTTGGATGCGGGTAATGGGCCTGGTGACGCTGGCGGCGGTGATTGCCCAGGGCGTTTTGGGCGGGGCCAGAGTCATTCAAAACGAGGTCTTGCTCGCCAAGATCCATGGCTGCTTCGGCCCGTTGTTTTTCGGCCTCTGCGTGGCATTGGCCGTGGTCACGTCGCGGCGCTGGCGCGAGTGCCAGCAGCCGGCGGTCCATGCCAAGGCTCCCACGCTGCATCGTCTGTGTGTGCTGACCGTGCTCGTTGCATATATCCAATTGGTGTTGGGCTCTGAACTGCGTCACCTGGTGGCCGGAACGACGTGGCGAGCATTTCAGATTTCCGTCGTATTCCATTTGTTGGTGGCCGGGTTTCTGTCACTACAGATTCTAGCGTTAGCCGTCCACACGCTGCTCCGTCATCGCGATCGGCCCGCCCTGTGGACACCCGCGATGCTGCTGGCGGCGGCCATCGTGCTGCAGATCGCCCTGGGCTGCGGCGCCTGGGTAACCAACTACGGGTGGCCTGCGGCTCTGGGTGATTATCACTTCGCCGCGGCATATGTTGTCGAAGCTCGCGGGCTTACCCAGGCGATGATAACGACGGCCCACGTGGCGACCGGATCGCTGATTTTAGGCATCGCGGTCATGCTCTTGTTGCGTGCCATGCGATTCTTGCGCAGCGGCTCTCGACAGACGGGCCTCGCCTCTTCAAGATCAATGACGAAATCCATGACTGGGATATCCATGACTGGGATGATGATGGGACTGGCCGGATGAGCATGACGACGACCACCTTGACTTACCACGCACGTCGGCTGCCCTGGCCCTCGCGGCTGTGCGACTATTTGGAGCTGACCAAGCCGAAGATTGCGGCGCTCGAATTGGTGACCGTGGCGGTGGCGGCCTTTGTGGCTGGCTGGGTTCCGAGTAATCCGTGGGTGCTCGTTCATGCCTTGGCGGGCACCGCTTTAATCGCCGCCAGCGCCAGCGCGCTAAATCAGTGGCTGGAACGCGATACCGACGCGCTGATGCAGCGCACGGCGCAGCGACCGTTGCCCGCGGGCCGGCTGAGCACCTGGGAAGTCGCGGTATTTTCGAGTGTGTCGGTCGTCGCCGGCGTGGTCTATCTGGCGTTGGCCACCAATTCACTGACTGCCCTGTTGGGCTTGGTGACCTGGATGATTTACGTTTTGGTTTACACGCCGCTCAAATCGCGGACCACACTGAACACGCCCGTCGGCGCTGTGGCCGGGGCGATTCCGATTCTGATGGGATGGACGGCCGGCGGTGCGCCGCTCGATCTACGCGCCCTGGTGTTGTTTTCCATCGTGTTTCTCTGGCAGTTTCCGCACTTCATGGCGATCGCCTGGATTTATCGCCGTCAATATGCGCAGGCATCGCTAGTGATGTCGCCGGTCGTCGACCCCAGCGGACGCAGCACGGGCAGGCAAGCCGTGTGGTTGGCTGCGGTGTTGGTGCCGGTCACGTTGCTTCCGGCGCTGATCGAGCCGCCGGTGGGAGTCGGGTATTTTCTGGCGGCGAGCGTTTTCGGGCTCGTGCAGCTTTACTGCGCCGCCGCGTTCCGTCGCCAGATGGACGAAGCTTCGGCGCGGCGTCTGATGCGAGTTTCGATCGTGTATTTGCCGGCCCTGTTAGTGGTTCTGTTGGCGAGTCCGTTGGTCTGAGGAATTGTAAAACAACGAAAGGCACATGGCCGATCATGAGTGAAGAACACCCTAGCCACCTGCAGCTTTCCTATCAGCCCTCCTTGCCGATGCGCAACGGCAAGACATTCATGTGGCTGTTCTTGTCGACGGAGATCATGTTCTTCTCCGCACTGATCGGCACCTACATTGTGCTGCGCTTCGGGGCCTCGGCCTGGCCGAAACCCCACCAAGTTCATCTGGTCGAGTGGATCGGGGCGTTCAATACCTTCGTGTTGATCGTCTCCAGCCTGACGATCGTGCTGGCGATGGAATTTGCCCAGAAAAACAAGCCGGTGGCGACGCGGAGGGCGATTCTAGCGACGCTGCTGCTGGGCTGCGTATTTCTCGGCGTTAAGGGGTTTGAATACAAAGCCAAGTTCGCCCACGGCATCTTTCCCCAAAAACCGCACAGCCGCATGTACGAACGGCCCGACGTATACTACAAGCAGGCACTCGAAATGCGTCTTAGGCTCAAGGTCTCCGGCGAAGACGACACCGACGCGAAGAGCGCTGTTGATGCGGACGACACCGTAACCAAGACCGACCCAGCCAAAGACGCCGCCGCCGACCAAGGTCAGGAGGACGCGGCGGCGACAGGTAAGACGGTGCAGCAGGAAATGTACGACTTTCTCAAGAACTCGGACTTGAGCGATAAGGACAGGAAACGTCTCAAGGAAGATTTCGACTTCGTCGTCGACGCCGTCAAAAGTCGCGGTACGACAGACGAGGCCGCGCTCGCCGCTACGATGCTGGCTGTTTCTGAGAAAATCATGCCGACCCATCAGGGCGATTCAGACGAACACCACGTCGGCCTCAACGACGCCTTTGGCGACTTGAAACTCCCCGTCGTTATCCCCGGCGGAAACATGTGGGCCAGCACCTACTTTCTGCTGACCGGATTTCACGCTCTGCACGTCATCGTGGGGCTGATCGTTTTCGCCATTCTGTTACCAATAAAATTCGGGCCGCACAACTACGGCGTGATCGAGAATATCGGCCTGTATTGGCACTTCGTCGACTTGGTATGGATCTTTCTTTTTCCTCTGCTCTATCTGTTCTAGAAGGACCGATTGATGCCCGACCCTAGCGATTCAAAATCGACCGAAGCCGCAGATCACGATCATGGCGGCTTCGGAAAATACTACGCTGTGTTTGTTGCGCTGTGTGTGCTGACGAGCTGCTCGTTCATGACTTATTTTCCGTTCTGGGAAGAGCACTTCTCTGACCACGTCGGCTGGGCGTTTATGATGGCCGTCTCCTGCACCAAAGCATCGCTGGTGATTCTGTTCTTCATGCACCTAAAATACGAAGCCAACTGGAAATACGTGCTCACCATTCCCGCAGCCATGATGTCGATTTTTCTGGTGCTGATGCTCGTGCCCGACGTGGGGATGCGGAGGGACAAGTATTCGGAGCAGCGCAAGGTCCGTGCGGCCGTCGCCGTCGAAGAGGCGGACAATCACGAGCAACCGCACGACCATGGTGGAAAGTAGAAAAAAGGTAACACTTCAGCCGACTGAAGCCGGGATTGACGGTTGAGGAAGTTGAAACCGCTGATCGACGCTAATCAACGCTAATGAAACGGCCAAAACTCGATAAAAGCTAAGTGGCGCTGTCCAATTAGTCGGAAGAATTTAACCACGGATCACACGGATACCACGGACTGTAAAGCAGCGAAAATCCATCCGCGTAATCCGTGACATCCGTGGTTTAATCAAGGTAAGCCGCCATGCAAGGATCGTCTTGGTCCCTTCGCATGAAGTCGATCACGGTCAAAACAGATAATTGGACTTATCCCCTTTTTTCGTTCGCCCACCTAACTGCCATGTCCCCGGCCGTCGACGTCTCGAATTTGTCGCACCATTACGGAGACCGGCAGGCGCTTAAGGATCTGACGTTGTCGATCCAGCGCGGTGAAATCTTCGCCTTCCTCGGACCCAACGGCGGCGGAAAGACCACGCTGTTTCGCCTGCTCTCCACGCTGATTCCCATCCAGCGAGGCCAGGTGAAAATCCTCGGCCTCGATGTCGGCAGCCAAACCGCGGCGGTGCGGGCTGAAATCGGCGTCGTGTTTCAGGCACCCAGCTTGGATAAAAAACTCACCGTCGCCGAGAACATCCGCCATCAAGGGCATCTCTACGGGCTGTCCGGCGCCGACCTTCGCCGCCGAGAGACCGAAATGCTCGAGCGGCTCGGATTGGCCGACCGGGCCCGCGAACGGACTGAATCGCTTTCCGGCGGGCTGCGCCGCCGCGTGGAGTTAGCCAAAGGCATGTTGCACCAGCCCCGGCTGTTGATCCTCGACGAGCCCAGCACGGGGCTCGATCCCGGCGCGCGGGCTGACCTGTGGGACTATCTCACGCAGATTCGCCGCCAGGACAAAGTGACCATCGTGCTGACCACGCACCTGTTGGAGGAGGCCGAACGGGCCGACCGCATCGCCATCCTCCACGAAGGCTCGCTTGTTGCTCTCGACACGCCCGACGCCCTGCGAGCCACCATCGGCGGAGACGCCATCACGATTCAGACTGACGATCCGGAGGTGTTGGCGGCGGCAATTGGCCAGCGGTTCGACTGCGCCGCGGTGGTCATCGACGGAGCCGTTCGCCTGGAACAGCCCGACGGCCATCAATGGATCGCCCGGCTGGTGGAGGCCTTCGGCGAGCAGATCAACTCCATCACCCTCGGCAAGCCGACCCTGGCCGACGTGTTCATTGACCGCACGGGTCACCGCTTTCGGAATTCCGAAATCCTAAACACGAAATCCTGAACAAATCCAAATGTTCCAATGACAAAACTATGAAAGATCGTGATTTTTGACTCATTCGCCCTAGCCTCCGCCGGAAGGCGGGGGATCGCAAAACATGACAACTCAAACCGTCAATCCACCTCCTGAGTCCGCCGCGAGCGCCACGGCCGCGTGCCATCCGCGCCCGCTGTTGGCCGCCGCAACACTCTGCCATCGCGAACTGGTGCGGTTCTTTCGCCAGCGCAGCCGCGTGGTCGGGGCGCTGGGCCAGCCGATTCTGTTTTGGCTGCTGTTTGGCGCCGGGCTCGGCTCGTCGTTTCGGCTTCCCGGCAGCGAAGGCGGCGGAGTGAGTTACCGCGAGTATTTTTTCCCCGGCACGCTGGTGATGATTCTGTTGTTCACGGCCATTTTCTCGACCATTTCGATCATCGAAGACCGCCGCGAGGGATTCCTGCAATCGGTGCTGGTCGCCCCGATTCCCCGTTGGTCGATGGTGCTCGGCAAGGTGCTCGGCGGGTCGTTGATCGCCATGATCCAGGGCCTGCTGTTTCTGACGCTGGTGCTGGTATTTACTGACGATGTCCATCTCGACGTGTGGCAACTGGCGGCCGTGGTGGCTTTCATGTTCACCATCGCCGTCGCGCTGACCGGGCTGGGATTCACGATCGCCTGGAAGATGGAATCGACGCAAGGTTTTCACGCCATTATGAGCGTCTTTCTGCTGCCGATGTGGCTCGTCTCCGGCGCGTTCTTTCCCGTGCCGAGCCAGCCCTCCGGTGCGGTCGAATGGGGATTGCACTGGGCCATGCGGGCCAACCCCCTGACCTATGGCGTAGCGGGCCTGCGGCGTTTGATGTATACCGAAACCTCGGCGGCCCCGCTGCCGCCCCAGACGCCGGAGATGCCGATCTGCCTGATCGTGACGCTCGCCTTCGCGGCCATTATGTTCGCCAGTTCAGCCGCGATCGCCCGCGCACGCACCAAGGGAGACTTACTATGAGCGGCCAAGAAGTCGT
This sequence comes from Planctomycetota bacterium, assembly GCA_022564995.1. Classification (GTDB taxonomy): domain Bacteria; phylum Planctomycetota; class Planctomycetia; order Pirellulales; family JADFKK01; genus JADFKK01. The sequence continues at coordinate 8,478 of JADFKK010000240.1, read as the reverse complement.
GCCGCCGCAGTCCGACGCGGCGGAGCCCGGCGACGGAGGTTCGGCGATGCCGACCATCTTGCTGTCGGTTTTGTCGGTCTTGGTGTTGTTCGGCGTTCTAGGCGGTGTTGCGCTGGGCATCATGCTCTTTGGCAGTTCGGGCTCGCTGCGGCCGGCCTTTCTCACATGGTCGGAACCCGCCGTGCCCGACCCAAATTACGTCGCCGGGCCGAAGCTGACCGAGTTCACGCTCACCGAGCGATCGGGCGACGAGTTCGACTCTCAAAGCCTGAAAGGGAAGGTCTGGGTGGCCAGCTTCTTCTACGCCTCGTGTCCGCACACGTGCTTTCAACTCAACCAAAGGGTTCAACAACTCGAACGGGAGTTCGGCAAGCGGGGTGTCACGTTTCTGAGCATCACCTGCGATCCCAAGAACGACACACCGGAGCGGCTGGCCAAGTATGCCGAAGGCTTCGAGGCGGACGAGGAGCGGTGGCTGTTCCTCACCGGCGACTTCAACGACATCCGCCGCATCGGCAATGACATGTTCAGCGCAGGCGTGACCAAGGCTTCGCATTCTGAACGCGTCTACGTCGTCGACAAGCAAGGCGTGGTTCGCGGCCATTTCACGGTCCTTGATTCGGCTGGATTTCGCTTGAACCAGTCGTTGATTCAACAGCTCATCGACGAACCCTACGAGCCGCCCGCCACGGCGGATGAACTCCAGCGTGACGCGCCCGCATCGCCGCCTAGCCAAGCCGCCGGGGTCGACCAGTCGGCGGAGCCCGCAGAAGGCGCTGGCTCGTGATCGCCGCCGTGACGCCCCTTGCTCTGCTGGCAGCCGCCGTGCCGCCGCAGGCAACGCTTAACGCGGCGCTAAACGCCCTGGCTGGCGTGCTGCTGGTGATCGGCTACGTGCTGATCCGCCGCCGCCGCGAGACCGCTCATAAACGGACGATGCTGGCCGCCTTTGTCGTCTCGGTGCTGTTTCTGACGAGCTACCTGACGTATCACTACCAGTCAAACTGGACCGAGACTAAGTTCCAGGGGCCGCTGCCCCTGCGCAACTGGCTGTATTACCCGCTGCTGGTGAGCCACGTCATTCTGGCCGCCATGGTGCCGGTGCTGGCCCTGCGGACGATCTACCTGGGCCTGCGCGACCGCCGCGAAGCACACCGCCGACTGGCCCGCTGGACGTTTCCTATCTGGCTCTACGTCTCGGTGACCGGCGTGTTGGTCTACTTAATGCTGTATTACCTCTACCCACAACCGTAAGGAAAAGGTAGACTACCGCAATGAATCGTAACCCGAAGCGTAAGCGAGGAACAAGAATCACGACCCGAAGCGTGAGCGAGGAACAAGAATCACGACCCGAAGCTTGATGTACAACGACCGCGAGCCATGCAGATGACCCTTCGACAGCTATCCCGCAAACTCTCGACCGCGACCGCCGCGTTGCTGTTGGTCGTGCTCTGCTGCTCCGTCGCCGCGGCTTGCCCCAATTGTTCGGAAGGTCTGGCCAATCAGTCCGACGGCGGCGACATGGTGTCGGGTTATTTCTGGAGCATCCTGTTCATGATGGGCATGCCGTTCGCCATCTTCACCGGCATCGGCGGCTACATGTATCTGGAAGTTCGCAAGGCCCGCAAGCGTGACGAAAAGTCGGACGGGCAATCGAACGCCCGTAGCTGAATTCGCAAGAATTCAGGCGAGCAACACCGACCTGAATTCTGAAAAGTCCAGCTACATCGGTTGGCCGCCTCGGCTCTCGTCCGGGTTGAATTCTTTCGCCTCCGGCGGATCCCAGAACAGGTCCATTCCCAGCCACAGGCTGCGGGCGTAGCGAAAAAAACAGGCCGGAAATGCGACCGAGAAGGCCGCCGACACCCAGAGAATGACGTCGCGGTCGATGTCGGTGCCGAAATACATCCCGAAGTAACCAGCGGTAACCAAGATCGCCGTCAAGATGTAGTTGATGTAGATTGACCCCAGAAAATACCCGGGCCCCCGATTGTACTTCAGCCCGCAGCCCGAGCAGGTCTCGTGCATGGCAAACCAGCCGCGAAACAGTCGCCCCTGGCCACACAACGGGCACCGCAGACGCAAGCTTCGCAACAAGCTGGTGAAATATCGCCGGAGCATCCTCCGATCGTAGCCGAATCACCCGCCGCTGCCCATGGCCGGATCGCTCGCGTCCGTTGGCCGTGCAGATTACGATGGTCGTGGCATCAGGACGGTTCGATCGATGGCCGTCGCATGTAAGCGGCACGGCCTGCTAGCCGCCGGTGAGTCTACGTTACGTTTTCCCGCACAAAACCCGCGGCTAGCGCCTTGCGGCTCACTCAGAGAGGAGACCAACAATGAACAAGTCCGTTCGCATCAACGTCACCGCGCTGGCCTTCATCATTCTGGCCGGCATGTCTGCCGGCATCGACCGCGCCCGTGCCGAGCTGCCCAACGTGATTCTCTGCATGACGGACGACCAAGGCTGGGGCGACGTCGGCTTTAACGGACACAAGACGTTACGGACTCCTCACTTGGACGCGATGGCCGCCGGCAGTTTGAAGTTCAACCGCTTCTATGCCGCCGCGCCGGTTTGTTCGCCGACGCGGGGAAGCTGTCTGACCGGGCGGCATCCGTATCGTTACGGCATCTTCTCGGCCAACGTCGGACACATGCCGCCGAGAGAAATCACGCTGGCCGAAGCGCTCAAGACCAAGGGTTACGCCACCGGCCACTTCGGCAAATGGCACCTGGGCACGCTCAGCAAGACCGACCGCTCGCGCAATCGCGGCACGGGGCCAAACCTCGTCAAACATTTTTCGCCGCCGTGGACCAACGGGTTCGATACTTGCTTTTCGACGGAGTCGAAGGTGCCGACGTGGGATCCGCTCGCCCAAGGCGCCGGCAAACGGACGTGGTGGGATCCGGTCAAAGATCCCGGCAAGGCCCCCGTGTACGGATCGCCCTATTACACGAATGGCCGTCAATCGAGCGGCGATTTGACCGGCGACGACTCGCGGCTGATTATGGATCGGGCGCTGTCGTTCATTCGCACAGCCACCAAGGCCGACAAACCGTTCTTCGCGGTCATCTGGTTTCACGCCCCGCACTTGCCGGTCGTGGCGGGCGAAAAATTCACCAAGCCGTATCAATCGCTCGACAAATACAAGCAGCATTACTACGGCTGCATCGCCGCGCTGGATGCACAAATCGGCCGGTTGCGGGCGGAGCTGCGCAAGCTCGACGTGGCCGAAAACACCATGCTCTGGTACTGTTCCGACAATGGACCCGAGGGCAACCGTTCTGCCCCCGGCTCGGCCGGAAAGTTCCGCGGACGGAAGCGTTCGCTGTACGAAGGCGGCGTCCGCGTGCCGGCGCTGTTGGAATGGCCGGCCAAGATCACCCGTGCCCGCACGACCGACATCCCCTGCGTCACGTCTGACTACTACCCGACCGTGCTGGAAGCGGTCGGCATCAAGCTGCCCAAGCAACTCCCGCTCGACGGCATCAGCCTAATGCCGCTGATTCGCGGCGAAATGAAATCGCGCGACCGCCCCATCGGCTTTCAGTCGGCCGGCACCGCCACTTGGGTCGAAGACCGCTACAAGCTCGTAGTTTCCAGCAGCCGACGAAACCGCAAAAAGAAGCCGGCCAAACAGCCCTCTGGCAAAGCCGAGCTTTATGACCTGTTCGCCGATCCGGGCGAGACCAAGAATCTGGCTTCCGCACAGCCGGCCATCGTCGAGCGGATGAAGGCCGAATTGGAAGCATGGCAGGCGTCGTGTCGCAAGAGCTTGGCGGAAAATCGCCCATAAAGCCGCGACCGTTGGTCGCGCCGGCCTGGGACACCAGCCCGACGCGCAAGCGAGGGACAGCCCGCTATTTCCCTCGCTTGCGCGTCGGGCTAGTGAAGAATCTGGGATAGGGCGTCGCATTCCACCGGGGCAAGCCCGGGTGGGGAGCAAGTGTCGTAGGAGCCCCTTACCACTGAACCGCCGCCGAGTTGCCATCCGCCGGCGATACATGACGCCACCTCACCCCTCGGCTACACTGACCTCTATCACAAAGGCGCGCCGGACGTTGGCTCGCGACAGGGTTCCCGGTAGACCGTGAACGGCGAGGTTGGTGATGGCGAATCCAAAGCATGTTGAGGTTGTTAAGCAAGGGGCGGAGGCGATTGAGAAGTGGCGGAAGGAAAACCCGGGCGTACGGCTTGATCTCGGCAAGGCCGACCTCAGCAGTGCCGTACTTTGGTATGCCAATCTGAATCGAGCAACGCTGACCAGCACCGACCTGAGCGATTCGCGAATGTCCTCGACTATATTCGCAAATACCGACCTCTCCACGGTCAAGGGGTTAGAATCAGTTTCACACATGGGCCCAAGTACGATCGGAATTGACACCCTCTTTCGATCCGGTGGCAAGATTCCCGAAGTATTTCTCCGCGGCTGCGGAGTGCCGGAGAAATTCATCACATACGCTTCCTCGCTGATCGGATCGGCTATTGAGTTCTACTCTTGCTTCATCAGCTACAGCCACAACGATAAGGCGTTCGCTCGGCGGTTACATGATTCGTTGCAAGGTCGAGGCATTCGCTGCTGGCTGGACGAACATCAGATGCTGCCGGGCGATGACATCCACGAGCAGGTGGACCGTGGCGTGCGGCTTTGGGACAAGGTCGTGTTGTGCGCGTCGCAGCACTCGCTGACGAGTTGGTGGGTCGACAACGAGATTGACACGGCGTTCGAGAAAGAGCGGCAATTGATGAAGGAGCGGAAGAAAAAAGTGTTGGCCCTGATCCCCTTGAACCTTGACGGCTACATGTTTAGCGGCAAGTGGGAGAGTGGGAAACAGCGCCAAGTCAAGTCGCGTATCGCGGCCGACTTCACGGGATGGGAAGCGGATAACGATAAATTCGAGGCGGCATTCGAGAAACTCGTCAACGCGCTGCGGTCAGATGATGCTGCCCGTGAGCCGCCGCCGGAATCGAAGCTGTGAGTCGACGGAATTGACGATTGATGAATGTTGATTTGGGATTGAGGATTGGGACGCGACGGGCTACGCTAGCCATGGCGTCATAAAGCCGCGACCGTTGGTCGCGCCGGCGGACTCTTTTGTAACGCGACTGTAACGACGGTGATGAGCGTTGAACGATTCGGCGTCGTGCTGCGACTATTCACCGGGTAGGTGCGCGATCGCAGACTATTTACGGTGCCATGTCCCTGAAAGAGTCTTGTGTGACAAGGGGGTTCTGGTGAGGGAACGGGCGTATTTTCCTTGTGAAACGATGGGGCCGTTTTTTTCGGGTTGAATCGGGTTGAGGTTGTTGGACGTTGGTTGAATTGTTGCGCTCCGAAGCGCTGGTGACTTCCGACACTGAGTATTCTTTGCGACCGCCTCGCGGTAGCGGGTCGTCTTAATCAGGCTGACGCTCATGCCGCTGGGGCGTGAGTCCACAGTCAAGTACCGGTTCCTCTTCTCTGTCCAGCGCCAACAGAGAAGAGGAACCGGTACTGGCCATCTCATATCACTCACGAATCTCCGGGGGCGGCCCCTTTTGTCGAGCCGGAGCTGAGGCTGAGTTGTGTATTAAGTCTCCACGGCTTTGAAACATGCTTGCATTTTTTGCACGCTCGGCCGGCCACCCGTCACATACGGTTGTTGGTCGCGGACCATCCGCCAAATGATGGTCGTCAAGCGACGCATCACAGCGACCCGAGCGATCTTTGAACCGCGGCGGTCGGTCTTCTTTTTCGATCGCTTTTCCGGCTGGACCAGCACGGTCTGTTGGCAGTCGTACTCGTCGAGCATTTCCAGCAGCCAGTCGTTGAAGCCGCAGACTTCGAGAATCGCCACGAAGCCACCCTCCTCGTTGCGAAGATTCACGGTAATCTGCTTGCGGTGCTGGTCGATTCCAAGGTACAACATCAGATGGTCCTCCTGCGTTTATTGGGGCGGTAAAAAACTCCAGCCCGTGTTAATACACCAGGAGGACCACTCTTTCATAGAATCAGGCGGCTTGTCCGCCCTTGCCCGGTCTCAAAACATCAGCCGCGGGGCGTTAGCCCCCGGTTCATACCAGACGGCGGAAAGAACCGGGGGCTAACGCCCCGCGGCTGATGAAAAACACGAATCCACGGTGTTTTGAGACAGAGCCTAGTGTGATTTCGCCGCCCTCTGCCGTCGCGGATCGGTCTGCAGGATGATCTTGCTGATGCCGGTCTGATTGAAACCTTTGTAGCCGTCGTTGCGCTCGAGAATTTCCAGGTGCGAGCCGAGGGCACCTTCACGGCGAAATTTCTCGACTTCGGCTGCGTCGATCAGGCCATCGGATAGCGCCGCCTCCAGTCGCTCGGGCCGAACCGGCCATATTTCGCCCTGCGTGAAGGCTTGTTTCAAGAAGTCAAAATCGGTGAAAGGCGGCATCGACTCGACCGCTTCGGCCGCAAGTTGATCGCGGGCGGATTGGTAATCGAACTGACACTCCAGATGATGCAGCCCCGCTTCGAGAAACGCCTCGCCGTGCAACGCACACCACAAGCCGATCGTGCCGACTTCGTCATTGGATGGCAAGCCTTCGTGGGCAAAGTCACCGACGACTTCTTCCGGCTGCATGTCGACGTCGGCGAAGACCAGGATGCCGGTGGCCGACTGCTCGAGCACCTGCGCTCCCCAGCCGGCCTCTTCACCGGCGTAAAACCGCTCGCGGCAGAAAAAGCCCAGCAGTTCGAGCGAAGCGATCAATTCGGCAAACCAACGCCGGCTGCTGCGAAACGTGTGGTGATCGTGATTGGCCCAGCCGAGGCCCAGCGCGTCTTGCCGGGCGAGCTGCACTCGTCCGGCTCGATTGCGTCGCTGCCAATATCGACGTTCGGCGGCGAAGAACAACTCGCATGTGCGATTGACGCCGAGGTCGTCGATCGCGGCTCGCATCAGTCCGCGGGCATGGGCGAATCCGTCTGCCGGGTCTACAAACCGGCGACGCCGACGCCAGCAGGCCTCAGCATGACGGATTACCGCCGCGGCCTCTTCGGCATCGATTGCCGTTGGATCGAAGCCGACCGCACCGTGTCGCTCGATGGCCCAAACTTCCGACGACTCGCCGTTGGCCACCCTTGCCGTGCGGAGCGGCGAGAGCGGATCACCGTGAATCGGAACCTCATCTCCCAGGCCTTGTGCGACGAGAAAATCGGCGACCGATTCGACCTTGATCGCCAATCGTTGGACGGTCAAACCATCGGATAACACGATGGCCGGGAACATTCCGCGGTCGTGCCGCCATATTTCGCGTTGGCCGGCCCGCTCGGCCGTAAAGCCAACTTCGGCGAGTTGATCGCGGAGTTTCGTGCCGCTCGGCAGATGAAAATGATCCACCCAATCGATCAGTCGCGTGCCGGTTTGTGCGGCCAGCGCGACCGAGAAATCGGTCAGGAACGGGCAATCGCCAGAAGCTTTCTCCAGCAAACCCGCGACCACCGCGGCGGCCTGCGGCTGAGGCGTCCACTCAAACGTCGCTGTAGCACGATCGGTCATGGCAGATCCTTTCTACCCAATCATACCACGTATAGCGATTCTTTATCGTCGCCGTCGAGATCGGATCAGCGCGAGATCGTCATCGTCATCGTCGCCCACACTCCGCGACAGAGAAACCCCTAGCCTCCGCCGGAAGGCGGGGGTTTCGTTGCGCAAGGGTCGATCGTCCCGCTCAATCTCGCCCCGCGGATTCGGCGCCCCGGCCCCACCCAATCTCTCGAACACCACATCGACTGCTGCCGGCCGCGCTGAGTCGATCAAACATCGCCGGTGATCACCACGTCGGCGGCGAAGGTATAACTGATCGCCGAAAAATGCCAGCCGGCCAGCGACACCGGCGCGCCCGAGATGTTCAGCAGCTCGACAAACTCGCTGCCGCTGCCGCTGCCGCTGCCATCGTCCGGGCCTGGGCCCGAGTTGTACATGATTTCGTGAATCACGACCGGGCCGACGAGCGGGTCGGCGTTGGCGGCGGCATGACCTTGTTGGTGTTTGACACGGGGCCAACGCCGCGCCGCTGAGGCTCAAGGCTTGCGATACCGCGATGATGCCGCTGTAGTCGTCGGCCGCCCGATTGTTGCGGATTAGCAGATGCCGGCGATAAGCCTCTTTGTCGTCGCCGAAGTCGGCCAGATCCTTCGCAGGCGGATGGTGATAAGGAACCGGCAGCTTAGGGCTCTGGGGGTTGCCGTTGGTTGTGCCGTTGGGCACGTAGGCGATGTCGAGCTTGAAAACGGTCCCCTCGCCGCCATCCTCAAACTGCGTATCGAGAAACTCATCGCCGAAGCGGGCCATCATCAACAGTGCCGTGCGAGTATGCACGGGATTGAGCGCGATGACGGCTTGCCCAGCGGCTCCCCCGCTGCCGCATCGTCGATGGCCGCGAATAGTCGGTTCGCCGGTCGCGGCTGTCTCAAAGTGAGCCGCAAGGCGCTAGCCGCGGGTTTTATAGCCGCGGGTTTT
>JADFKK010000239.1 GCA_022564995.1 Planctomycetota bacterium | reverse complement strand
TGAGGCACGAACGGGAAACCAGGATACTGATCTATGTTGGAGCCTACCCATCTAACATTCCTCCTCTACTCTACCGGGCAGTTTTTTTAGGACCAAGTCGATTCGTGTTGCCTCGTAGGTTGCGGCCAGCGTGTTGACCTCAAGCATCCCATCGACCCCATTGTTGGTAACTCGATATCATTTCGCAAGTTAACCGTCGTGCTATCACGGCCCCAAGTGGCGCTGTCGAAGCAGGTAGGTAGGCAGAATGATGACGGGCAGAATAATACGCGCGTGCGAGCTGCAATCTACAATCCTCGTTGTTCCACTTATTATTCTGCCCTCCATGATTCTGCCTAGTGCTTTGTCAAAGCTAAATATTCGAGTGCTCGCAATCAGCCGCGGGGCGTGCCGTCGATGGTGTCGCAGCCGAGGCCGCCGCTGATGGTGTCGTTGCCGGCGTCGCCCCAGAGGATGTCGTCGCCGTCTTCGCCGAAGATGGCGTCGTCTTCCGTGCCGCCGCGGATCGTGTCGGCGCCGTCGATGCCGACATACTGATTCGTGATGTCGGCCGCGGACAACACCTCGTTATAGACCCGCACGTCGTCCATCGCGCCGCGCAACGCGTAGCTGCTGATCGGATAATAGGCGACAAAGGTCAGTCGGTGCGTGCCCACTAGGTCGGTGAAGTCGGTATCCGAAAGCAACTGCGAGTCGCGCTCTTGTCCATCGACGTACAGCACGGCACGATGATTGTTGGCGTCACATCTGAGCGGCAAGGCGCTAGCCCGGATTATTCATCATACGATTGGTATCTAGCCCCCAGTTATTACCGCACTCTGTACAACAGGCTCCCCCAGAAGAATCTGTGCGTTGATTTCAGCCAAGAGGGCGTAAGCTATAACGCAGAAACACGTTACGGCAGTCGAGAGGCTGCATTTTACGCCGGTGACCGATTGAGAAGCAAAGTACCGGTGGCCTCTTCTCTGTCCGGTCCTAACAGAGAAGAGGCACCGGTACTGGCCAGCTCGTTTTTACGCCCGAATCTCCCGGGAAACCGCCGTTCTGTCGTTCTCTGATCGGTCCATCAACCGGACTGGTAAATTACGAACACGCCGTCGATTCACCCACGAATTCTTCGGAAGAGCCAAAGTTCTATGCTGCAATTGCGACAGAAACTGATCGAACCTCCCTAAGCTTACTACTCCCATCACCGACGTGTACCCGATCGATCGTCAAATCGTCGCCGCCGTCGAACGCCAGATACCCGTCGCCCGACGGGCCACCGGCGGTGACTTGCGGATCGTCGATGATCTCCCCGTCGTATCCGCCGACCCAGTCAGGAGTGTAACCGCTGCCGTCGATCTCATTCAGCTCCCAACGGGCGATATACGTTCCCTGATCCCCGTCGATCACATCGTCAAACGAGCTGCCCGTCAGCATATCGCTGCCGCTGCCGCCATAGATGGTGATGTTGCCGTTCAACCCGGCCCCGGTAAAATCGCTGCTCGTCACCGCGCTCAGGTCGATCGTGTCATCCCCGGCGTATCCCTGGATCAAGATCGAAGTCACCGCGCTGGCCGCGATGTCGCCGCTGCCCAGGTTGACCTTGGCCCCGTTCAGCGTCAGATCGCCGCCCGCAACCGCCACCGTAATCGTGTCGTCCCCGCTGGTCCCTTCGATCACCAGCACGCCGGAAGTAAACGTCACGCCGGGCATGGCGATGAACGCCCACTCGATCGTATCGACGCTGGCGCCGCCGTCATCGTAGGTGATGTCGTTCACGTCGGACGCCACGGTGACGTCGACCGTGCCGATGCTCAGCCCGCTGATGATGAAGGTCCAAACGCCGTCGTTAACGCGGAGTGCCGAGGGCGTCCCGACGCTGGCTCCGCTGGTGCCGCTGCCGGAGAGCACCATGTCGGTGGCGTCAACCCCCAAGACCTTCTCTGTGAAGCTGACGGTGACGCTGGCCGAAGACGAATAGACCGTCGGGTCTCCCGAGATCGGCACGGTGCTCGAATGTGCCACCATCGAAGCCGGCGGCGAAGGCCCCCCGGGGTCCGGCCCGGTCCATTCGGCCAGCAGCACGGTCAGGTCGGCGAAGTTGATCAGCGTGGTGTCCGGGTCGACGAGGTTGCCCTGGGCCGCCGAGACGTCTTTATTCCAGTTGGCCAGCAGGACCGTCAAGTCCTGGAAATCGACGTAGCCGTTGTCGGTCAGATCGGAGTAGAAGAACTGCACCGACACCGCGGAGGAGACGATCGAGAAGATGGCCGTGGAGAAATCGTTCTTTTCGCTGACCTTGATCGTGAAATCGTACGTGCCGTCGCCCAGCGCCGCGGCGGTCACGCTGTAGTTACCGTTTACGTCGGTCTCGGCGGCCACGCCCGTCTTCGTGCCATCGACATACAACCATACCGAAGCCGCATCGACCGGCACCGTATTGCCGCCCACCGTGCGCGTCAGCGTCCCGCTAAACGTCGGCGTCGTGTCATTCGTAATGTTGTTCGTATCGTTGTCCAAGTCCGGCGCCGCGTTGGGCGTAAAACCCGTGTAGTTGCGGTAATGGTAAAGCTGACGACGCTCACCTACGACGAACATGTCGAAGCCGTCGGGCGAAAATGCGAGACCTTCTGGATCTGTCAAAGGTAATCTATCTTCGATAGTCTGCCCCAGTTCAGCGGGATACTGTTCAACGATGGTATTGTCGCTGAGCCGCACTTTTAGAATAACCTCACTCTCCTCGCTGAGGAGGGACAAATAATCGTTGGCGAAAAACACGTCCGCCAGATCAGTCACCGGATCGCTCACGCCAGGTTCGCCAGCCGCGAGGTTAGTAATGTCGAGTGGGCTGAGCGGATCCGCAGTCGATCCGTTACGTTGAACCAGGTACACGCCGAAATTGGGTGTTTTCTCATCCACGACGTAGAATATATCCGCCACGCTGTCCCACGCAATTCCCTCCAGACCCTTGTTGTCGCCGAAACCGCCAGCGGGATTCGGGCTAATGGTCGTGCTCGACGTGCCGGCGTCAGTCTTGTTAATCGTAATGTCGGTCGTACCGGGCGGAATGGTGATTTCATTGATGATGCCCAACCCTTCTTCGATTACCGCGAACATGAAATCGTTACCGTCCTTGCCCATGTAAACGATCCCTTCCGTGTCATCGAACCGGTTAGGAAAATCCTTCGTGCCCAGATCGATCGTGCGGATCAGCGTGCCAGACAAATCGTACTCATAGATGTTTGTTTCCTCCGAATTGTTACTATCTTGGTTGTCGACGATGTAAACACGGTTGGTATCAAAATTGTACGCCACGCCCGAATAGTCTTGATCTCCCACATCGGGAAGATTGGGGTCAAAAAAATGAAGTTCGTAGCTCGCCAAGTCGAACGCGGAGAGCATGCATCGGGCTTCGAGGGGTTCAAATCGCGCAATTCGATAGCGGACTCGGCTTCTCTTGAGATCCTCGGACTGATGAGAGTTCTTCCTGGTTTTCTTTGAACGAAACAACATGGCTACACTCCCTTTCGCATGGCTGTGAGCATTGACGAAAAAAAGGAAAATAAAGTCGGCTAAAAGCTATCGTCCCTCCCCTCGCGGAGCGGACGGCGGTAGACGAGCAATAGAAACAGTCCAATAGAACAGAGACAAAACGCGGACGGTTCCGGAATCTCATGCAAGACAATCTGGGTGATTCCCGAATTTGCGTCGAAAATATTTAGAAAGACGTCAAGCGGGCTGCCATCGCTGAGAACACCTTGCAATCGTGGCAACGGGGAACCTGGCGGATCGGGGTCGATAACAAAGTTGGACCCAAAGACGTTGATCACGCCATCCTCGGAAACGCCGAGGGAAGCTCCATTCCCCGCCTTCTCGAAAGTTCCGCCGTAGAGGTTCACGACCGCGGAATCTTCGGCGCTGATGTCATCGCCGAAAATGCCGCCATAGATATTCGCGGTGCTTTGGCCGCGCACAACGACATCTTCCCCTCCTACGAGTCCACCAAAGATGTTGATCGTGGACTGGTCGTTACCGCCGACGCCTCTTTCCGTGATCCCACCCCTGAGGTTCAGCACACTGCGCTCTTTGGCGATCACGCCTGGCTGTATGTTCGCTCCGTCAACGATGTCGACGGTCGTCGGTCCGGCCGGTCCATCGCGGATAATAACGGGTCCTTCGCGCAGTCCAATGAAGAAATCAAGCGTCGTGTCAGTCGTGATAATGATCTCCGCCGACGCCGAACGGACCATCACACCACCGACCAGCAACATGGCAATGGCGTATTTCATAATTTGCCTCCTTCGCAGCGAATGAGAATGGCGAGCGCGCCGTGCGACGGGGCCATGACGGCGCGGCAAAGAGCAGCGCGGATCGCGCGGGCGATTGGGCGCGGACGACACTTTCGAGAAGATATCGAAAAGATTGGGGTAGCGTGACATGATCCTACCTCCCCGCTGGCGCTGAATGGACCAGCGCGGTAAAGTCTAACCACTCCGTTCAAATTGTCAACCACCTGTACATCTGTTTCCCTTCGAACTACTCTAATGAGGCCGTTATTAAACAAACCTGCACTTGTCAAAAACCGCCGATCCCCCCGACAGAAACACCCCGTGATACCCGTCGCGCCAGCCCTTGGCAAGCTTTTTCCCGTAACCAACGCCGTAGGCTGCCACCTTGCCGCGGCGACGGAACCGATCGCGCCGCGGCAAGCCGGCGGCCTACACAGCTAACGCATACCCCGCCCGAACCGCCCCCGCCAGTGCGTCGGTCACGTCGGTTCCGCTGGCCAGCGTTTTCGACGCGCCGTTGACGTACAGCCTCATGTTGTTCGGCGCCTCCTTCTCGACGAACAATGTGAACGCGTCCTGCTCATAGTCCGTCGCGTAGGCGAAGATCGGCGTCCCCGCGCCCGTGCCGGAGGTGATCTCATCGGAGACGAAGGTCACCTCGACCGTTACTGCCGTCGACGAGAGCCCCAGGAAGTCGGCCGCCAGGGCCACGTCGCCCGTGCCGTCCTCGTTGAGCCACAGCCCCGGATCGACGACGAACGACCAGGCCATCGGCTCGATGCTGTTGCCGGCCATGTCGGTGATGTCGCCTTCGCCGAGGGCCAGGGCCGCATCGACCGCCCCGGGCAGCAGGCCGCTGACCGGGAACTGCCAGACGTCGGTGAACTGAATAATGGTGGGGGTTCCGACGGTGGCCTCGATGCCGCCCAGGCCGAACAGTTGCAGGTCGCTGGCGTCGACCCCCTGCACCTCCTCGCTGAATCCGATGTAGACGTCGATCGAAGCCGAATAGACGGTCACCCCGTTCGCCGGCCACACGCTGGTCGCCTCGGGGCTAGCCGCCCCGCCGGGTTCCGTCCAGTCGGAGAGTAGGACGGTGAGGTCTTGAAAGTTAATGATCCCAGCTGTGTCGAACGTGCCTGACAGATCGCCGTCGGCCCACTTACCGTCGGTATTCCAGTTGGCCAGCAGCACGGTCAGATCCTCGAAGTCAACATACCCGTCGCCCGTCAGGTCGCTGGGCACGGCCGTGTCGTGAATGACGACGCCGAGCGCGGCGGAGGCGATGGATTGCTTCGCGGCGGCGCTGGTGCTGTCCTCGCCGACGCGGATGGAAAACTCGTAATCGCCGGTGCCCAGCGCCGTCGTGACGGTGATGGAGTAATCGCCATCGGAGTCCGTCTCGTCCTTGTAGCTCGTGGCGACGCCGTCTTTGTATAGAATTGCCCAGGCGTCTTTCACGGGCACCGTGAGACCGCCAACGGTCCGCTCCAGCCTCCCAGTGAACGTGGGCGTCGTGTCGGTGATGAGGTCGTCGTCAAGATTCCCCGCCGTGCCGTCGACGTTCAACACCTCCGTCACGTCCGGCGCGGCGTTGGGCGTGAGGGCCGTGAAGTTGCGATACTGAACAAAGTGTTGGTCTGAATTATCTCGCACCACGTACATTTCAAAGCCGTCGGGCGAGAACGTCATGCCTTCATACTTGGTCGACGGCATGGTCCGCAGAACGGGATTACTGTCGACCTTCACGATGCTTCCACCCAAGCCGTCGGCGTCGAGGTCGACCATGAGAACCTTTGAACTCTCCTCACTCATGATGAACAGCCGACCTCCGTCGCCGCCTACATCCTGAAAGTAGATTTCGGAAATGTCCGTTACATGCGGCGTGGCAGGCCTATTGAACGTCAACTTGTCAACATCAACCGACACGGTCGTTCCGCCCTTGTCCGGCACGCGAAAGAGGAACACGTTGTTATCAGATCCGTCCTTCCTTTCTTTCGCGATGTAGAAGTAACCATCCGATGCTCCGTTCGTATCGTAGGCCAGCCCCTCTGGCCCCTGATTGCCGCCCCCGTCGTCGGGGTCAGCGTGCGTCATTTTGATGATGCCCGACTGCGGCGGACTCTCGTCCGGCGCATTCTGGTCGAGCGAGTCCTTGTCGATCGTCGTGGTCGCCGACGTAATCGTGACGATCGTGATGTGGAACTCTTCGACGTTGGGATCGGTGTCCTGGTCCTTTTCCTCAAGGATGGCAAAGTAGTTGCCGGTGATGTGGGTGATCGCCTCGGGATCATCGAAATTCGTCAGGAGGATATTTTGGTTGGCGTAGGTGCCGTCCGTGTTGAGCTTGAAGATCCTGGTAGGAGACTTGTTGTTGATGACGTAGATATATTCCGACCCGCCGTCGGTGAAGTAGGCGAGGCCTGAGTTGTCGGAGTACTGGGGCACGGGGGAGGCGAGGTCGAAATCGATGTCGGTGTTCTTCTCGTATCCGCCCAGATCCCAGGCGGACAACATTCGGCGCCCTTCGAGTGGCTCAACACGGCACAAACGCGCCCGCGGCCCCCTCTTGATCGTCCTGGCTTGCTTCGAATTTCCCTTGCGTCTCGATCGGCGAAATAACATGGTCGCACTCCGTTGGCTCTGGTGAAAAATGGAATAGACAGTTCTTTCAACACCACAAAACGGTTCCCCACGTCCTCGCTTGAATGGATGCTTTACCCTCTGAAATTACCTCCGCCCCTTCCGCTTCCGCCGCGCCGCCAACAGAAACAACACGCCGGTTGCGGCCAGTGCAGCGGTGCTCGGCTCCGGGATGAACGTCGCGACGCCGACGGCCTTGGAATAATCCTCAAAGACGACCTCAAACACGACGTCGCCACGGTCGTTCATGTCAAAACGTCGGGACACGAAGCGGACGACCTTGCCGTCCAACACGTCCCCTTCGGCGACAACAACTTCGCCCGCGGCCGAGAGAAAGACCCGCGTGTCGTCGAATCGGCCATTGAAGCCCGGCGCGTCGACGGTGCCCCAAAAAGCCAATTGCCCTGTGTTATTTATCACTATCCCGTCACCGGACAGAATGGGGTCAGGGATCCCCCTAATGCTGCTGTCAGGTCCGAATACGATTCGATCCGTTGTAATTACAAAAGCATCTCTCTCATGAATTAGGTCCGTGCCGATGATATTCATATACACCTCACCCGCGTCCGTAAGACCAAACGAGCGGATTTTGTCAACGATCACACCATCGATCACATCTCCCTCCCCCACGATGATTCCGTCAGTAAGAGTAAATATCTTTTGGCCGTCCAACTCCTTGAACTTTGCCCTAAACAACACTTCACCGGCGTTGTTGATGCTCAGGCCGCAACAGCTTTCTATGGTATTCCCTTCAAACGATTGACCGAGCCGGAGCAGTAGCTCGTTCTGTGTCCAGAAGCCATCCAACTGACTCGTTTGAGCGGCGAACAGGACGGTTCCGGCGTCGTTGATTTGAGCCGCCTTGTTGATGAGCGTAAGCGTATGACCGTCGATCACGCTGATGTTGTTTTCCAACAGCAGTGTCTCGTTCACAAACAACGCTCGCCCTAAGCCCGTCTGGAAGTCAACGCGGTAAACCACGTCGCCGCGATTGTTCATGTCGAGGTGCGGCTCGCTACCAAAAAACGTGGCGCGCCCGTCGAGCACCTTGCCCGCCCCGGCGATAAAGCGGTTCTGCGTCATCAGGCCGAGATCGACAAACATTCCGGACGAGACGTCGGCGAAGAACGCCACCTCGCCGCTGTTGTTGATCGACAAATGTAGCTCCTCCCCGCTGAACCCCGTAATCGTCCGCCCGTCGATCACGTCGCCGGCCTGCGCGACAATCTCCAAAGAGTACGCCCCGGCCCGCGCGCTGCTATGAAACACAAACACGGCCGCGACGACGATAAGAAAAGCTAGATATTTCATCGCATCACCTCCTCGTTTCGTGTTGGGCATTCGCGTCTCGAATCGTGAATGCCGCGCTTTGCCAGCAGAAATAATGCGCCCCACGCGGCGAGCATCAGCGCGTCGGGCTCCGGTATTTGCACGTGGTTGGCGCGTACGATCACGCGGCTGGAATCCTCGAACTCAACGTGAAACGCCAGGTCGCCTCGGTCGTTGATGTCGAATTGGCTCAGTTGCTTGATGACCTTTCCGTCCAACAGACGGCCCTCGGCCGCGATCAGTTGATCATCGGCGAACAGAGCCCGATACCCGTCGTCATTAGGTTCGTCTTGGACGAAATCGAAAAAAGCGAGTTGGCCGGCGCTGTTCAACCTAGGATGCGATGGGTTGTGGATCGTGAGGCCATCAACAACGTCGCCCCTGCTTACGAGAATCTCTGTTTCGGTGGCGAGGAATATCCCGCGGAGGGATCGATCATCGGGGTCTATGTCTGAAAAGCGGTAAAACTCTGTCACGATGTCGCCGTTTCCGCTGACTGCGAAGCGACGGATCTGGTCAACGCGCTGGCCGCCAATCACATCGCCGGGCTTTAACACGATGCGTTCGGGTGTCACGATGGCCGCACTTGGACCGTCCCCAAAGTCCTGTAGGAATGTGAAAGAAAAGATTTCACCTGGGTTCGAGATTTCGACTCCAAACGGTTGGCCGATCGTAAAACCGTCGATCACCTGTCCCGATTCCACGACCATTCGGTCCTGCGTGTAGACCCCAGGTGGGCCGCGTTCACCAACTTCATCGGCGCGCCGGACTACGAACACTACGGTGCCGTCGTCGTTGATCGCCGTCGCAACGCTTGGGGAGAAGAGCGTTTGCCCGTCGATTACGTCGCCGCGCCTAGCGATTAGTGTCTCGTCAACGAACACTCCCCGGTCCCCGCCCGGCAGAAACGCCGTATAGGTCACCTGCCCCAGGTTGTTGATTTTGGGCGAGTGATCCTGGTTGTCGAAGCCGGCAAAGAGTCCGTCGACCAGCTTGCCCGCCCCGGCGATGAAACGATGCTGCGTCATCACACCCCATCCTGTCCCGAACGGCCCAACAACCCTCGGGAGGAAGACCACCTCGCCGTCATTGTTGATCGAAATGTTGTTCGGGTTGCTGCTGAACGGAGTCAAAATCGTCTGACCGTCGATCACGTCGCCCGCTCGCACGATAATCTCCAGTTCGTACGGCCCGGCCCGCGCGCTGCCGCAAGAGATGAACATCGCCGCGAGCGTGCAGCCGACCAGCAACATCGTGATGGCGTATTTCATGACGGGCCTCCTTCGTAGGGAATGAGACGTGCAATCGCACCGCGCGGGAGAGCAGCGCGGATCGCGCGGGCGAGGCGCCGCGGACGGCGGGTTCGCCAAGCGAAGAGAATTCCAGTAGCGTGACATTGATCTACCTCCTGAGGTAATCCGACGCTGAAAGTAATCTTATGCTCCTCACCCCCCCTACTTGTCAACACCCCGGAGGACCGCGGGCGAAGTTTTTTCAGGTTTCTCAGTATGACCCCTCCAAACGGTGGTCCGTAGTCAATCGCATCCCCCGCCAACAACAAATCTCCGTCCGAGCCATTTTCACACATTCAACTGCGAAAATTGCAACAACCCCCAGCCATCCGACCATCGAAGCCGTTAGATGAAGCACCGGATCGAATCATCCGGACTGGAAAGCATCGCCGGAAAAGCTGGATGGCCATTTCAGAGCGGCCCGTTTCGAATCGGGCCTTTGCGCACCGCCCACACGGCGGCTTGGGGGCGACCGCCGACGCCGATCTTGCGTATGGTGTTTTGCACGGGTCAAGAGCCCTACAGCATCGCCATGATGCTGCACGAAACGCTGGGCGACATCTTCGCTTGGGACGTGTCGATTGTCGCCATTGATCGTAATGCCCCAGTCACCGACTCTTGGGACGGCTTTCGCATCTCAATCTCTCTTCGTTCGAGTGCGGGTCGATGGCGCTTTAGATTCCACCGCTTCAATCTCTTCAAACGACGGAACACGCCAGAGCCGGAGGCGCGGTTTGCCTTCGTGGCCGGCCGCCAAGCTGCGGCCGTCTGGAGAGAATACGAGCGACAAGATGATGCCGTCCAGCGGAAGTGTGGCCATTTCCTGTTGGGTCGCCACGTTCCACAGCTTCACTCGGCGATCGTGACTGCCGGTCGCCAGGGTCTTGCCGTCGGGTGTGAAGGCGACGCATACCACACCTTGCACATGGCCTCGGAGCGTGGCAACCGACTTGCCTGAGGGGATTTCCCAAAGGTTCGCTTCATTACCTTGCAATGCGGCGGCGGCGAGCAGCCGGCCATCGGGAGAAAACTCGATCGAGCGGATATCGCCATTGTGTGGGCCAAGTTTCAGTGTCTCACGTCCCAGCGCGACGTTCCAGACGATGACATGAGCGTTTCGGCCCAAGGCCAAGAGTTTAGAGTCGGGGGAAAAAGCCAAATCCCCGTAAGTTGAGCTGCTGGCTTTGAAACGCGCCACCTCGCCTTGTGTGGCGACGTCCCAGACCTTGACCAGGCCGGTCGTCGATGCGGCGGCGACATGGCGACCATCGGGTGAGAAAGCCACGGTGGAAATGGTTTGCTCCGTTTTCGCGCTTTCGTCGAACGCGTCCCAGGATGCCTCGCGGGCACGCGTGGTCGCGTTCCATAGTTCCAACTTGCTGCCGAGCCCAACCACGACCAGCGATCCGCCGCGCTCTACGTCCGCGGGATAGTTGGAAGAGTAGCTCGGGTCGTGCATGCCCGAAATCGGAATCTCGCTCCTCTCGCCGCTGACTACGTCCGAGAGCATCAGGCCTTTGCTCGAGGCGGCAACGAGCAAGCGACCATCGTCGATGAATCCCACCGTCTTGTGTGCTCCGATTAGATCAGACGGTCCGCGACGTGTCGCCGGGTTCCAGAGTTTCGCAAGCCCATCTTGCGAAGCTGAAGCGATCACTCGGCCGTCGTCCGACAGGGCGAGCGCCCAGATTTCCGCCAGATGGCCGCGCAACCGCGTGAGTGGTTGAATTTTCGCGGCATCCCAGATAACGATGGAACGGTCGGTACTCGCGGTGACGAAGGTCTTCCCATCGCGCGCTGTGACGATCGCGGTGACCCAACCGGTGTGCTGGCGATGTGTCTCGATGATCTTTCCGGTCGCAACATCCCAAACGCGAAGCGAACCGTCAAACTGGCCCGTCAAGAGGCGGTTGTCCGCGGATAAAAACACCGCGGACCCCAGTCTATCCGGAAACGACGCAAAGCTGGGGAGCGGCTCAAGGGAAGGAAACTTCCAGACCTGGAATTTGAGGGTTCTGGCTTCGGTGTTGTTTTCGGTGTTGTTTTCGGTGTTGTTTTCGGTGTTGTTTCCGAGGCCGCTGTTGCCGGGGGTGAACAGCAGTTTTCCATCCGGCGAAAACGCGATGGCGTGGCGCAGATGCCACTGGATGTTCTCCGCGCCTTTGCAAAAACCGGCCGGCTCCCAGGTCTCGGTGTTCCAGACGCGAAAGCCGCCTTTGGCGGCGGTGACCAGAAAGTGGCCATCTGGCGAGAATATGGCGGGAAAATGGGAGCCCGAAAACGATTTGACTTCGCCCCACGTGCCGGTGTCCCAAATCTTGACCTCTGTGTATCCGGCGCTGGCCAACAAATCGCCACGCGGCGAAAACGCCACTGTGGTCGCCGCGTGAGAAAGCGTTTTCACCACGCTTCGCGAGGCGACCTCGCGAATGACCGTTTTTTGGCCGGCGGCGAAGGCCAGCAGTTTGCCGTCGGGAGAAAAGGACGCGCTGTAGAACCAGCTGGTCGAAGAAGCGTCTCGGAACGTCGCGAGTTCGTCGCCCTGACAGAGATCCCAGAGATGTCGCCATTCCAGCCCGCGCAAGTCCTGCTCGCCCGGTTGAGGTTTCTGACGGTCAAGCAATTCGCGAGCTCGACCCAAATTGTGTTCATCGAGCGCCTGAAAGGCCACGTTCATCTCGGCCGTGTAAGCGCGCAGGCGAGTCTCCTTGCGCGCCATCTCGGCCTGCGCTTCGTTCGACTCTGCCTGTTTCCGCTGTTCTTCCTCGCCGGCGCGGGCCTCGACCGCCACGTCGCGTTGGTCCAAAGCCTCGTACCAGCCAACCGCCGCCACGCCGATACCTGACACCAGCGCCAACAGCACCGCGATCCCGGCAGTGCATGCCGTCTTGTTCCGCTGCCAGGCTTTTCGGAATCGGTAGATCTTGCTGGGCGGGCGGGCCAACACGGGCTCATGGGTGAGATGCCGCTTCAGATCTTGCGCGACGCCATGCGCCGTGTCGTAACGCCGGGTGCGATCTTTCTCCAGACACTTCATCACGATCCAATCGAGATCGCCCCGCAAGAATTGGCTAAGTTTTTTCGGACTGGTGCGTCGATTGCCCGAGATGGAAGTCGCCGTCTTCCCCAGCGTGCGAATTTTCGTGCTCGGCTTCGACGGTTCCTCTTCGCGGATGATTCTGCGAATCTCATCGAGTGGGGCGTCACTCAAGCGTGTCTTCTCGAACGGGGTCGTGCCCGTCAACAGTTCGTAGAGCAAAACGCCCAGCGAATAGATGTCGCTGCGCGTGTCGACGTCCAGCCCGCTCAGTTCCGCCTGCTCGGGGCTCATGTACAAGGGCGTGCCGACCATCTGTTGGTGACGCGTGTAAATGGTCTGTTCGGTCAGCTTCTGGTTGATCGCTTTGGCGACGCCAAAGTCGATGACCTTGACGACGGGCGTGCCGTCGTGTTCGGTAATCATCACGTTCGACGGTTTGATGTCGCGATGGATGATGCCTTTCTGGTGCGCGTGCTGCACCGCCTGGCACACAGAGACGAACAATTCCAACCGCTCGCGAGGTGTTGCGCGATTCAGGTCGCAGTACTCCGTGATGGGAATGCCCCGCACCAATTCCATGACGAAATAGGGCCGGCCCGATTCGGTCGTCCCGGCGTCGTGTACCGTGGCAATGTTCGGGTGATCCATCAGGGCCAATGCCTGACGTTCCGCCGAGAATCGGGCAATGACCTCCTTGCTGTCCATGCCCGGCTTGATGACTTTGATCGCCACGCGGCGACGGATCGGTTGTTCCTGCTGAGCGACATAGACGACGCCCATTCCGCCTTCGCCGATCTGTTCCAACAGCTTGTAGGGACCGATTTGCTCGTCCGGCTGCCCATCGACCGAAGGTATATCGATCGTGGGCAAGCTGCCCGCCGCCGGTTGCTCCATGAAGGAGGGAGATTCTCTGTCGGCGACGACGAGCGCTTCGACGTTGGCTCTCAACTGCTCGTCGCCGCCGCAGGCCTCATCAAAATAGGCGGCGAGCTGCGACTGGGACAGACCGTCCGGAGCGTTGATGAAGATATCGAGGTCGGTCATGGGTTCAGTCGGCGGCTCCCTGGGAACAGGCGCATTCCCGCCCGATTTCACGCCACTTTTCTTGCCTGGGAAGTGTTACAGGTTTGTCCCGATCTTGTCAGTTTCGTTTAACGGCAAGCCGAAGGCGGCTGCGTTTCATCGCCTCATAACACAGTCGCCTTCGGCTTGCCGTTAAACAACAGTGAGCCGCACTCCGGTCCGGCGTACCATTTAATCCGCGAGTTCCCTAAAAAGCCAGGCCTTCGCACCCTGCCAGGTGCGGTCGATGGTGCGCGGCGAGACACCCAGGACTTTCGCGGCCTCAGGGACCGTCATGCCGGCGAAATAGCGGAGCTTGACCACTTCGGCGGCCTTGGGGTTCTCCTTCTCCAGCTTCTTGAGCGCCTCGTCGATCGCCAGCAACTCGTCTGGCGGGACTTCGGTCTCGAACTCAACCTCGTCCAGGGGGGCGCGCTCCCGATCGCCGCCTCGCTTGCTCGTCAGCTTGCGCCGCGCGTGGTCGATGAGGATCCACCGCATCGCCTCGGCGGCGGCAGTGAAGAAGTGTGCCCGGCAATCGAAATCCGGCTGTTCGCCCTCGGGGCCGACCAGGCGAACGTAGGCCTCGTGGATCAGGGCGGTCGGCTGCAGCGTGTGCCCCTGGCGCTCG
The DNA here is from genome assembly GCA_022564995.1 of Planctomycetota bacterium. GTDB lineage: Bacteria > Planctomycetota > Planctomycetia > Pirellulales > JADFKK01 > JADFKK01. Next base: position 470 of record JADFKK010000239.1, on the reverse strand, counting down.
TTGGCCATCATCTGCCCGGCGATCCGTCGCAACTCTTCATAGGTCAGAGGCAGCAGCTTCTGGGCGGCATCGCGGTCTCCGTTCTTCACCGCCTCGAGGATGAGAGTGATTTCGCTCATGGCATGGATGATTCCCTACGTCGATTTTACAGGAAAAAACCACGGAAACAACATGCCAGCGGAACCCATGAAAATACGGCCTGGAAAAAAATGGCCATCGGTGGCGTGATTCTTGGCGGAATCTCGCCTGTATGGTTAGAAGACCTGATCAATCTTCTAGCGAGTGTAGGAAAAGCAGGTGTGGCGAATCCGATCAACTGGTCGTCACCAGCAGCCCGTCAGTCACTAGCCCTTAACCAAGCGTACTCGTCTCGCTGAAAATACGAGAAAACTCGAAACCTTCCGTGGTTTTGCGGGTCTAATGGGTGTGAAGACAATCCCGTTACCGCGAAACATGGAGGGTTTCGAGTG
>JADFKK010000238.1 GCA_022564995.1 Planctomycetota bacterium | reverse complement strand
CACGCAAAGCGAATCGGGCAGTCGTTTCATCGAACGCATGTTGACGGTCTCAGAAACTTGTCGTCTACAAAAACGATCAGTCTACGACTACTTGACCAAAGCAGTCACTGCCCACTTCTCAAAGCAAGCCGCGCCGTCGTTATTGCCCGACCTGTGAACGGTTACCGGACTACGGCTTACCATATGTCGATATCCAAATACTCGATGACACTACTACTGTTGACAAGGAGTGGTCCGGCATAACGTACAGCGACGAGACCGATCAGATCTATATTGTGGACGATGAATCGGAGTCGATTCTTAGGTTTGATACGAACGGCGAGAACTATTATAAAATGACGACGACCGGCTTCGACGATCTCGAAGGCATCGTCCACATGGGCGGAACGCAGTTTGCCATCCTTGAAGAACGCGATCGAGGCGGTGATGTATTCCACATCTCCATCGTGGACATTCTAGACGATTCGACGAATATCCCGAAGCCCGCCGCAGGCGCAAATCGCCTCGAGATAACACACCCGAACCTACATGACGACGACGGCAGTTTCGGTCTCGAAGGTATCGCCTACGATAAGGCGACGGGCGTTTTCTACGTCGCGAAAGAGAGACATAGTATCCAAGTGTTTGAGGTTACGAAGCTCGAAGGGGGAGCAACAACGCTGGAACAGGTTCAAATCGACGAAGTAACCAACCTCGAACCAGGCCTTCGCATTCGGAATATCTCGGACCTCTTTTACACGAACAAAGCAGGTGCGAGTAAAACCACAAGTCGGCTACTCATGATGAGTTCTGATACGAACTCCCGGAAAGTTATCTCGGCCGACAAGGACACCGGTGGCGAGCCCGATGACCCGCCCAAATTCGACTTGGTCTTTAACGGCCGCAGACCCGCGGAAGTTAACCTTCGAACCGTCAAGTGGGAGGGACACGCCTTTACGCCAGGCGGCTTCATTATGTTCGCGGTTGCCGACGAAATAAATGGCGACGACTCAAGCCGGTGGCGCTTCCGGAAATACCGCAGCTTCCCCTCGCTCACGCCCAACGCCGCGCCGGAGTTGGTGACGGAGTGTTTCGACGTTTTGACGGCGACGAACCTGACGTTCGAGGGGACCGTGGCGCGCACGGCCGGCGTCCTTAGCGTGCCGGTCAACGGCATTGATGAATTCGGCACCGACGCGTTCGTCTGGCTGTACAAAGTCGGCGACCCCAACCCCATCGGCGGCCCTGTCGCGCTCGGCGCCGACGGCAGATATTCCGACCTCCAGGCCAACGGGTTAACCTCCGACGCCACTTATGTATTCACCATCAAGGCCGGCCTAGAGGGCGCGGTGGACGCGGATCGATCGTTCGTCTCGCCCGGTTTGACCGTGACAATTGCCCCGTCCGTCGCCTCGGAACTGACCGGAAACGGCGCCGTCGACTTCGAAGACCTGACCGTGCTGTTGGCCAATTGGAACAAGAATGTCTCAGCCGGCGAGGGCAATCTCGTAAACGCGGGCGGCACACCAGTCAATTTCGAAGACCTGACGGTGCTGTTGGCCGACTGGACCGGGCCATGCCCGATCGGTGCTAACGGGGGAGCGATCGCCGCAGTGGCGGCGGATGGCGAACCCGACACGGTCCCAGCCCCGGCGGCCAGGTTCGCTGTGCAGTTTGACCAGCCGGTCAACGGCGTCGGCGTCGGAGACATGGTGCTGGGCGGCGCGGGCGGCGGCGCTGCGACCGTTGACGCGGTCATCGATTACGGCACCGGAACCGTCTACGGCTTCGATATCAGCGGAATGGGAATCGGCGCGGTCAACGTCACCTTGGCCTCCGGCTCGACCGGCATTACTTATGTTGCCAACGGGGAAAACTTCGCACAGATGGATTGGAATTTCATCGCCATGCCGGGCGTAAGTTTTAATACCGTGACCGGCGCGCTCGACATCGACGGCACCAGCGGGGCCGACACGATTACCATCGCGGCCAGCGGGGGCGCGCTGACCATCAACGGCGCCAAGGTCAATCTGACCGGCAGCATCATCCTTGCCAGCGACGTCAAGTCGATCGACATCGATGGAGCCGGGGGCAACGACACGATCGATTTGAGCGGGGTCACCACCGCCGCCTTTACCGGCGCCGGCCTGAGCGGCAACATCACCGTTACCGGCGGCAGCGGCGACGATACCATCACCGCCAGTCAATTTGACGAAACTTTCATAGGCGGCACGGGCAACGATACCTACGTGTTCACGGCCGGGGACAGCTTGGGAACCGTGAGCATAACGGAGTCGGCCTCGGCCGATACCGACGTACTCGATTTTTCCGGCTTTACGACTGGGGGAATCACGGTTAACCTGTCGACGACGGGTAACCAGACGGTCGATGCAGAACAGTTGGTGCTGAATCTGAGCAGCGCCACCGGTCTGGAGAACGTGATCGGAACGGTAAACGCGGATACCATCACCGGCAACACGCGCAACAACACGATCACCGGCGGCCTCGGCAACGATACGCTGGCGGGCGGCAGCGGCAGCGATACCTACGTGTTTTCCGGATCGAGCGATCTGGGGACCGACACGATCACCGAAGCGGCATCGGCCGACTCGGACTGGCTCGATTTTACCGGCTTTACGGCCGGGGGGATCTCGGTCAATCTGGCGACGACGGGCAACCAGACGGTGGAGCCCGGCAAGCTCGTGCTGAATCTGAGCAGCTCCACGGGCCTGGAAAACGTCTACGGATCGCCCGCCGCGGATAGCATCACCGGGAACACGCGCGGCAACGTGTTCTACGGAGGATCGGGCGATGACACGCTCAGCGGAGGGGCGGGCGCCGACACGCTCTACGGCCAGATCGGCAATGACACGCTCAACGGCGGGGCTGGCGCCGACACGCTCTACGGCGACGCCGGCAACGACACCATGAATGGCGGAAGCGGCGACGACCTTATGTACGGCGGCGCCGACGACGACTATATGAACGGCGGCACTGACGATGATTTGATCTACGGTGAGGACGGTGACGACGACCTGTGGGGTGGTGGCGGCACGGACACGCTCGACGGTGGAAACGGCTGCGACAGTTTTGAAGGAGTGAATGAGTGTTAGGCATCGTTCGATAAAAACCTTCGGGAACCTAAGGGACTAACCGCCGCCAAAGTCCAGCCCACCCCCATCAAGCCGCGACCGTTGGTCGCGCCTGCGATTTAATATAACGCCACCCGACCCGTCGGGCGCGACCAACGGTCGCGGCTTTATGGGGCGTTGGCGAAAAAACGCCAACATGCCCCCGCTGAATGGCCTTGCTGGCGGGCGGCCAGCTCGCTACACTCCGCCCGCCATGTTCCGCCGGCGTAGACGGGCGGATGGTCTTTTCTTCGTGTCTCGTCTCAGGGCGGCTGGAATAACCGCTCGGCAATCAAACGAACCCTGACCGGCAGCCGGCGTCTGAAAACCCAATCTAACGGGGGGTCATTCTCCGATTGGAAGCCAATCCGGGTTGAATTGATCGAAAACTAGCTCTTGAACTGGAAACCTGGGTATTTAGAATGGATCTATACGCCCGAGTTTCCGTAAGCCCGTAATCGGATAGGAAACTTATGAGAACTGCGGTATTCGGGTTGTTGGCAGGCGCGGCATTGACGTTCGTCTTGGGTGGAATTTCCGCCGGGTCGAATCGCACGCCTGCCGTTGGTTCATCGCGCGCAGCAGCCAGCGACCGCCACCTGATCGCCCTGACGGCCTCGGTCGACGAGCATCGTCAGCAGATCACGGTGATCGATCCGGCGAGCCGCGTGATGAGTGTGTATCACATAGAGTTGGCGACCGGTAAAGTTACGCTCAAGAGTGTCCGCAAGATTCATTGGGATCTCGAAATGAGCGATTTCAACGCCGTGAGTCCGTTGCCGCGAGAGATTCGCACGCTGTTGGAGCAGAGACGTTAGCTTCCGACCGTGGTCATGTTGCGATTCTTCCGCCGGCACCGCGACAAGCGGCTGCAACACGCTCGGCCCGCACCGAGAGTAGGAGATCGAAATGGCCCGCAAGTACATCGAATTAGTAGAAGCCGCGAAGCTGCTCGGCATCAGCGAAAAGCGGCTCAATGACATGCGCACCAGCGCTGAGATATCGGGCTATCGTGACGGCTCGAGTTGGAAGTTCAAGGAGGAAGACATTGAGAAGCTGCGCGGTCGTCTGAAGACCGAGGCCGGCGACGATCTATCGCTTAGCGATGATTTGGCCGGCAGTGATTTGGACGGTGGCGATTTAGACATTGACGATTCGATCTTGCTCAGCGAGCAGGAATTGGGCGCTGCGGGCGAGACCACCGGCAGCACGATTATCGGCCAGGGCGAGGGCGAGCAGCCGGCGGGCGGAAGTGATTTAGAACTTACTGCCGCGGGTGGGTCCGACGTGCGCCTGGCCGGCGATTCGGATGTGTTGGGCGGAGACCTCGGCGGCAGCGATCTTTCGCTGGCCGACAGCGATCTGTCTTTGGCCGGCGACGACGACGAATTGAGTTTGGAGGGCAGCGATTTAAGCCTGGCCGATGAGCCGGGCGCGGGCGACTCGTCGCTCGATTTGGCTGCTGACGACGACGATTTGGTGCTGGGAGATTCGGGCGACAGCGACATTACGATTAGCGCCGGCGACAGCGGCATCTCGCTGGCCGACCCGACCGACAGCGGAATTTCGCTCGAAGAACCGGTTGAACTGGGCGGCTCGAACGTCGAGTCGCTTGAGTTGGGCGAGGACGACATCATTTCGCTTGAGGAGGATAGCGCCGACCTGGACGCCGCCACGCAGCTCAAGGCCGACGACGACTTCATGCTAACGCCGATGGAAGAGGTTGAAGACGCCTCGGACAGCGGCTCGCAAGTCATCGCCCTGGATAGCGAAGAAGAGGATTACGACGATGCGGCCGCGACGATGCTCGGCGGAGAAATTCCGGCCATGTCGGCCATGTTAGAAGAGGATCTCGGCGGGATGCCGGGAGCCGCGGGCCTGGCTTCCGCGATTTCTCCGATCACCATGCAGGCAGCGGTGGCGGAAAAGCCGGAATACCCCTACTCGATTTGGAATGTTATCAGCTTATTCAGTTGCATTATTGTGTTGGCATTCGCCGGCATGATGATGTTCGACCTGATCCGCAACATGTGGAGTTGGGGCGGTGCCTACCCGCTCAACAGCTCGATGATGGACGCAGTTTTGAATTGGTTTGAAAAGTAAGAGAACAATTATCGAATGTGATCGGCACGGCGCTAGCCGCCGGTAAGTTGTGAGCGGCACGGCGCTAGCCGCCGGTTTTGTCTGGGAAAACGTAGCGTAGATTTACCGGCGGCTAGCGCCGTGCCGCTCACGTCTTATTCTGCTTCCGTTTGAAAGGAGTCGAACTCATGGTCGCGTTCCGACCTTTATTGGCCCTGGTGTTGCTGGGGCTGTGCTGCACGAGTGGGTGTGTCTGGGTGCCTGCTGAGAGGCTAGCGGCCAGCGAAGCCAAGAATCAAAGCCTCGTTGCCGAATCGCGCGCGCTGCGCCAGAGGATTGCCGCGATCAACACGCACACCCACGACGTAGAAGACCAGCTTGGCACCAGCGAAGCGCAGCTCGCAAGGCTCGAAGAACGCTTTGGAATCGACCGCCAGCGACTGGCTAACTTCAAACGGGAGCGCGTCGCGGTCCGCGGACACCTCGACTCGCTCGCACGCCGCGGCGTGGCGATTCCCGACGGGCTCAACAGCCGATTGCAGGCCCTGGCCGGAAAATTCCCCGGCCTCTATTACGACCCGAATCTCGGAGTTGCCAAGATCGATAGCGATGTGCTGTTCGATTCGGGCAAGGCCGAGCTGCGCCCCGTGGCGAGCGAACTGTTGGGCGAATTGGCCGCCGTGCTGCGCGGGCCGGACGCGGCCGATTTCAAGATCATGGTGGTCGGACACACCGACGATCGAAATATCGTCGGCAGCGAAACCCGTCAGCGATATCCCAACAATTTTCATCTCAGCGCCCATCGAGCGTTGGCCGTCGTCGACCAGCTCCACCGCGAAGGGGTTCCCGAGGAGCAGTTGGGCCTGGGCGGATTCGGCCAGCATCAGGCGATCACCCAAAACGACTCGCCCGAGGGCCGACAACGCAACCGCCGCGTCGAGATCTTCCTGCTCGGGCCCGATGTGCCGGTCGTCGGCTGGGCCGAGACGACGCCGAGTCTGTATCGGTAGATCGTCACTTGGCGTCGTTCACGATATAGGTGTCTCACGAAACGACATCCGGCGAGCGGCGGCCGTGAGGCCGTCGGTAATTCCTCGCCGGGCGTCAAGCTCTTCGCGCGCAGCCGCAATACCCCTGAGCTAACGCTCAGGGCTCGCCACGCTTATTTCTCGAACGGTGCTTACTCGGGCTGGAGAAAGCGGGAAAATCCGCAAGCGGCTGCTTAATCTGCGGGCATGGACAGTGCTAGCATGTTGGGCAGCGGTGTTGATTCCGGGTCTGCGCAGGGCGAAAATGGAATCGCCCTCTTGCGCAGTAAGTCGTTTATGGTAAACGTCTTGGGACGGCGCTCCCGTCTCATCTCAAGGGCTCGATCAGGCCCTTGGCACGCCGATTGCTAAATCGGCCTGTGCATTCTTCGCTGTCTGCGCAATGCCCGATGGGCCCATCGGGCATTGCGCTGCCACCCTACAAACTACATCCATTCTGAAAGGCGGAGTTAGAAATGACCACGATTTTGAAACTAACGACCAACCGCGTCTGTATAGCGGTCGCCCTGCTGGGGCTGATGCTGATGCTGACCGGCGACGTCAGGGCGGAAGAGACAGAAGCCGCGGCCGATGCCGCGCCGGCTGCGGCCAACATCTCCGACACGGTTCTTCGAGGCGAAGTCGATGCCCTGTGGACCTGCATCGCCGCCTTCCTGGTGTTCTTCATGCAAGCCGGGTTTGCCCTGGTCGAATGCGGCTTCACCCGCGCCAAGAACGCCTGCAACATCATGATGAAGAACCTGATGGACCTGTCGATTGGTTCACTGGCCTTTTGGATCATCGGATTCGGACTGATGTTCGGCGCCACACAGGGTTTCATCGGCACCAACGGCTTCCTTTACGAAGGCGGTTTTGAGGAAGCGAAGATGGTCGATGGCGAAGTGGAACTCGGCAAGACGGCCACGACGTTCGACTGGGCGTTCTTGATCTTCCAGACCGTCTTCGCCGCCACCGCCGCCACGATCGTCAGCGGAGCCATGGCCGAGCGAACGAAATTCGCTAGTTACTTGATTTACTCAGCCTTCATCTGCGTGATCGTTTATCCGATCTTCGGCGGCTGGTGCTGGAGTGGATTGGTCGGAACAACCGGCTCGGGCTGGTTGGAAAAGGGCAGTCCGTTCATGACATCCGTTTTTGGTGAAGACTTCGGCTTTCTCGACTTTGCCGGCTCCACGGTCGTTCATTCCATCGGTGGCTGGGCCGCCTTGGCCGGGGCCATTGTGCTCGGGGCTCGCCTTGGCAAGTTCGGAAAAGACGGTAAGATCAACCCGATTCCCGGGCACAACATCACGTTGGCCGCCTTGGGCGTGTTCATCCTGTGGCTCGGATGGTTCGGCTTCAACGCCGGCAGCACGACTTCGGTTGGCGGGGGATTGTTCGCCCGCATTGCCGTCACCACTAATCTGGCCGCCGCCTCCGGCGCAATCGGGGCCATGCTGACCTCCTGGATTAAGTTCAAGAAACCCGACCCGTCATTCGCCCTCAACGGAGCGCTGGCCGGGCTGGTGGGCATCACGGCCGGTTGCGACGTGCTGAGCCCCGTGTTCGCGGCGCTTACCGGCCTGATCGCCGGGGTGATTGTGGTCGCCTCGGTCATGTTCTTCGAGAAGCTCCGCATCGACGATCCGGTCGGTGCGATCTCGGTCCATGGCGTTTGCGGTGCCTGGGGCACGCTCGCTGTCGGTCTGTTTATGCCCGGGGGCCTGTTGTTAGGTGGAACCGCGACGCAACTGATGGTGCAGTTGGTCGGTATCGGTGCCTGCTTCTTGTGGGCCTTCCCGGTCAGCTTGGCCTTCTTCTACGCGATCAAGGTCACGATCGGGCTGCGAGTCAGCGAAGCGGAGGAGAGAGAAGGGCTCGATATCACGGAGCACGGGCTGTACGCCTATCCGCCGATTATGGTCGCCGACACAATGCCCGGATCGCCAGTTCCCGCCCTCGCGCCCGTCGCGACCGGACACGGAACGGCCGCGGCGCCGGTTCCGCGACCCGAAGGAGCGTGATACGGCATTGAAACGTTGCTTTCAAGTTCCAACTCACGACCAAGGAGGTGAGCGAGAAGCATGTAGAAAGTTGAGAAGGGTGCGGTCGGCAGCCCGCGCGTGAGGCGGCCGACCGGCCCGAAATTGTGAAACCGATGAACTCACGCGAACTACTTTCGGCTCTTGCCTGGGCCAGAAGAATGCCCCTATGGCTTGGGTAGGCGATCCGCCTTGCCTGCCCAAGCCGGGGTATTTTTTTTGCGCTGCCGAATGACCCCGGCGGCGACTGCCCTTGAGGGGCGCCGGCCCGACCGATACGATTGAGGGCGGCGTAGCACTGCGGCGCCAAGTTCTCTACGAAGCGTTTGGGAGCTAGGAGTTAGGTGTCAGGTGTCAGGTGTCAGGTGTTAGGGACGGCGAGCCGTCCGACAAAGATGTTCTCCCCTTGCCAGTCGTAACACCTAGCTCCTAACACCTGACTCCTAGCTCCCAGCGCCCGGGAAGACCGCCGCCTGAACTAGCGCCGTAGAACATTACCGACAGGAGCCTACGATGAAGCTTATCATCGCGATCATTCAACCCAACCGAATCGAAGCGGTGAAGGAAGCGCTGACCGAGGTCGAGGTGTTTCGCCTGACGGTGATGGACGTGCAGGGTTTCGGCCGCCAGAAGGGACACACCGAGGTCTATCGGGGGCACGAGATCAGCATCAATCTGGTCCGCAAAGTGCAACTGCAAATCGCCGTCAACGAAGAGTTCGTCGAGCCGACGATCGACGCCATCCTCAAAGGCGGACGCACCGGCGAGGCCGGCCAAATCGGCGACGGAAAAATCTTCGTCCTGCCCATGGACGACTGCATCCGCATTCGGACGGGTGAACGCGGAGTCGAAGCAATCTAGGCGGAAAAGCACGAAATCCTAAATCCGAAACAAATCTGAAATACGAAATGATCAAAACTCAAAACGGTGACGAAACGCGCTTGCATATTTCGATCGTTTGAATTTCGGTCCTTCGGATTTGTTTAGGATTTCGTGCTTAGGATTTCGGATTTCTTCTACACCTCATCCACTTCTTTGAACGGGCTGCGGCTCCGCGGCATATATTTGCAGAGGGCGACGCCGAGGAAGTACAGCAGCGTGAGCGGGATGAACATCAGCAACATGCTGATCGGATCGGCCGGGGTCAGCAGCATGGAGAGCACCGCAATCACCAAGATCGAAATCCGCACTTTGCGGATGTAGATCTCGACCGAAAACAGCCCGATCCGCTCCATGAACAACATCACCAACGGCAACTGAAACGAGATACCGAATCCGATCGGCAGAAACAGCGCAAAGCCGATCCACTCGCTGATCCGAGGGTCAGGATCGATGCCCATGCTGGCGTTGAAGCTGAACAAAAAGTCCAACACGAACCGGAACACAAAAAAGAACGCCAGGGCGGCCCCTGCCCAAAACAACACCAGACTGAACGGTAGGAAAATGGTTACGTAGCGTTTTTCGTGCGGATAAAGCCCGGCACCCACGAATTGCCACATCTGCCAGAACAACCAGGGGCTGCTGATCACCATCCCAAACACTAGCGACGCCTTCAGCCAGATGACGAAGGCCTCTTGCGGACTAAGCGTCTTGATCTTGATCCGCCGGTCATTCTTCAGATCGCGCCACACGCGAGCCCGCACCAGTAGCGGATGCGGTGAGGCGATGGGGTTGGCCGATTCCGCGTTGAGGTCGAACCAGTCGCCGGTTAATTCGGCGTGTAACGCGAACCAATTGAGCAAGCGGACTTCGGCGTTGTCGTTGTTTTCACCGCGTTTCGTGAACCGCTTTATCAATTCGTCCTTGGCGGCGTGTTTTTTCATGCTTTCCGCAAACGTCGTTTCGTCGTAGAGGTCGGGCCTGGATAGAGCCTGGTCGAATATCTTGGCCAGAGCCTCGCGTTTCTTGAGCAGCTCCGCATCGTCATCACTCCCAGTGCCCTTGATGAGGTGGGTCTGTTTGTCGGCCGTCAATCCGTCCCATATGCCGGCCAGGCCCGTCCGTTCACGTTGTTTGCCAGCTTTCACCAATGCTTCGGCTAAGGTCTCGGCGTTCGCCACGTCTTCGTCACGAAACGGGTAGGCGGGAAAGGCCAGGACGCCGGCCAGGCCCGGGTGAGCCTCAATGAATTGCTGCATAAAAAACCGGGGCTCAATCGTCATTTGCTCGGGGATCAACCCACGCTCGACCACCATCGCCAGCACTTCCGGCGAGACCTTGCCTTCGTACTCGCGGCGGAGTTGTTCCTTGGCCTGATTGGAATAGTATTCTTCCAGTGACCTTTTGAGCGGCGATTGGATGAAGTCGACAATTCTTTCGCCGACCGACAGCCCGATGCCGAAGCCGATCAGCAGCCCGATCATCGCTTTCCATAGACAGCGACGCAGCTCTTCGATGTGTTCACCGAAGGTCATTGTCGTTTCTGAAAACAGATCTTTTTCGTCGCGTTGGCTCATGGCACCGCGCTCCTTAAGAGAGGCCAGAAGTGGAAGAGGCCGTTGATAGGCAGGGTGGCCTCGCGGTGCGAGCCACGGCTGGCAGAGTCAATCATAACAAGCCACGGCGAGGGCGACAAGCGAAGCGACGTGAAGTAGGGTGGACACTGCCCATCGATAATCCGCGTTTTTTTGCGAGCAATGCCCACCCTACGGCCCAAATCCGAAGCACGAAATCCTAAACAAATCAAAATGCTCGAAATCCAAAACCACAGAAGATGCACGATCACTTCCTTCGCCCTAGCCCCCGCCGGAAGGCGATGGGATCGTTTCACGCGCATTTGAGATTTCGACATTCGAATTCGTTTAGGATTTCGTGCTTAGGATTTCCCGATCGACTGGCGTCGCCACTTGTCTCGCAGCGAACATTCGGCATGATGAGAGCGAGAAAGTTACTATTCTGTTCACACCACATGGCGCCGTCATGCCAACGCTTTACCCCCTACGCTTCAAGCCCGTCCTGCGCCGCTACATCTGGGGCGGACGGCGTCTCGATAGCCTGCTCGGCAAGACCTTGGGTGAAGGCGACGATTACGCCGAAAGCTGGGAAGTGGTCGATCGCGGCGACGATCAGAGCATCGTTACCAGCGGGCCTTTGGCCGGGCACTCGCTGGCGGATCTGATGGCCGAGCATGGCGGGACGCTGCTGGGTCGGCATCATCCCTTGCCCCGTTTTCCGCTGCTACTGAAATTTCTCGATTGCAACCGCACGCTCTCGGTGCAGGTCCATCCGAACGACGAGCAGGCCGCGCGGCTCGATCCGCCTGACCTCGGCAAAATGGAAGCCTGGGTCGTGCTGGCCGCCGAGCCGAGAAGCGTCATTTACGCCGGCCTCAAACCGGGCGTCGACCAAGCGGCGCTGCGCGAAGCGTTGGCCCGCGGCACCTGCGAATCGTGCCTGCACAAGATCGAACCGATGGTCGGCGACTGCGTGTTCATTCCACCCGGGGTGGTCCACGCACTCGGCGCAGGGCTGGTTGTGGCCGAGCTACAACAATCGAGCGACGTGACATTTCGTCTGTTCGATTGGAATCGCCTTGATCCGGCCGGTAATCCTCGCCCGCTGCACATCGAGCAAGCGCTAACGGTCATCGACTACGACCACGGCCCGGCCCAAGTGCAATCGCCCCAGCCAACCGACCAGCCTCACGTCGAGCGGCTGATCGCCTGCGACAAGTTCGTTTGGGATCGCTGGACCATCAACCGCCCGCAGATCATCGGCGGCGATGATCGCTGTCACGTCCTGGCGGTGATTGAAGGAGAAGTCACAATCGATGGCGATCCCAGCAGGCAGCCCATCAAGAAAGGGCAAGTCGTCTTGCTGCCGGCCGAGATGGGGCCGACGGAATTGCGCGCGAATGTGCCGGCGGTGATGCTGGACGGGTATTTGCCGGACTGATCGCCAAAGACGTGTCTTTCCTCTGGGCGTGGCAAGGTGCTAAAATGACAGCGTGTGGCGACGACACGATGCACGATGGTCGCAGCAGTCCGTCGAATCGTTTGATCGTGAATTCCGTAATGACAATTGCGTCGCACTAGGAGCTTAGTCATGCCCGATTCAATACCGGCCGACCTTAATCAGTTTGTGCAGCAGGAAGTTGCCACTGGGAAATATCAGTCCGAAACAGAAGTCATCTGCCACGGCCTACGCTTACTACGAGAACGTGAGCAACGTCGGGAACAACTCCGCGACGACGTCAATCGGGGAATCGAGCAGCTTGATTCCGGCGAATTCACGGAGTACGACGACGATTCGCTACGGGAGCGATTCGAGCAAATCAAGTCCGAGGGACGAAAACGGCTCGCCGAGCGAGAAACGAGGCAATGAATCGCTCCGACTAAATGTCCATCGCTGCCTTCAGGCACTCGCTGATTTGCTCCATAGCGTCGTCTGGCAATTCGCCAATCTTGCGGCCCACGTCTCGCGGTGGGAGCACGGCCAGATTGATACATGAGACCAGCGAGTTGCGATTGAGTCCGGACGGCTGGCCCGTCGGCGTTGAGACGTCGATCAGGTAGTGTGCCGCATCGTTCGCGTTCGTGAGGTTACCGGTGATGCCCGCCACTAGCAGATTGGCGATACGATGGTTATAGTGATCGCTCTGAACGACGAGGGCCGGTCGCTTCTTGCCGGGAGGCGAACCGGAATGCGGAAACGCGCACAGAATGACGTCGCCTCGCTTCATTGGATTTTCTGTGGGTCGTCGAGTCCCTCAAACATTTGCGCCGCCAATGTCGACATCTCATCATCCGACCAGTCGCTGTCGTCATAGGCGTGCTGTTGAATTCGCCGGAAAACGTCCAGGCGCACGACGACACACTCCGTCTGGCCGACAGTAACGGAGACGGCCTGACCCTGTTGGATCGACTGGAGTTGTTCTGGAGTGACGTTCATATCGCCGTCTCGGTAATCTCGACTTTAGACCTACCCGACAGGGTGACTCGCCGGAGCGGCCCCAACTACTACTTATCATATGCTCACGTTCATTCCCGGTCAACAACGAGGCTCGTCTTCGCCAAGAACACGCCCGAGATTCAACTCGCCAGCGGCAATTCCGCATCTTGCTCGGCCTTCTCCGCCGATTGCCACGTCTCGGCGATCTCGAAGACTTCCCTCGGCACAGATTCTGTCGTGGGTAGTTCCGCCGGCGGCGCTTCGCGCTTCGGCCCGATCAGCATCAATCGGACCGTGGTCAACATCGCCTTGAGCGAGCCGAAGGTCTGCATGACGGCGGTGGGTTCGTGGCCGCAGTGGACGAGGCAGTCGCGACACTTGGGATTGCCGCTGGCGTGGCCGTAGTTGTGCCAGTCGGTTTCGGAGAGCAGTTCGGCGAACGAATCGGCGTAGCCTTCGTCGAGCAGGTAGCAAGGCTTCTGCCAGCCGAAGACGTTGTAGGTGGGATTTCCCCAGGGCGTGCATTCCAGGTCCCAGCGGCCTTGGAGGAATTCCAAAAACAGCGGCGACTGGTTGAATTTCCAGCGGCGCTTCGCTCCGGCCAGCAGGCGGCGGAACAAGTTGATCGTCTCGTGTCGCCGCAAAAAATGGTCTTGGTCCGGCGCTTTCTCGTAACCATATCCGGGCGAAATGCTGATCCCCTCGACGCCCAGGTCGGCCATCTCGTCGAAGAAGCGCCGGTATCGCTCGGTGTCGACCCCGCTGAATAGCGTCGTGTTAATCGTCACGCGAAACCCGGCCGAAAGTGCTACGCGAATCGCATCGACCGCCACGTCGTACACGCCTGCGCGACAAACGGCCCGATCGTGCTCTTCTCGCGGGCCATCGAGATGTACCGAGAAGGTGAGATACTTCGACGGGCGAAATTTATGCAGCGACTCTTCCAACAGCAGGGCGTTGGTACACAGGTAGACATATTTTTTGCGAGCCAGCAGACCGGCAACAATCTGGTCGATCTGGGGATGCAGCAGCGGCTCGCCGCCGGGCAGGGAAACCACGGGGGCACCACACTCGTCGACGGCCCGCATGCACTCCCGCGGAGAAAGCTGCCGGCGAAGGATCTCGACGGGATGCTGGATCTTGCCGCAGCCGGCGCAGGCCAGATTGCACCGCAACAACGGCTCCAGCATCAACACCAGCGGATAGCGTCGCTGCCGGCGCAGACGCTTGCCCAGCACGTAACGGGCGATGGTCCACATTTGTGAGAGAGGCACGGACATAAATAACATTACGGGCTGCGCGGCGCAGCATCATCCGGGGTCGTCTGCGGCGTCGTGTCGGGGAGGACCGGCAGAAGCGGTATTGCGGCGGCGGAACTTATGCTCAAGCATGGAGCAAAGGTTTTTCTTAGTGATAAAAGAGTAAACGATGAAATAAAGAAAGAGTGTGAGAGACTCCAAACAAAGGGTTTGACCTATGAACTTGGGGTTCATTCGAAAAAAAATATTGTCAATCAGGATTTACTGGTTGTCAGTCCTGGCGTCAATCTTGAAAATCAAGTTGTCATTGAAGCTGAGAAAAAAGGCGTTCCGGTAGTCGGTGAAC
>JADFKK010000237.1 GCA_022564995.1 Planctomycetota bacterium | reverse complement strand
CCGCTTCGCCCAATGCCGCTTCCGGCGCGCCGGCCGGCCCGGGGCCGGTCCAATCGGCGAGCAGCACGGTCAGGTCGGCGAAGTTGACCACGCTGACCAGCGGCTCGACAAGATTACCGTCGGCGGCGGCGACGTCTTTGTTCCAGTTGGCCAGCAGGATCGTCAAGTCCTCGAAGTCGACGAAGCCGTTGCTGTTGAGGTCGCTAGGAATCGTGGCGCCGCCGACGCTCAGGACACCTGTCCCGGCAAAGTAGTTGTCGTCTATGTGGTCCGCACCGCTTCCCGTGGCGCCCCAGGTTCCACTCGCCTGGGCAACGCCGTCCATCATCAATTCCGCGATGGTCTCGTCCACGCCCGCATCCAAATGGACCCAAGTGTAGAAGGTGCTGACCGTGTCGTTCCAACTTTCCAGCGACAGCGTGGCCGTATCGTGGATGCGGTTGTCGCCGTCGCCGCCCGTGTCCGCAGTGTCGTCGGTGATCCACAAGGAGCCCACGGGGTCATTCGTGCCGATCGTCGAGTTAGGATTGTAAGGTAGCGTGTCTTGTGGGTCGTTCACCGCCCCCGCCAACAGCGTTACGTTCCCCGTGCCAAAGGACTGCTCGGCGTTCGCTCGAACCGTGGCACCGTTTTCGGAATCCCAGCCAGGATGAGAGGCCACGATGGTGCCGCCTGCGTAGGTATTGGTAACATTCATGTCGAAGAACCAGGGACCGCCCGACCCGCCGTTATCATTGGGGTCGTCACCGATGTTCAAACGCAATCGTCCCGGGCCGCTGATCGGCTGGTTCATACTCCAGCCGGGGAGAAATTCAGCGGAATCGCCAAATCCCCTCCCGTTGCCGCTCCACGTCAAGTTGTCGTTCAACACGACCGGAACGTCCAAGGTAAAGCCCAAATGTCCCTGCCTTCTCCCCCAATTCCAGGTCGCTTCGGCACCGTTGTTGTCGACGGTTAACGGACCGACCCCGCTAAGCGATTGGACATACCAGCGGCGGTCGGTCCCTTTGGCATTTTCTATCACTCCAACGGTCACCGGGCCCGCGATGGTGACATCGATTCTCGGATTCGGCACACCGAAGTCGGCGGTCTGACCAGCGACGGGGACAACGCCGCCTATCCAATTGCCGGGCGTCGTCCACTCGCCACTACCTCCCGCCCAGTTGATTGTCTGCGCCTGCGCAGCCGGGATCAGTGCGATCACCAATCCGGCAGCCGCGGCAAGAATAACCGTTTGCTTGAACATCTTACTTTTCCTTGGTGCTCTTGACAGGGTCAACGTGAGGAACGAAGAGTTTGAAGTTATGGCGATCTCCCGTATTGCGGTGTTCGCCTACCAGCAGCATCCTAGCCGCCCCGGCAGCCAGATGCAAACATATTCTGGGAGGTGGCGGCGCTAGCTCGGGTTGGCACCTTTTTAGCACCTTTTTAGCGATCTCGACGTCGCCGCCGACCGCAAACGCTAATGCCGAGCGTGGCGAGTAGGGCGAGCAGCAGCGTCGACGGCTCCGGCACCGCTTCGCCCAACGCCGCTGCCGGCGCGCCGGCCGGTCCGGGGCCGGTCCAATCGGCGAGCAGCACGGTCAGGTCGGCGAAGTTGACCACGCTGACCAGCGGCTCGACAAGATTACCGTCGGCGGCAGTCACGTCTTTGTTCCAGTTGGCCAGCAGGATCGTCAAGTCCTCAAAGTCGACGAAGCCGTTGCTGTTGAGGTCGGAAGGTAACAACGACGCGGTCACGATTTCGCCCATCGCGGTGATGATGTCGATGTTGGTCGATTCGCCCGTGCTTAAGTCGATTTCCCATTCCAAATAGACACTCGCGTCTTGGGCCATCAAGAGCGGATTGCTTAGGCCGTCGACGTTTTTTCCCACGGTCGGAATGTCGTTGATCCAATCGGCCGGCAGACCGTAGTGGTCCCAGATGGCCGGTCCGGATCCGACGGTGTAGGGTGTGCCTCCGCCCGTGGGTAGGAGACCCTTCTTCGAACCGGCGTAGGTGTGCGCCTGAGGGCTCCAAATCGACATTCCACGAGAGATGTCGCCGACTTCTTGCATGATCACATACTTCTGACCGCTGAGCGTGCCCACGCCGACCTGATCGGTCAAATGAAAATTCCCGCCGTCGAAAGCGAGATCGCCGTCGACCGACAAAGTCAACTTGAACGTGAGATCGGGACCGTTGTTCGTGACAACATAGTTGCGCGTGTATCTGGCGGTTCCCGCTACACTGCCGTCGGTGACGGTCTGCTCAAGATCGAA
This sequence comes from Planctomycetota bacterium, assembly GCA_022564995.1. Lineage (GTDB taxonomy): Bacteria > Planctomycetota > Planctomycetia > Pirellulales > JADFKK01 > JADFKK01. The sequence continues at coordinate 12,554 of JADFKK010000237.1, read as the reverse complement.
AGTCAAGTCCACGCCTGCGCCCGTGACGCCAAAGCTGCTGCTGGTGGTGTCAAAAACGCCGTCGTTGTTGGTGTCGTCGGGCTGATTGGCATTGATGATGCCATGAGTCAGCGTGAAGTCAGCGTTTCCATCGAAGCCCGCGTTGTTGTTGGGCCAGATCGTGTTCGACGTGAGCAGTTCCCGATGGGTATTGCCGACGGTGAGAAATAAGCCGTTGGAAAACGTGATGCCCACCGGCCCCTGCGGTCCCACGGGATCAAACGAATCACCGCCTCCGCCATAACTGCGATCGGCGATCGAGCCGTATTCGTCGACGGACACTTGATATGTCCCGTCGCCTCCGACTCCATTGGCAATCGATTCAAGCCCGCCGGGGCAGTGAGTTACAAAAGCTAGTGGAACCAGCAACAACGCTACTGCGATGTGCCGAAATTGCATTGGTCTGACCTCCAAGAGTGATGTTGAACTTACTTACGCCGCGGATGCCGACGGCCGTCATTATGGAAGATTATGTCGGCCAAAGCAAGCAATCCCCTGCGATTCTACGACGACTCAGCAGGTCACCTGATCGCCGAACCGAACATCCCGATGCCGCTCTCGTCCCACCAGCCGAAAGTCCGACCGGCTGTCCCGCCAGATGAAAAGGCTGCGGGAGACTTCGCTGGAGCGGAGCCGTTGGTGGAATCGGAAAGCGTGACAGGTGATTGGGGTGGTAGGCATGGCTGTAGGATCCCGCCCACGGCACCCGGGGGCTGGCCAAGTCGGCAGCAAGGTTTCCCTAGCTCCCAGTCCCCAGCCCCTAGCCCCCAAACGCTTTACACGGTATCGGACTTTACCACTTAGCGCTGTAGTATTAGCACGTCCGTCGTCTTCGTCGCCGATGAAAACTCAAACCGAACGCGGCAAGCATTCCGAGCAGCAAGGTCGAAGGCTCCGGCACCGCTTCACCCAAAGCCGCTTCCGGCGAGCCGGCCGGTCCGGGTCCGGTCCAATCGGCCAGCAGCACGGTTAGGTCCGCGAAATTGACCACGCTGACCAGCGGCTCGACAAGGTTCCCGTCGGCGGCGGTGACGTCTTTGTTCCAGTTGGCCAATAGGATCGTCAAGTCCTCGAAGTCGACGAAGCCGTTGCTGTTGAGGTCGCTGATCAGGGAGGCCATGGGAACGGCGCCGTCGGCGAGACTGATGATTTCTTCGTCCGAAAGTGCCCGACTCCAAAGACGTGAGTTGTCGAGTAATCCATCGTACGGCAGGCCGGCAGCCCGGTTGTCGTTACCCAAACGTATCAGCGCCACTTCAATGTCAAACGGCTCGCCGGGATCGACGCGCGTGCCGGTAAGTGTGCCGTCGACCCAAACGGTCTGCTCCGTGCCCTCACGACGTGCAACCGCATGGTGCCATTGACCGTCACGCGTGTCGAACGCTGGCGTGGTATTCAATCTCCGTTGCCATAATCAGGGCCACCCTCGATAAAAAACCGAACACGGTTGTTGGTGTGCAACTCCAATCCGAACGCCCGGTCCGTACCGTTTGCCCAACCGCTAACGAGTGCCGACCGGCCCGTATCGCTTGTTTTGAACCAGGTTTCGATGGTGAAATCGCCCATCGAAACGCTAGCCACTTCCGGCGTTACTGGGAACGTGCCGTCCTCAATGGTCGATTTCCCTTCTTCAAATTCCAACGAAAACGTCGAACGGCCGGCCAAGGCTGCCGGCACGTCGGCCGAATACTCGGGCTCGGCTGCGGGGGATCCAGCCGCCGCGATCCCGCCGAACGGTCCGGCGGCATTACCGCCCGTGTCGTCAATCGTTCCGATCGCGCTGGCACCGCCGACCGTGGCGACTCCGTCGGCCGTGTCGAAGTTGTAAACGGCGACGCGAGAAAATAGGGCGTTGTTGCTGCTGGTCAGAGTGATGTCGTCGATCAGGCCCGTAAACTTGGGCGTGCCTGGGCCGCGGTTGTCTTGGCCGATGCGGAAGATGGAGTTGGTTTGCTCGAATGAGCGGTTGCTCGTGATGGGAGCGCCCACGACCACGCCGTCGAGCGTAAGCGTTAATATGTTTGAATCGCGCACGGCAATGATCTTATGCCACTCGTTGTCGGCGTAGGTGATGCCGGGTGCTGTGGAGTTGATTTCGTCGACGCCGACCCCATCCTGCAAGTAAATTCGGACCCGGTTATTGGTGTGCAACTCCAGGTTGAACGCCGTGTTGGGATTGCCGGCGGAATACGACGCAAAGATGTTGGCCCGGTTCGTATCGGTCGTCTTAAAGTGCGCCTCGATGTAGAAATCGCCCGTCCCGATGTTGTCCAGCGCCGAGCCCTGGTCGATCGGAATGCTAACGTAATTGGTATTGCTTTCCGGCAGCGGGAAGCTCAGCGCCCTTCCTGAACCGACACCGCCATCGCCCATGACATCCAAACTGTAAGTCAACAGGTTGGGAAACTGGGCAAACGCTGAGCCGGTCGCGTGGTTCGCGCCAGCGGGATTGAGACCCGTGTCATCGATTTGCGCGCCGGCGGCTGACTGTCCGTCAGCGACGGCCAGCCCGCCCGAGGTTTCATAGGCGTACTCCACGAGCAGTCCGCTGTTGGAAATGGTGTCACCCGACGCTGATGTCTGCAGGGCCAAGGTGAGATAAAACGCCGTCACACACAAGAAAACCGATCGCGTTTTCATTCGTCTTGCTCCCGTTACGAATGGAACAGAAACCCGGTAAAGCGATTGTTTGATTCTTGACAATGCACCAAGTTACGTGATCGCTTCTGGCAAACCCGCGGTTGGTTTCGCGCAGCGTCGCTTCACGAACCCTTGCATCAACCGGGGTTTCCCGTTTGAATGTACCTGGAACCGGCCCAGGCTCACAGTCTTCCCGAATGGGATACCAGCAGAATTCTATCCACCCCGAAAAGCCGATGCAAGAAGATTCCGGTAGGTCATGCCGAAAAGCCAAGAACGCCTCGCTTTACGTCCATTCTCAGCAAAAACGACACCCCAGCTTCGCCCCCGTTGCACGAACGGCCGGCAAGGTGAGTCGGACCACGTCGGGAATCAGTGAGGCTCAGAACGCCTGGCGTCTCCGTCGCCGGTAGAAGCTCAAGCCGAGCGTGGCAATCACACCGAGCAGCAAGGTCGAAGGCTCCGGCACCGCTTCACCCAACGCCGCTTCCGGCGCGCCGGCCGGTCCGGGTCCGGTCCAATCGGCCAGCAGCACGGTTAGGTCCGCGAAATTGACCACGCTGACCAGCGGCTCCACAAGGTTCCCGTCGGCGGCGGTGACGTCTTTGTTCCAGTTGGCCAATAGGATCGTCAAGTCCTCGAAGTCGACGAAGCCGTTGTTGTTGAGGTCGGCGACGAGGACGTTGAACGGCTCGAACGCAAAGATCGTGGCCGTGAACACGGTGCTATCGGAGCCATCACTTACGTCCGCCAGGCCGGCGCCGGTGATCTCGTTGAATACGTCGGCGCCGTCCGGGTTGATGGCAAAGTCGATGATTGATCCCATGCTGACAGTTGCATTCACCTCGAATTCAAACGTATCGTCGTTGGTTAATTGCGAGTAAATCTCGATGCCGTCGACGATGATGCGTCCGATGGTTCCGTCACCATTGGGGCTTCCGTTGCCGAGGGTGCCGATGATTTGGATTTCGCCGTCAAAATCGCTGATCCAACGACGCATCGCCCAATGCACGTCCGGATCGCCCTGGGCATTGGCCGCGGGATGACCTCCCGTTGCGGTGACTTCCGTCCACGGCCCATGGCTGACGGGCGCCCCGTTGTTGAGCAGATCCCACTTGGAACCGTCCCAGTGGTTCGTGCTGTTTTTCCATCCACCGAACGCCTCATCTTGGGAAACAACGCCCGAGCCGTCGACAAGGAACTCGGTAAAATCGTTGCTTGGATCATACTCGACGGGAATCCCGTTGGCCGCATCGGCCCCCACGTCGTAGTAGCCGTAGCGCCAGCCGTCCTGTCCCTGGTTCCCCGAGAATTCGGTCACGGAATCTGCCAACTTCTCGACGCGATTGCCTGCGCCGGGCGGAATCGTATCGTTCATGGTCAGCCGAAAGGCCGAACCGTCGCAGCCGTCCGCCGCGGTACCGTCTATGCCGGTCGGCGTCAGGGCCAAGTCAATTAGGTCGCCGGCGACGATGTTGGCGTACGACATTCGCGTAACACCGAATCCGTCGTTGCTGGCAATGGTTGCGGAGTCGACTTCGCGGCCATTGACGAACAGCCTGCCGGTGACGCCGTTGCCGCAGTTGAGGTTTATTTTGCGCATCTGCCAGGAAAGTTCCAGCGGCGCGGTCGTATCGCTCGTCCAGCGGCGGATCGTCCAATGGACCTCGGGCTGATTCGAGCCGTTGGGATGCGTGTTCTCCTGGCCGATTTCCGTCCAGGGCTGATTACCGTCAAACCAGTCCCACTGCGTGCCGTTCCAGAAGTTGGTTGGGCTGTGAGGGCCGCCGTCGTTCGGAAATGGAATGAATTCACCGCTCTGATACTCGCCGTCGCCGCCTCCGTTCAAGTCGGCCGTCTGATTGTAGTAGCCGTTCTCCCAGCGGTTCTCCCCTTGCGTGCCTGTGGTCGACCAGTCGTCGAAAGAGTCGGCGATGACGTCGGCGCGAACGGTTGTGGTGGAGACCATCAATCCTGTAAGACAGACGGCAAATGATGCGAACCAATGACGCGCGTGGTTCGGTTTTTGGAAAAGATTGTGGTACATGAAAGCACTCCCAATTCAGGTAGACCATGTGGAAAGGACTCTTGGCGATCGGCGCCAATCTCCAACAACTCGCCCGCAGACAACGCGACGCACCGGGACGCGCACGGCGGTCCTCATCGCGGCTGCGAAAACGGAGTCATTGGCTGTCCTTCCTGGGAGTGCTCTTTGTTGGGTGCCATCTTCGACGATCCGTCGCGAAAAGTCAAGAAAATTGTGGAAAAATATCCTGACGGGGGTCAAGAATGGCCGGTTTTCGACTCACCGAGTCGATTCAAACCAGCGTATTGCCGCATCGGTAGCGGAATTCGCAAGAATTCGACTCGTTCTTCCGCACCTGAATTCTTGCGAATTCAGCTACGGGCGCGGTCAATTCCCCGTGTCGGCGGGTGTCCGGTAGGGACGCTCGAGGCGATATAGCTCGATCCGCGCGAGAATTTTCTGGGCCAGTGCCGTCTTGCTTTGGGCCGCGGCCAATTCGGCTGCCCGGCGGGCGGTCTTCAACGCGGCGGGGAAATCACCGCCCTCGGCATGAGCGGCCGCCAACGTGTCCAGGGCCGAGGGCTTTTGGAACTTCGTGGCCCGGCAAATTCGCTGGGCAATGCGAACCGCCTCGGCCGCGTCACGAAACGAAGCCTGAGGGTGGGTCGCGCGAATCCAGGCCAGGTTGTTGGCGGCCGGCAGCCAGTTGGGATCGATCGCGAGGGCCGCGCGATAGCGATCGATCGCATTCTGCGTGCGCCCCTGTCGCAGACGCAACACGCCCAACTTGTTCAGCGCGTCGGGATCGTCCGCCTTGAGTTGCAACGCGATGAGCAGGTGGCGGGCCGCCGACTCACCGTCGCCGCTGCCGGTGAGCATCGCACCTAGCTCGACGTGCGCCGTTCGCAGTCGCGAGTTGAGCCGCAGGGCCTGACGAAACGACCCGATGGCATCATTCGCGCTGCCGGAAACTCGCGCGATTTTTCCCAACAGATAATACACGTCGGCCAGCCGCAGTCGATGTTCGGCCGCCTTGGGCGATCGATCGCCGTCGGCCGGAACCGGGTTCTTGACAAGATAACGCAGGAGGTAATCCCGAGCGTCGGCCGGATAACCGCCTTCGAGATAAATGTTACCGATCGCGATCGGATTCGTCACGAAATGCTCTTTCGCCCAGCGCCCGGGTAGCGGAATCGCCAAGTCGCGCGCCCGACGCGGATCTTCGCCGGCTGGGATATTCCGCACGTCGCGGATCAGTTGATCGACCTCGACAGGACCCTTGTAGATCGCCACCACGCGATGCTGGGCGTCGAGCAGAAAGCTGCTCGGCAGCGGCAGCGGACGCTGGCGATAAACGGCCTCGCGCTGAATACGATCCAACGCATCGACCAGTGGCTGCGTTGCGAAGCCGCCGGAGAACGCGGCACTCAAATCGTGCAGCGTCTGCTTGAGTTTGTCGGCTGGCGGAGGCTTACTCTTTTCGAGCGCCTCAACATTCAGGGCCAACACCGACAGGCCGACTTCCCGCAGCCGCGCCTGATGTTCAGCCAGTTCGCGCAATTCCTTCATGCACGGCCCACACCAGGAGGCCCACAAATTGATCAGCAAGGGCTGCTGCGGAGCGTCATGCAGCCTCACGCGATTTCCATCCCAGTCGAGATACGTCTCGTCCGATATCTTCGCAGGCGTCGTCAATCGCACGCGCAGCCGCTGCGTCAGCGGCAAGGGGTCGAGCCGCGCGGGAGCAAGTTTCGACGCCGCGACCGGACGCTTCCACGGTTGCGCCTCGCCCGATCCTTGCCGCAAGATCCAATGGCGATCGACCACCACGCCGGAGAATTCCTCGCGCTGCGCGCGTCCCGGCCAACGAACCAGCAGTCGTTCGATCTTTGCATCGGCACCCAGCCCGAAGTGCAGCCACTTGCTGGACTGGCTCAAGAAGGCGTCTCCGGCGTACAGCGTGCGAATTAAAGTTCGCGGCGGTGTGCCGGCGAACTGCACTTCCACACGAGCACCCACGGCGTCGCGATTGCAATTTTTCCGCGGGTCGCCGATCAACCGCAGCGCCAGGTAGTGATGCGACGTCGGCACGTCGTTGCGCAGCATCCGCACCCGGGGGCTGGTGCGATTGGCCAGCCACAGATCGAGATCACCGTCGTGATCCCAATCGGTCACCGCCAGCGTGCGGCCGTCGTCGATCAAGTCCAGATCGATTGCGCCGGAGACATCGGCAAAGCGGCCGCCGCCCGTATTCAAGAAGCAACAGTTTCGCTCTCGGCCGCTGAACGAGCGGCCCTGCTGGATCAGCTTGGCCAAGCGCTGCCAGGCATCGAGGTATTCGTCGCTCGGCTTGAGGGCCGCAGCATCGACCGGCGAACGCGACACGACCTGTCGCCAGTAGAAACTTCACAAATCGCCCGGGTCGTCCTGCGTGATGAAGCCGTTGGTCACGATCAGGTCTTGGAGACCGTCGTTGTTCAAATCGGCGAACTTCGATCCCCAGGCCCAGCGGCCCATGGTCACGGCCGACTCGACGCTGACATCGCGAAACGTGCCGTCGGGCTCATTCTTGAACAGCGAATTTCCGCGGGCGTGGCGCCGCAGCAACGAGAGGGTCTGCTCGTCGGCCCCGCTCTGAAACCGCGGCTGATAGCTGATGCGATTGCCCGCCGAGGAGAACATGTTGCTGACGTAGAGGTCCATCCGCCCGTCGTTGTCGTAATCGCCCCAACTGACCGACATCCCGGCCGAGACGTCTTCGACGCCGACCGCGGCAGCAACGTCGACAAACCGCCGGCGGCCGGTCGCGTCGACTTCGTTGCGATAGAGATTGTTGCGGCCGAAGTCGTTGGCCACGTACAGATCCAGATCGCCGTCGTTGTCGAAATCTTCCCAGGCCGCGGCGTAGCTGAAGCGGCGATTGTTCTGGTCCAAACCGACGCGGCCCGTGACGTGCGTCATGCGCCAAGAGCCGTCGTTACGCAACAGCACGTTGCGTCCGCCGTTGTTGGCGTCGTGATAGGGAACCGGCCGGGCGAACACCAGATGTTGATTCACGCCGCTGCGGCGATTGTAACAGCAGACGAATAGGTCCAAGTCGCCGTCGCCGTCGTAGTCCGCCGCGGCCAGCGAATAGGGAATCGCCGCCGGAATGACTTCGGCGCCGACCACGGTGAACTTTCCCCGGCCGTCGTTGGCCGCCAGCAGCAGGCCCTCGGTCGTGCCGACAACCAGATCCTGATCACCGTCGTTGTCCAGATCGACCAGCAGCGCGCCGTGCGTCGAGTCGAGCCAGTCGACGCCCGCGGCGGCCGATCGGTCGCTCGCCGTGCCGTCCGGGTTCTGCACGAACAGCAGGTTCGGCAGACCGCCCGGCTGACAAACATACAGGTCGTCCAGCCCGTCGCCGTTCACGTCGCCGACGGCCAGGCCCTGCCAACCGCCGACGTCGAGGCCGTAGCGCGTTTCGATGATGCCCAGCCAATGATCGACGCCCGGGCGAAGCTGCTCGTTGAACGACGCATTGGCACCCAACACCGCGGCCGTGCAATCGGCGAACATCGGCCCGGTGGCTCGGCCGGTGATCTGCTCGTAATCGCTCACGCGCAGCGAGAGGAGCTTTGGCTTTTCGCCCTTGGCACTACGAGTCCAGCCGCAGTGCCAGGTCGCGTTGATCTGCAGGCTGCCGCTCGGCGTTCGTGCGGCGATTTGAAAGGAGGCGCTCGTGGTCGCTCCCTCGCCTGTCAAACGGACGCGAACCGTCTTGAACTTGCTGCGGACGTCGGAGGCGCCGCGGAGCAACGCTTGCAACTCGCCCAGCACTTCGGCGAATCGCTGCGGGCCGCGCCGCGCGGTCGCGGGGTCGATCGCCTGCTCGCCGCTCTGTCGCTGGACAACGATGGCATCGCTACGATAGGCCTCGCTCAGATCCGCGGGACGCAGAGCGGTGGAATTGAAACGATCGTCGACCAGCGTCGCTACGTTGCCAACATTGATGTCGCCGGATCGAGTGAGCAGCTTCTCGACGATTTTTAACTGCCCGTCGGCCGCCCGACTGAAGGCTTCACTGCTCCAGTCGCCGCCGGCCGGGTCGAGCTGCGGCGAATCGCTGGAAGTCGACGGGAACTGTCCCAGAGCTTCCGGTGTATTGTCGGCGGCGACCCTACCGTCGTCAGGCGGCGTCACGGGTGACTTCGCCGGTTCGGTCTCATTCGCTGGAGCGTCGGGCGGAGCATGTTCATCCCCGCAGCCACACAGCAGAGCGGCGCAGAGGAAAACGGCGGCGTATGCAGCGAAGGCGGTTTTCATGGAGGAGGCGACACCGATTGGGTCGGATCGCTGTGTGTTTGTTGAGCGCCACGAAAGCTCGAACCGCCATTCTATCACGAAACAGTCCGGTCGCGAAAACGCGCCAGGCGCCGGGGCCGCGGAGGGTGATCGAAAGCCGCCGGTTTACTGATCCCCGCCCCGGCGTCTCCGTCGCCGGTAAAAGCTCAAGCCGAGCGTGGCCATCACACCGAGCAGCAACGACGACGGCTCCGGCACCGCCTCTTCGCCCAAAGCCGCTTCCGGCGAGCCGGCCGGTCCGGGCCCGGTCCAATCGGCCAGCAGCACGGTCAGGTCGGCGAAATTGACCACGCTGACCAGCGGTTCGACAAGATTACCGTCGTCGGCGCCGACGTCTTTGTTCCAGTTGGCTAGCAAGATCGTCAGGTCTTCGAAGTCGACGAAGCCGTTGTTGTTGAGGTCGCTGGCGAGAGCGAGAGCGAGTGTCGTGTATGACAGGTCGTCGACCCAGAGCAAGCCCTGCTGTAGCCGATCCTGATTGTTGCTAAGCAGGCCGAAGGCGTCCCAAGTCATGGGGCTGGAGCCTTCCACGGTAGAGACAAACGTCTGCGTCCCGTCGAGCGTGCTGAACGTAAGCGTCAACAAACCGTCGCCCGCAATGGCGCCCCCGTCCGCGTCCCAGTCGATCTCAAAGTCCAGGGCCGTGTCATCAGGCAGGTCGATCTGATTGCCTACGCCGATCGGCGAAGGAAAGATCCCGTCGATGGATGCATAAAGCCTCCATAGCCCGTTGTTCGGCTCAAAGAAACGCAAGCCGATATAATCCTTGTCTTCTTGAACGTCAAATCCCGCGGCCTCGGCCACGGCGCTGTCGAACCAACCTAAGTACATCTCTCCATCGAAATCGACATCGCGGATCTTGAGCCTGCCGGTGGCATGCAAATCAAGGCTTAGGTCGCTCGAGCCGCCGAGCGTAAGATCCGCATAATAGGCATTTAGGCCGGCGCCGCGGGCGATGGTTCCGCCGGCCTCGCCGGAGCCGGAGTCACCCTCGGCGTTGTTGGTGTTGCTGAAGCCGTAATCAAACGGAGCGTCTCGGCTTTGAAATTCAGTCCAGCCGGCGGCACTCGCCGAGGCCTCGCTATCGAACGATTGTGTTTCGAACGCCTGGGCACGCGCCGCTGGGCTCATTGTCAACAGCAGGCCCGTACCAAGAGCCAAGATGATAGCGGCGGTGATTCCAGGATGGTTGAGTTTCCGCACGGCAAGAGTTGTGGCCATGATGTTATCCCTACAGTGAAAGGTCGTCCGCACGCAGCGCAGCCAAATCGACGGGAGCGGGCGCGCCGGCAGGAAGGTCAGAAAACTAAGAGACGAGACTCGTCGAATAGACGCAACTCATTAGCGCAAGCCAGCGTGGCCAAGAAGGCAACCGGAACCGAACGGACACCACAGGTGTCAATCTAGCGTGGCGCCAAGCTAATTGCAAGCAAATTACGGAGTTTCTGAGAACATACCCGTAATTTCCCGGCGGCCGGAGGTGCCGCGGATGCGAGGTTGACGGACGCAGCCGTAAATCTCCACGGCCACCCGCTCCGTTCCGCCCCTGTAAATCACCTTATCCCCAGCCCGAACATCCCGATGCCGCTTGCGTCCCGCCAGCCGAAAGTCCGCTCGACTGGCCGTAGCGCTTCAAAAACCCGGCCGCGATTCCCAGAGCACGGTTTGGTAGTCCCGTTCGACCGATGACAAAATTCAGACAGGAGGTCATTGCCAGCGTAACTGGTGACCAGAGGTTTGCAAAAAAGGGTTCTTCAGGACTTTTAGTGGCTCGTTTCAAGCGATTGGGATGGCGGGGCTCGGCGATTCACAAATACGGGTTCCTCTTCTCTGTCCGGGATGATCGGCACGGGCGGGCCTTAGCTGTTGCGTCGTACAAGAAGTCTATCAATGAAACGACCCATTAAAATCCCTGAAGGTCAACCGGAATCGCCTCGGGGGAGAACGGAAGCGTATCACGCCGGAACGGCAGAATCAACGAAAAAGACGCCCCGGTCGGCAGGCAACCCGACTCAGAACACGTCGGGAATCAGCGGGGCTTAAAATGCCCGTCTCCGTCGCCGGTAGAAGCTCAAGCCGAGCGTGGCGAGTAGGGCGAGCACGAATGACGACGGCTCCGGCACCGCTTCACCCAAGGCCGCTTCCGGCGAGCCGGCCGGTCCGGGCCCGGTCCAATCGGCCAGCAGCACGGTCAGGTCGGCGAAATTGACTACGCTGACCAGCGGCTCCACGAGATTACCGTCGGCGGCCCCGACATCTTTGTTCCAGTTGGCCAGCAGGATCGTCAAGTCTTCGAAGTCGACGAAGCCGTTGTTGTTGAGGTCGGAGGGCAGCGAGGTCGGGCTGTTACTGACCACGAAATTATCCAGAGCGTACACGTGGTTGTTGAGGTCGTGCCGAAAGACCAGCCCGACCACGCCGATGTCGCCGTCGGGCAGGCCGGCGATCGGAACATTGCCGATTCCGGGGATGGTGCGAGGCGTCGCGCCGCCCCCTGGTCGCGGATTGATGTAACCGTTAGTGGGATCCGCGTCTCCGCCGACGTCGGAATCATCCCAGAGAAACCAGTTGTCGGTTTCTACGTCCACGGTTTCCTGCAACCACTCATGGACTCGAACCGGCTGGAAACCGGCACCACTCGTCATGGGATTATTGATGGTGGTACCGAACAATTCGCTGACGTAAAAAGAGTTGCCGACCTGGGCCACGAAATGCATGCCCGTCGGCGAGCGGGCGGAGTAGTGAACGGACATCTGCGTGTCGATCCGGTCCGCCGCCAGCGCAGTCGGCACGCTATGACCCCTGGCGGGCGAGGTCCAGAGGAACATCCCGGTGGATTCTCCTCCGCCTCCAACGAAGTGCCAGTCGTCACCGTCGGGCGTCGGAACGGTATCTTCGAATTGGTTGCTGACGAAATTGGTGCGCGCCGTATTGCCGGGAGTGACCTGCCATCGCACGTCGGGAGGCCCTTCCAAATGCCAGTTCTTGTTCTCCGCGACGCCCTGGACTTTCGTGCCGTCCAGTTTGTTGTAGGGAAAAACGTCACCCCATCCTGAATGGTCTGTCGTCGACACGAAGTCCTCCTTGAAGAGTACGTCTGCCGGGGCGGAAGAAGTCGCAACCAAAAAAACAGTGGCGACAAGCACAACGACGACGTTCCACTTCTTGATGGTAGCGATCAAAGGTTCGTTCTCCTGGATTGAGGATACGCAGTCACGGGTCAGCGGGGTTTGGAACGCCCGTCGTCTCCGTCGCCGGTAGAAGCTCAAACCGAACGCGGCAATCATTCCGAGCAGCAACGTCGACGGCTCCGGCACCGCTTCACCCAAGGCCGCTTCCGGCGCGCCGGCCGGTCCGGGCCCGGTCCAATCGGCGAGCAGCACGGTCAGGTCGGCGAAATTGACCACGCTGACCAGCGGCTCGACAAGATTACCGTCGGCGGCGCCGACGTCTTTGTTCCAGTTGGCCAGCAGGATCGTCAGATCCTCGAAGTCGACGAAGC
>JADFKK010000236.1 GCA_022564995.1 Planctomycetota bacterium | reverse complement strand
GCCGCCCAGAAGCCCAAGCTGCCGCGAGGGCGTCCCGCTTCCAAGCGGGCGAAGCGAGCAGCTCGCCGTAAGAAACGGATCGAACGAAAGATCGGCGATCTGTTCGAGCATCGGCATCTCTTCGTCCGGCACCACCCAGGGCCATCGCATCAAAATCCAGATGAATAGTTCGCACGTGGGTTGCCTTTGTCAAGGCTAGCATCGAATACTTTCTGTGACGGATTGGTGTTTCCAGGTTGGTCACGGAGGGTGCTATGGTTGCTGACGCGTTGCTATCGTTCGAGGAATACTTTCAGACGGTTGACGATCCACGGATCGTACCACGCTGTACGCATTCGCTTCACACGATTCTGTTTCTGATCGTTGCCGCGACGATTGCCGGTGCGGATGGGCCTGAAGATATGGAGAAGTTTGCAAAACGAAAATCAGGGTGGTTGAAGCAGTTTGTTGACTTGACGGGCGGTGTCCCCTCGCACGATACCATCGGTCGTGTGCTGGGACTGATCAAACCGAGACAATTTCAAGATGCGTTTCTCGGCTGGATTAGTTCGCTCTCCAGCTTACAGGACCAAGACGGCAATCCAATTTTCATTCCCATCGATGGTAAGACGATGCGTGGGTCGTACAAGAATGCCGACAAATCCGACATGCTGCATATCGTCAGCGCGTGGGCATCCAAGCAAGGCATCACGCTTGGGCAAGTCGCCGTCGATTCCAAGTCCAATGAGATCACAGCGATCCCGAAACTGCTTAAAATGCTTGAATTGCACGGGGCTATCGTTTCAATCGACGCCATGGGTTGCCAGCGGGAAATCGCTTCCAAGATTATCGCTGGAGGTGGTGATTACGTGCTCATGGTGAAAGGCAATCAACCCGCGTTGGAGAAAGCGATTGAAACTTCGTTCACGGATATCGATGAAGCGAAAGCCACGAAGACGAAAGCTCGCCGTCTGACGACGAATGAGAAATCTCGCGGTCGTCAGGAAACGCGACACTACACGATCATGCCGGTACCGGAAACGATGTCCAAGTTCCAGAAGAAGTGGTCTGGCCTACGATCAATTGGGCGCGTGGTTCGCGAGGTGGAACGTAACGGCAAAAAAACGCGTGAGACAAGCTACTACATCGGTAGCATGGAACCAAAAGTTGGTGTCTTCAGCGAAAGTGTTCGAAGCCACTGGGGTATCGAGAACGGCTTGCACTGGGTGATGGATGTTGTGTTCGGTGAAGACCGCAGTCGCATCCGCGTAGGACACGCTGCTGAGAATATGAGCTTCCTACGTCGTTTCGTTACGACGCTGCTCAAGCAGGACACTTCCAAGTCCAGTTTGAAGCAGAAACGAAAAGAAGCGGCATGGGACACCAAATTCCTCGAAAAGCTCTTGTTTCGCTGATATTTTGATGCGATGGCCCTGCGGAGACGGGCCATCATATCGCGCCAGTAAGCGTGGTCTTTGTCGCGGTCGTCCATGAGTTCGACTTGGCCGAAATGAATGGCTTCGAGTCCCATGTCGATCCACCGCTGCCCCACATAGACGAACCACATGCGGGTTTCCAGGCGGCTCATGTCCGGGACCGAAGCGCCTTTGCGCCAGTGGTCGACGCGATGGCCGCGGGGATAGATCATGTCTTCATAACGGAAATTCCGTGCTTCAGGTTTCAGATCGAACTGCTCAAAAACGGAGGTAGGAACGGAGACTTTGTTCACATCTGTCGTGATGATTTCGAAGATGGCCCCTTGGAGAACGATGTCGGGATCCATTTCATGAATGCGTTTGACGAAGGGCTCGCCTTTTTCGACCAGGGCGTCGATGCGCGATTCGTTGCCCCACATCCAGATGACGCGTCCGGCGAATTTAACGCCCGTGTTCTGCATCATGCGCAAATCGTCGTCCGCTGTCAGATGAAGTAACGAGGCGACGGTGGCACTACGGGCCAGGTAGTTTTCCAATACGGGGCGCGAGATTTGGCCGTCGAAACGATAATCGAGTTTGGCGCGGTTCGGCTTGGCGACCGCCTCGGTGGCACGAGACGTGAGAGGGGCTATGCAGAGGAGCGCCCAGACGGCGCATCGGATCGATTGAGTAAGCCATTGCTTTCGGACGAACTTCGGGACGGCTCTGGACAGCGTCATGGGGTCGATCTCCAATAACTACGAGACGTATTTGGATCGCTCGTCGCAAATCTGCCGCAGCACCCTAATTTTATCGTACATCGAATGTCTGCCGCGACCCAGCCGGGCAAAATACGGTCATTTTCCAACACAGTTGTTGTCTTTATCGAGAAGCGTGACCTTAATCGCTCCGCTTTTTGAAACGTCCGCCGAAATCTGAAGCGTGCTCTTCGCGCAGACGACCCGCGTCGTGGTCATAGTTGCCGCCCTTCCGCCGGTTTCCCCATCGCCGACTTATTCACTTTCGTTCCGCGTGTCGAACCACACCATGGGAATGATCGCGGCTTTGAGATGTACCTGCTTTCGATTCCATGCCGGTTTGGCGTACATGTAGGTCAGAATCGCGTGATCTTTCGTAAAGAAACAGTCGACGTTGGCGTACTCCGCCTTGGGGTCGTCGGCGATGCGGCCGATGGTTTTCCAGGTCTTGCCGCCGTCTTCGGAGAGCGCCGCCGTCAACGGCGTCCGCTCGCCCAGGTGATGATGCCGCTCGAGGTACTTGCTGTTGTTCCAGAACAAGACAAGTTTGTTCGTTCCAGGAAGACGACGCAGAGCGGTGCATGACTCACCCCCTTCGAGATTGCTGAAAATGGCTTTCGACCACGTAACGCCACCATCGGACGATTGGGCGATGTATGGCCCGCCAAGCTGTGTCCGAAGAGACATGACCAGTTCACCGCCATCCAGTTCCGCCACCGATGCCTCCATCGCACCTCGCTTTGGCAGGTCGATGGCGCTGGACTTGGACCACGTCTTGCCACCGTCATCGCTGCGCAGACACCAGGCGGAGTTCTTCTGCTTCCACTGATTCCCCGTGCCACCATGGAACGGCAGGAGCAGACGGCCGGACTTCAGTTGCATCAGGCTGCTCGCGCCGCCTTGGAGCAACTGCCCCTCCGACACTTTCCAAAGTGGTTCGTGCTCGGTGAACGTCTTGCCATCATCGCTGGAAGAAAATAAACACATCGTGCTGTTCGCGCCGCCCTTGTGTGCGCGAAGACAATTCAGGAGGAGCTTGCCTGACTTTGTGCGAAGCAATCCCGGTGCCTGAACATTCATGTCGCCCTTGGCCACATCGACGAGCATCCGGGGATGGCCCCACGTCAGGCCATCGTCCGCACTGGTTTTCGACCAGATGCGACAGACGCCGTGGTCGTGTCCTGCGTTCTTGCCTTTCTCGTATTTGTGATAGACGACCATCAGGCGACCGTCGGACAACCGAGCAATCGAGGCCGTGTCGCTGCGCGGCACGTCCGCGGTAGCCGGTTCGATCGTTACATGCCGGATTTCGGGCGCGGGCGCGATGTCCGGCCGCGCGTCGACTCGCAGTTTCTTTTGCAGATCAGCCGGTGCCGTGTTGCCGGCGCGCGGCTGCTTGTCGTCTTCAGGAGATGTGAAATTGAACGAGTATAGCTTGGTGTCTTTGAACTCAAATTTCAAACAGATTCGGGCGCCTTTGAGGGCTTTCATCGAAAACGCACGCGGCCAAACAAGCTCGCCGTCCGTGACGGTCTGACGGATGGCCGCAGCGACCGCAAGTTCTCTCTTGTCCTTATCCAGAATGGTCACCCGAATGGATCCCCCAGTCGAAACGTCCGCCGAGACCTGGAGTCTCGTTCCTACACAAGCCAAGGGCGTCGTTGTGATCGTCGCCGGCTTGCTCCGATCGATCTGCTCGTAGCCGGCCCAGCCGTCCGGGCGGAGGGTTGCCAGAGCCAGACCGCCTTTGCGCCAATCGAAGAAGTACCAGTCACTGGCTCCATAATAGATCTGGATTTCACCTTCGCGGAATATCGGGGTCGAAGTAAAGATGCAGCCCCAATCGTACGGCATCTTTCCGTACTTCGTTTCCTCAGTAGGAGTCGGCGCGATCAACGGTGTGCCGGGACTGATACGATACCACTTATATGAATCCGGGCTCCAGGCCAACTCGACGTGCTGCCGGACACCATCCCGCGATTTCATCGACGGATAGTTCATACAGCCGAGCAAACCGAGATAAACACCGCCATCGCGGAAGATGGTCATGTCGTGCAGTTGTTTCAGCGGTGTCCCCTCGATGATCGTCGTCGACTTGGCCCACTTCACCGAGTCGGCACTCTCGCTACGGGCGATCTTTCGGTTGCCGGTGATCGGCACCCGGTCGTAGTGCCGAAGGATACCCACATATTTGTTCAACTCCGGTGACCAGATCATGTTGGCGTGGCAGTCACTTTCTCCAACTCCCGGAAGGGCCACCTCCGCGCCCCAATGCAGACCGTCCGATGAATACCGCATCTTGTAACCTGAATCGGAACAATAGAATGCTTTGTATCGCCGCTTCGGGTTTGGATCGCGCCGATCCTTGATGACGCCCGACCCACCAAGACCGCGACAGACGATGTTGTTTTTCTTGCTTCGGTGGAATTCGACGATCCCGAGCTGGGGCTTCTCCCAGTGGATCCCATCCTTCGACGTCGCGTAGAGCAGCGCCTCTTCCCGGCCGGATGGCCGGGCATTCATGTACCTTCTCGATTCGGGATTCCGCTTCTCGACCGGCGTACTGGTGGTTTTTCGATCGACAATGAACGGACAGTACCAGCACTTGTAGAGCTTCTCCTCCTCGTCGTAGATGACGTTGGGGTACATGTTGTCGTAACGCGGTTCCCACGGCTTGTCCTCGACGAAGAGCGGATTATTTTCGTTCTTCTTTACCACCCCGGGCGTCAGCTTGGCGTTCTCCTTCGATTCAATAATTCGCGAATCGAGAACCAGGTAGCGGTTACGTCGCACCTTCGTGGCAGCCGCCTTCTTCGCGTCTTTCTCGATGGCAGCGTACACAACAGGCCGAACCGCCCGCTTGATCTGCCGCATGGGGCTCTGATTACTCAGGGTGATGACCGCCAGTTCATCGCTCGGCGAGACGAAGAACTCCGTGCCGAGTCCTCCCAGCCATTCGTACTCACCGAGCGGAGATGAATCGATTTTTCTGATCCGCACCGCAAAGCCCAGCCCGAAGCCACGACCTTTGGGATGACGCGAGATTTCACCGACGCCCTCGGGCAACTGGTTGCGCGTCATCATCCGGACGGTCTTCGCCTTCAGCAGGCGCCGGCCGCCAAACTCGCCTTGGCCGGTAAGCATCAGGCAGAATCGCATGTAGTCGGCCGCGAAGCTGTAATGCCAGCCCTTGCCCGGTTGGTAGATCAGCGGGACCGCGTCGAGCCGGTTCATCATTTCCTCGAGGGTGCTCTCGGCCAGCGCGGGGTGGCCTGCCTTGCGCAAGGCGCGGTCGGTGGTCACGTTGTTGGGAAAGCCGGCCGTGTGGCGCAGCAAGTCACGGAGCGTCATCTCCCGTTGCTGTTTCGCGCCGCCGACTTTCATCCTCCCCAGGGCCGGGATGTATTTCGAGGCCGGAACGTCAAGCTCCAGCTTGCCATCCTCGACGAGGATCATGGCCGCTACGCTGACCACCGCCTTCGTCATCGAATAGATGCGGAAAATGGTGTCCTTCGTCATCGGCTTTTTCGCCGCGATGTCCCGCATGCCGTAGGCCTTGAACTGGACCACCTTGCCGCGCCGCGCCACGATCGTGACCGCACCGGCCAACTGCTTCTCGTCGATGAACTTCCGCACGACCGTATCGACTCCCGCCAGCCGCTCGGCCGACATCCCGACCTCCCCGGGTTCCGCCGTCGGCAGATCCTGGCCGGCGGCCGGCAAAACAAACCAAAGCAGGGCAACAAAACAGAATACGCTTCGGGTCAACGATCGCATGATGGTTCGAGTTCCTTGTGCAAGAGGTCTGGATCGTCTCGCAGAAGTGATGATACCACGCGTTGTCTCAGGACCGCGGCGTTGACCATCCAATGGCGCATAAACGCGATATGATTCGGATTGGCTGTCAAGATCAGTAAGTCGTTATTGCCCTTGCGAAGTTTGACGGGAATGCGTGCGATGTCGAGACTATAGCCGAACTGGAGGGTTTTGACTTTTTTGCCATTGACCCAAACATTCGCCCAACCGGGAATCGCCAAGCGGAGCGTCGCCGACTTATCCGTAGTGCTCTTGAGATTTGTGCGAATATAAGTCGAATTCTCTGTCGTATGGAACTCAGGTGTGTGCAAATCGACCCAACCGTAATCGGTTTTAATCGTCGTGGCCTGCTTCGGTATCTGTTGTGGATAGGGCATATCCTTAAAGACGTTCCAATCCATTTTGGTATCGAAGAATTGGCTCACTTCCCACTCGGCGGGAAGGTCTGCTTTTGCCGCTTTCGAACCGGGAAGCTGGTAGGAGAAGATGACCGATTCCATATTGTCGCCCCGGCTCCCGGTTCGGAACGAAATCGAGGAGCGGAACACGATGGGATCGGGCCCAAAGAAACGGTAGTAGGAGCCCGATTGGTCTTTCGGAGAGCGAAATTCGTACCAAGGACACCCAACCCAAGCGGTGTTCACCTTATTAAACCCCCAGGCAATTCCAAAGTCGTCTTCGGCGTTATGTCCGCGGATCGCGTGAGGATTCGTTTCGCCGTCGATGAGAATTGACATACCACCGGTGTGGAAGACCAAGTCGGATTTATCGACTTGGTCGTATCCCAGGTTGATGCCGTGAATGAAACCGGCGCCTTCGATGTTCGCCAGCTCCGCATAGTTTCCTTTGGGTGCCGACGGCTTGTAATGCCGATAATCGGCGTGCAATCGCAACGCAGTCAGGGGCGTCCCTTGCTCGTATTTATGCCAATCGACCATCCCAACGCCATGGCGTCCGGGCGGGTTGTGAAGGGTGATGCGGCACGATTCGCCAAATGGAATCGGCAGAAAACTGTTGAAACCAGGATTGCCCTTTCCAGGGTTGTTGATCCATTTTTTCGCCTCGGGGTTCGGAAGAACCGCAAAGGCGGAATTGCTGATGAAGTGGTCTTGCTGGTCGTTCATGATCCCGAAAAACGCCTTCACCGGTGCGCTCACTTGCGGAACTTTGGCACCGTCGATAACGATTTCAAGGGAAAACCTCCCCTTGAGTCTTGGACCGGCGGCGTCCAGGATCCAGATGTGTCGTACACAACCGGGATCCTTCAAGTCGGCGAGCACCACCGAGTTACTTCCGTCCGGGCACCGGTTGTCGCAATTGACCCGTCGCGATTGGAAATGGGTCGGTAGCGAGATCATCGGAACAGCCCGGGCTACGGAGTCGCCGAATTCTCCGCCCGGCAGAAACTCCTTGTAAAAGGAGTATGGAATGTTCTCCACCGGCTGGCTCAGATGGTAAACCGCGTTGAGCACGAGTTGTTCGCGACCGCCCTTCGCGCCTACGAGTATGTCGTAGCCCATGCCCTCGCCCTGAAACGCCTCGCCGACGACGCCCTTGATCACCAGCACGGCCACGACCATCGCCACGCCCAGGGCCATGGAAAACCCTGTCAGCGACGAGGCCAGCGCCCGCTGTTGAATGCTTCGCCAGGCGATTTTCCAGAGACTCACGCCAGGGCCACCGCTCCGTTAAATTCCTCGAGATGATCTACGCGGTCGAACTGCTCGGCCACTTCCGACGCGTGCGTGACCAGCACCAGCGCGACGTGCTCTTCCGCGCACGTCTGGCGGATCATGTCGACAATCTGCTGCTGATGGCCCGCGTCGACGTTGGCCGTCGGCTCATCGGCCAGCACCAGCTTGGGCGTGTTGGCCAGCGCCCGGGCGACCGCCACGCGCTGCTGCTCGCCGACCGAAAGCTGGCCGGGTTTGTGCGCCATGCGATGCGACAGTCCGACCCGTTCCAACAGGTTTTTCGCCCGCGCCGGATCGGCCCGCCCGCGCGAGAAGGTCATTCCCAGCAACACATTTTCCAGCGCCGAATAGGCCGGCAGCAGGTTGAACGTCTGAAAGACGTAGCCGATTTTGTCGGCCCGAAGCCGGTCCCGCCCCACCTCCGACAGGCCGCCCACGTCGACGCCGTCGATAACGATCTTTCCCGCGTCGGCTGTGGTGATGCCGGCGATGACGTACAGCAGGGTCGACTTTCCGCAGCCGCTGCGGCCGATCAACGCCATCTGCTCGCCGGCCGCGACATGAAAGCTGGCGATGTCCAAGATCGGCAGCCGCCCGCCGCCGGGCTCGATGTACGACTTGGTTACGTCCTGCAAGGAGAGCATGTCGTTGTCGGTTTTGCCGCGGCAGCGGGAAAAATGGTCGAGAGACGTGGGCGGGGATGGCGTCCAAACCCTTTAATAATAACATGTTAGCACGGCGTCGCAAGGCCGGAGGCGGGCGTGAGGTCCGGCGGAATGGAACGCTCGTTTGCTCCGCTGAGAATGTCAGCAAACGGCCTGCAAACAAATCTGCGAAATTCTGGCGCGGGGCGGGATAAATTGCGCGCGGGTAACCGTTCACGGGTTGGAGACCCGTGAAAACTAGCCTATTCCACACTGGCATAACTGAAGGTGCATGATTTCTGGACAAATGGGCAGGATTTGATTGACGATCTGTATACTGCTGGCTGCCTTACGCTCGAGACATCTGGTCTTGACTGTTCAGTATGCTTATCGAGTACGCGCGACCCGTGAACGGTTACGCGCGCGGGGCGGGATAAATTGCGTGCAAATGTCACATTACTCATGTTAGGATGGGTGGCGTACCGGTCAAGATCAGAGCGGCCGGGGAACCACGGTCGCCTTGTTCATCCGATGTCGCATCGAAAAAGGACACCTGAGATTATGAAGAATCACTTTCGCACTTGGCTGTCACGTGTTTCCCGACCTGCAAAGAACTTCGCGTCGCGCCAGCTTTGCCTGGAGCCCTTGGAAGAGCGGACCCTGTTGGCCGTTGTGGCCTTCGACGAGGCGTTCAAATCGGTCGATTACGAACTTGAGGCCGACTACGCCGGCAAAGCCAGGATTCCGGCCGACGAAATAGGGTTTCCCGACTACATTGACAATTTCAGCGGCAACTTGACCGAAACGGGCACGATCTCGTTCACCGGGCCGCTTTCTGGCAGCGGCAGCGGCACAGGCGGCGGCAGCGGTTCGGGCATTGAGAACTATCGGCCGGGCCCGACAGATAACGCCATCTATACATTCGACTACATCGGTAACGTCGACCTAGAGGTGATCCCGGAGGGACTGAGACGCAGCAATGCTCAGGAAACTTTCTTTACTACAACGTCGCCAAATAGACCATTATTCGGTGGCGGTGGCCATTCGCCTTACGATCCCAACATTCCTTTTTTCATCGACCTGCCGATCGACACGACCGTCCACCCGTTCACGTTTGACGGAAGCTGGGATTTTGCGGTAGCCGGCGGCTCGACCGATGGCACGTATTCCGGCACAATCGCCGACACCAATACGACGCCGATCGACGCGCGGTTGCTCTCGGCGGAATTGACGGGCAACGGGGCAGGTGTCGACTTTGAGTACGACCTGTCAGGGCGACTGCTGACGAACGATGATCCGAGCCAGCCGGTCTCCGACGTACGGGTCTTCTGGTCGTCGAGCGATAGCGATTTCGACGTGATCGGCGGCCCAATCGCCAGCGTGCCGATCCACTGGAACACGAGCGGCGGCGTGGTGAGTATCACCGAGTTGGGCTCGCGGCCTGACGGTGCGACGCACCTTATCGTTGTCGTCGACGATGATGAGCTGATCCCAGACGCGAACGAGGAAAACAATGTGATTGCGCTGGAGCTGCCCGGCGAGACCGTGGAGCGCCCGAACGTACCCGGTTCGGTGATGCTCAATGCGGTCTCGCAGGACCAGATCGACGTTTCGTGGACCGATTCGACGGGCGAAGACGGCTACAAGGTCTATCATAACGTCGGCGGCGTAACGACGCTGATCGCCACCCTGGGGGCCGACGCCACGTCGTATTCCGACACGGGCCTCTCTGCCTCGACCCGTTACTTCTATACGATCGAAGCGTTTAATGCTGGCGGTAGGGCCTTTTCGCCCTGGCAGTCGGTGGTCACGCCCGGGGCGGTCGCCCGACCGACCGCGCCGGGCTCGGTGATGCTCGACCCGGTCTCGCAGAATCGGATCGACGTTTCGTGGGCCGATTCGACGGGCGAAGACGGCTACAAGGTCTATCGCAACGACGGCAGCGGGACCACGCTGATCGCCACGCTGGGGGCCGGCGCTACGTCGTATTCCGACACGGGCCTCTCTGGTTCAACCCGTTACTTCTATACGATCGAAGCGTTCAACACGGGCGGCTCGGCCTACTCACCCTGGCAGTCGGTGGTAACGCCCGGGGCGATCACCCAATCGACCGTACCCGGCTCGGTGATGCTCAATGCGGTCTCGCAGAATCAGGTCGACATTTCGTGGGAGGACTCGACGGGCGAAGACGGCTACAAGGTCTATCGCGACGACAGCACGACGCTGATCGCCGAGCTGCCGGCCGGCGCTACGTCGTATTCCGACACGGGCCTCTCTGCTTCGACGCGGTACTTCTATACGATCGAAGCGTTCAATGCTGGCGGCAGGGCCTTTTCGCCTTGGCAATCGGTGGTCACGCCCGGGGCGGTCGCCCGACCGACGGTACCGGGCTCGGTGATGCTTGACCCGGTCGCGCATGACCAGATCGACATTTCGTGGACCGATTCGACGGGCGAAGACGGCTACAAGGTGTATCATAACGTCGGCGGCGTAACGACGCTGATTGACACCCTGGACGCCGACGTCACTTCGTATTCCGACACGGGCCTCTCTGCCTCGACCGTTTACTTCTATACGATCGAAGCGTTCAACACCGGCGGCTCGGCCTACTCGCCTTGGCAGTCGACCATTACGCCTGCCGCGGCCAACGTCGTGGGTCCCGAGATTTCGCTCTCAACCATGTCGGCAACGCCCGGTCAGATCCTCGTCATCACAGGAGAAAGTTTTGACCTTAATGGCGAGACGCAAGTCGTGTTCACAGACCAGTCCGGAAACGAAGCGCGCGTCCCGGTATTGTTGAGCGACGTTACTGCAAATACCGTTGAGGTGAAAGTCCCGGTTTACATCGACCCCGACACGTTCGAGGCGGGTGTTCCAGGTAGCATGTCCGTGACCGTCGTGCAGGAAGGCAGCGTCATTACTTACGAGACAGTCGTAGGCTTCCAGATTGGAGCACTCGGCGAAACCGGGCTCGATGTCGGTACGGTGACGGTGGATATAATGTCCCTAACGGCAGACCTGGCGGAGACCGCGATCACGGATTGGCACCTGATTGAAATCGCTTCGGGGGGGGCCGTGGATACCGCTGCGGTGCGATCGGCGCTCCAGACCGTCGTGACGAATGCGAGGGATTTCCGCGGCGAGATTCTCCAGTTGGCGACGGGTGAGATCGACCGCATCGACTTCGGGCAAGTCAACGGCGAGGACGTTTTTGTGGACACGGCGTCGCTGGCGCTGTTGGACCGCGTTCTTGTCGGCTACTTGCTGGGAGAAGATCCCTCAATACTCCAAGAGCCTGCTCTGCTCCTACGAGAATCTCGGCCGCCAACCGAGGGACCAGCGGCTGCCTCGACTGGTTCGGATGCCCAATGGGACTACCACGACAAGTTCAACTTAACGCCTGGCCAGGAGATGGACGCCATATTCCGCAAGCTTGACAACTATGTGAAGCTCGCGGGGTTAGGCGTAGCCGGGGTCGGTGTTGCAGCAGCCCTCATTGGTAGTGCGCCCATAGCGATCGGCGCCAGTCTGGTCGGTACGGCGATTGGCTTTGCGGGTCTCATCACTCCGGCCATCCTGGGCGTAACGTATGAAGGCTTTGCAGTACCCTTCCTTGGGCCAGATGCGACCCCCGACATGACCGAGGCGGTCTGGAAGAACGTATACAAGCAGATGAGCGACGGTGCCGTAGACTTCCTGCTCGATAAGGTTGGCAAAAGTGCGATTGTCAGTGCACTCGGAGGAGAGGCGGCGATCAGCCCAGTCCTCTTAAGCCGACTTGACAAACACATGCCCATCATGAAGATCCTGGGAGGCGAGCTGGACCCGACTGACCCAAATTCGGCGGTCGCGCAGGCTTTGGCCAACTCGTCGCGCATCGTCAGCAACTTCGACCAATGGATCGAGGCGGTCAGGAGGAACGTAACGGGGGTGAACCACTCCGAGGCCCTCACCGCGATCCGACGGGCTCTCGAGAACAACTCCAACAATGAATTCCACGTGTTTGAAGCCATTGCCGAAGCGCGGGCGATCCAAGCGGAAATCCCAGGTATCAGCGTTAGTCGCACCTCGGGCCTGTTCACCAACGAGGGCGGCGGCGGGACGACCTTCACCATTGTATTGGACAGTCAACCCGTCTCGCCCGTCAGCATCACATTGGGGACGAACAATCCCTTAGAAGGGATTGCCAACCCGTTGTCAGTCGTCTTCGGCAGAGACGATTGGTTCGATCCGGTCCAGATCACGATCGAGGGACAAGATGACCAAATCGATGACGGGGACCAATTGTATTCTATTGTGATCAACCCGGCTGTCAGCAATGACGACCGGTACGGAGGCGTTGATCCGCCGGACGTTTCGGTCACCAACCTCGATGACGACACGGCCGGCGTGCAGGTCAGCCCCACGTCGGGACTGGTGACTAGTGAGAACCTGACCACGGCCACCTTCGACGTCGTTCTGACCAGCCAGCCGACCAGCTCGGTCACTATTCTGTTCGTCTCCAGTGATACCAGCGAAGGTACGATCCTCTCGCCGAACGCGGTCTTTGACGCCAGCAACTGGGACCAACCTAAGACGATCACCATCCAAGGCGTTGATGATCCCGACGTCGACGGCGATCAGCCCTACAGCATCCTCACCAGCGGCGCGATAAGTAGCGACCCGAAATATAGCGGATTGAACGTTGACGATGTCGCGCTGGTCAACGAGGACAACGACGACGTAGACCCGTTCGTCGCGCCGGGCGACGTCACCGGAAGTTGGGTGGGACCGGCCTTCCTCGACAATCCATTGGGCCGACAGGACTTCATCTTTATCTTGACGTTGCAGGCCTTTCCTCAGTTCACCCCCATCGTTACGGGGCAAATCTCCGATGGCAACAATGTCCAGGACGTGGTCGGTTCGGTGACCCAGGATCTGCGCGACGGCAAGAACATGGTCCTCAACGTAGACGCCGGCGACTTTTTCTTAATCTATCAACTAGTCGGTATCGTCACCCCAACCTCGATGCAGGGCGACATCAAGATCATCGACCGATTCGGCGGAACCACCACGGGCGAATTCAGCCTTGCGAAGGTCAGCGGCCTCACCGCCGACGGACTGCCCCAGGCAACGGCCGATGATACTGCCGTGCTGACGGCCGCCGCATTGGACGCGTCCGCCGATGCGGCAATCGCCCAATGGGAACAAGCCGGATTGCCCAACGCCCGCCTGGAGCAGTTGCGCCAGACGGACATTTTCCTGGTCACCCTGCCGGGCAGGCTGCTGGCCGCCGCTTCCCGAGACGCGATCTACATCGACCGGGACGCCGCCGGGATTGGTTGGTTCGTCGATCAGACACCGCTGCAGAACGAGGAGTACGGATTTGACCCCGGGACTTCAATTCTTAACGCGCGGCAAGACAGTCACGCAGCCGGCGGTATCGATCTGTTGACGGTTCTTGCCCATGAACTAGGCCATATATTCGGCTTAGACGACCTCGACCCGTTTGATGATCCGTTCGACCTCATGGCCGGAACGTTGGAACCGAGCGTCCGTCGCCTGCCGTCGCTGACTGATGTTGATGCGATCTTTGCCAACAACGCGTGGGAATAGTTTCGATAGGCCGCTGAATCGACTGCCGCAACAGTGGTACGAGTTGGTGTTGTTTGTTTTTGCCGACACGCGAGTCTTCGACCACGTCCTCCGCCATCTCGGTCAGACGAAATGCTTCGTCAAGTTCTCGATAGGCCAACAGCCTCGCGTCGGTTGACCTGCCCCCTTCAAACGAGTCCATCGCCTGAGCGATAATGCGGGCGATGCGATACTCCTGGCGGGTCCATCGGGGGCTTTGCGGCTGAAAGCCCCAGAAAGCATAGACCGGCCGCTCGCCCTGGAACAGCGACTGGGTGTCGAGTTATATCGAAAGAGTCGCGGCGTCCGCCGAGCCACACCGCTGACCGAACATGGCCAGCGACTGCTGCCACACGCCCTGAATTTCCTCGACGCCGCTCGGGAGTTGGGCGAGCTGTTCACCGACTCGCCCGGCGCGAAAGAAGTCAAAGTGGTCGCCAGCCAGTACCTCATGCATTACGTGTTGATCGGCGCGGTGCGAAAATTCCACAAGGCGTTTCCGCAGATTCGCATTCGACTGAGTATTCGCACCGAACAACAAATCGAAGAGGATTTGTTGACCGATCCGACGATCTCATTGGGGCTGGCGGCGCCCTACGAACCGTCGCCGGCCCTGGAGTACCGGCATCTTTTTGAAATGAATTGGAGCCTGATCACACCGCGCCGCCATCGTCTTTTGGAGCGGAAGAAGATTCGGCTCCGCGATCTGGTCGGGCACGCCGCAGCTATTGACGGTTGACGCCAGGCTGCTCGCCGCCTCATGCACGGCCTGGCCTGCCGGTGTCGCGGAATCACGACCTGCGCCGCGCTGCCGACAGGTGTACCGGACGGCCAAAGCGGTCCGCGACTGGTCGCTTTTACCGGCCTGCTGATGGGACACTTTCGGCAAAGCAAACGGCGCGCGTCGCTGTT
>JADFKK010000235.1 GCA_022564995.1 Planctomycetota bacterium | reverse complement strand
TCACCCACGACGATGAAGTTTAGCGATTCCCACGCTCGGGCCAGTTTATCGCCCCGCAATTGTTTGCATCTGGCTGCCAGGGTGGTTAGGATGCTGGTGTTCGTGCGACAGGGGCGAAGCTGGGGCGTCGGTTTTGGGCCGACTGTACCAAGAGCGGTGGATTCCTCCCCGTTTCGGCACCACTACCCGGCATTTACTTGCGTCAGCCCACCGACGTGGATAGGCTAGCCAGTGTCGGAAACTTTTTATCAAGGGATTGATGACCCTCCAATAAAGGAACCCTCCATGAAGCTCATTTCACGCGCCATTACGGCCCTGGTCGTCCTCGTGCTGTTGCAACTTGGTTCCTCCCTTGCCGTTGCCGCCGATTGGCCTACATGGCGACACGATGCCGGCCGCAGTGGAGTGACGGACGAACAACTGCCAGCCCAGTTACATCTACAATGGTCTCGCAAACTCCCGCCGCTCAAGCCCGCTTGGCCGGAGGACGTTCGCCTGCAATTCGACGCGAACTACCAGCCGATCGTCGTGGGCAAGCTGATGGTCGTCGCGTCATCCCACAACGATTCGGTTACCGCCTACGACACCGAGACGGGCGAGCAGCGGTGGCGATTCTTCGCTGATGCGCCGGTCAGATTCGCTCCCATAGCCTCGGGCGGAAACATTTACTTTGGGGCCGACGACGGCTGCCTTTACCGCTTGGAGGCAAGTAGCGGAAAGCTGCTTTCCAAGTTGGATGCCACGCCGGCCACTCGCACAGCCATCGGGAATGAGCGCCTGATCTCGGTTTGGCCCGTCCGTGGCGGCCCGGTGGTTGTCGAAGACACGATCTATTTCACCGTCGGTGTCTGGGCGTTCGAGGGAACGTACCTGACGAGCGTCAAATTGAAGGACGGCGCTAAGTTGGCCCCGCTTACGGCCCTTGGTGATTTATGTCCCCAGGGATATCTGGCGTCTAACGGCGACAAACTGGTCATCCCTGGCGGTCGGGCGAACGCCGCCTGCCGCGATCTCAAGACGGGAAAAAGCGTTCGTCTGAGGTACAGCTCAAAGGGCCTCACGGATCACCACGTTATCGCCCACGAAAAGTGGATGTTCCACGGCGGAAAGGTTGTCAATCTCGACACGGGTGCGTTGCTCAGGTTCGTTGTCGATCGCCCGCTCATCTCGGACGGGAAGATCTACTTTTCAGGCAAAGGGAAAGCAGGCGCCTACGACATAAGGAACCAGCAGTTGGTGGAAAGGAAAGACCGCAAGGGCAAGATTGTCAAAATCAAAGTGCCCACGCTATTATGGCAGTTTGACACCCAGCCCGTGACCACGGTGCATGTGAAAACTGCCAAGCGGGTATATGCTCACCATGAGCACACCATCTTTGCGATCGACGAACCGGGACCAGACGAGAAAGCCAAGGTTTCTTTTTCGGCAACGATCGAAGGCACCTGCTCGTCGATGCTGGCTGCCGACGGCAAGTTGTTCGTCGTTACAAATCAAGGGAATATCTACTGCTTTGGACCGAACAAGACCGCACCAAAGCAACACGAAGAGGGCCAAGGGCAACTGGCTGCGGACCAAACGTGGGCCGAAAAAGCCAGCGCCATCCTGAAGCAAACGAAGGTCAACGACGGTTATTGCCTGGCGTTGGGAATCGGCACGGGTCATCTCATCGAAGAGCTCGTGCGGCAGTCGAAACTGACCATCATTGCCATTGATCCGGATGCGAAGAACGTGGACCGGTTCCGTCGCCGTCTCGACGCTAAGGGGCTGTATGGAACGCGCGTCGTCGCTCTCTCAGGCACGACCGACGATCTCGGCGTACCGCCCTATTTGGCGAGCTTGGTGGTCAGCGAGGACGTCGGGGCTGCGAAGCTTGACAGCGACAACCTCGGGCACACGTTTGCCGCCATGCGTCCTTATGGCGGCGTGGCCTGCTTTGAAATGACGCCCCAGCAGCACCTTGCCTTTGCCAAGATGGCCGCGGCGAGAGCCCTGCCCAAGGCCGTGGTAAGCCGTAGCGGTCCATGGACGACTTTCACTCGCGAAGGGGCACTTCCCGGTTCGGCCGATTGGACGCACGAATACAGCGATCCGTCGAACACACTCATGTCGAAAGAGAAGCTCGTTAAGGCCCCGATGGGCGCGCTTTGGTTCGGCGGCCCATCATCTAATGGCAAGCTCTATTACGACCGTCACCAATGGGCGCCCAGCCTGGCGGTCATCGCAGGGCGAATGTTCCTCCAAGGCCCTGAGATCCTGACGGCCGTGGACGTCTACACGGGGCGCATCTTGTGGCAAAACAAAATCCCGAAAGGCATCAGCCCTGGACGCCGGGCCAACTGGTCTCCAGCCGGGTTTCACTTCGTCGCCCACGGCGATGCGCTCTATCTGACCTATCCCGACAAGTGCCTGGTGCTCGACCCCAAGACGGGAAAGAAGACGGGCGAGTTTAGCTTTCCTGACAAGGAGGATCGCTGGGGGCGCATCCGCATCGTCAAGGACATGATCGTCGTGCAGGTCTTTCGCTCGGTGAAAGGACGCGGCAACCTGCCCGTCAAGCTCGTCGGCATGAATCGGCACAGCGGCGAAGTCGTCTGGACAAAGACTGCGGATCAGAGCTTCGCGATGGTGGCGATCGGCAATGGCACGGTCTATTGTATTGACGCAGTTCTCGACGGTCTGTACCAGGGAGCCGACAAGAAACGCCGGCAAGGCAACCCACGGTCCGCTAAGGACGTGCAGATCAAGGCATTTGCCGCCGACAGCGGCAACGACGTATGGAAACGTGTCACGTCGCGTGTTCCATCCTGGCTGGCCTATTCCGAGAAGAACGACGTGCTGGTCACGACGAACCGCAGCGGCATCGACGCATGGTACGGTATCAGCGGCGATAAACTGTGGAGCAAGGAAGCGGTGGGGCAGGGTTTTCGGGGACATCCCGAGAACTATTACGGCCGCGTCATACTCTGGAACGATCGAGTCATCGACCAGCGGGGGCCCGGAGCGGCCTACGATATCAAGACGGGAAAACCCATCAAGCGGACGCATCCGCTCACCGGCAAGCAGATTGATTGGGGATTCACCAAGTCCGGGCACCATTGCGGCTATGCGATCGCCAGTGAACATCTCTTGACGTTTCGGGCCGCCGACGCTGGTTTCACCGACTTGGCGAGCGGCGGCACAGGGCGGTTCGTCGGTTTTCGTTCAGGCTGTCGCAACAGCCTCATCCCGGCAAACGGCGTGCTCAACGCGCCCAATTTTGCCTTTGGATGCAGTTGCAGCTACTCGGTGTTTACGTCGCTGGCGCTGATACACCTCCCCGAATCGGATCTGTGGACCTACAGCTCGCTCAAAGCCGGGGATGGTCCGATCAAGCAACTCGGAATCAACTTCGGCGCGAAGGGCGACCGCACCGCAAAGAACGGTACGCTGTGGTTGGACCATCCCAGCGTGGGCGGCTCGTCACCGAAAATCCCGGTCAAGCTGACCACGAATAATCCCCACTGGTTCCGTCTGCCGTCAACACAGGTTAGTGGCGACGGTCTAAAGTGGGTCGCCGCGTCCGGCGTCAGCGGCGTGCGATCGATCACGATCCCGCTGGTGATGGGCAAGGATACTGGAAAGCCTGCGCCGCGCACCTATACGGTGCGGCTCAGCTTCGTCGAGCCCAATGACGTCAAAGCCGGGCAGCGGACGTTCGACGTGTCGATCCAGGGAAAGATCGCAATTCGGAATCTTGACGTGGCGAAAGAAGCCGGCGGCGTGCGACGAATCCTCGTGAAAGAATTTCGTGGCGTCAAGGCGGATCGCGAGGTAACGATCACGTTTACGTCGAAGACTGGACAAGCGCTGATCTGCGGTGTGGAAGCCACGCTGGAGGCGAAATAACTGCGGAGCTGCCGGTACTCAGAGTCGGAGCCGTCGGGGTTGATACTTGCCGTACTTGCCGCGCTCTGGACCGTTTCCTACCGACGATGTAGGCGCCGGGCCTTCTAACCCCCGCTGATTCCCAACGTGTTCTGAGTTGTGTTGCCTGCCGTTCGTGCAACAGGGGCGAAGCTGGGGCGTTGGTTTTGGGAATCGAGCGGGAAAACTACCCAACTCCGCCGCCCCGCTGTTGCTCTGGATTGGGGTGAGCGGGATAATGGGGACAGTGCTGGCCGCTGACTGTGCCAACCTCGCGTGAGGTTCCCAGACTTTGCGACACGTTGGTGGCCAAACATTCGCCAAGTATTTTCTTGAAAGGGCCAATCGATGAAGCCACGAATCAGCTCACTGCTCCTCCTTTGTTGCGTCCTGCTTATTCCCGTCACTTATGCTTTCACGGCATCCGCCAATCAGCCAGGCGATGATAAGAAGGCGGTTACGCGCTGGGAACACCTCGCCCTCCCGCACGACCGCGCTGACCTCGGCGGCGGTCTCGGAAAACAGATTAACCGCTTAGGCAACGAAGGCTGGGAGTTGATTTGCGTTATGCCCGTCGCCAAAGAGGGCACCACGGAGAAGTCGATTTACTATTTCAAACGCCGCAAATAAACATACCGGCGCCCAGATTGCTTGCCTGAACAGGTTGCCCCGCCCAGCTCCCGCGCCCAGCTGAGTTTGCCATCCGCCGGCGACGCGACCAAGTTATCAAAGAACTGCCAACGCCTCAGAGCGATTCTGAGAGCCGCTGATTCCCGACGTGTTCTGACTCGCACGCCGGCCGATCGTGCGTCACGCGACCGTTTCCTCCTAGGCAGGCCGGACGCTCGGCCTTTAGCACGGTATGGCCAAGAAACAGAAATTCGACGGGATCATTGTCAAACGCGAGACGGTCGGAAAAGGCTTCGTCGTCGCCTACGATAAGAACGATCGGCTTTGCTGGGATGCAGAACAACGCGAGCGGGTCGTGTTGATCGAAGACGATGTGCTGGAGTTGCACGAAGGCCCCGAGCAAGTCTACGCCTTCAGCTTCGCCAGCTTGCGACGACTCGCGGAGATCGACGGCCACGCGGATTACCCGATCAAGGTCGGCTACACGGCAAGCGAGATTGGGGCAATCGCCCGTGTACGCGGGTTGATGGGCGAGATGGCCGGCTTTCCCGAACGGCCGCAATTACCAAGGCATTGACGCCCAAGTAGCCGCCGGCCAGGGACTTGACGCTGCTGAGCAAACGCTGATTCGCACGCTGTTGCTCCGTCAACGCCCGGGTCGTCCGCTTCGTCGCCTTTTCGCCATCCTTCGCCGCCTTTTTTTGCGATTTGCCGATCTTCTTGAAACCCTTCTCGACTTCCACCTGCTTGCGAATCAGCTTCTACATCGAAGCAAACAGCTTCGTTTCATCGGCGGTCATTTCGGCAACCGGATCAGTCTTCAACGCTTCAAGGCGGACGTTCTCTGCCGCCAACCGCTTCCTCTCTCGACCGGGTTCCAACCACGTTTCGTGATCCGCCTCGCGTCGTTTCGCTTGCCCTTCGCAAATGCTGAGATTGATTTCTATGCAGTGGATATTATCCGGCGTGTTCTTTGGAATTTGCTCGCGTCGATTAACATCACCGAACATCCACAGCGGCGAGTGACCGAGCGCCTCGCCGGCCTGGGCCATGACTGGCTGACCCGTTTCGCTGTCCATGTACCTCGTGAAACAGCCGTTCGATTTCCATTCTTCGAACTGCTTGCGAAACCTCTCACATTCCGCCAACGTCGGCCTGGTATCTTTGACGACCGTGTTGGCGGCATTGATGATTTGATTCTGGCATTTGTCGATCGCGAGTTTGTTCTCGTTGATCCGCTCATCAATCGCGGCACTCGACGTGCTGGCCAACGTCCGCCTGGCGGCGTCGACACCTTGTGACCGTTGCGATTCGAAGGCCGCCACATGATCAGCCGCCGCGGTCGCCGCTTTCTCCAGCGGCTCAACAATTTTGCGTACGCGCCGCAGGTGATCGGCCCACTCTCTGTCTTTCGCCGTCTTCGCTTCGGTCGCAAGCCTCTCAGCCTCGCGCCGGCCTCTTGTCCCGCGGCGGAGGTGTTGGTCGTTTTGCTCCTATGTCGATTGCCTTTCGTCTGTTGATTTCATGCGGCCATGTCGTGCCGAGGTGAATCCGGCACGCCGAGAATCTTCGCGATGGCCGCTTTCAAATCCGCATTGGTGATTGATCCGCTGGACCAAAGCCATTCGAGATACTCGCGCGGCACCCGATCGACCCGCTGCCCCTTGTGCTTGCCGAATCCAAACCGAATCGCCCAACCGTCCCGCAGCTCTCGACACGCCTGGCTGTGAACCAGCCGGCCGCCACACCACGTACACGGCGCCGGCCAATCCCGCGGCCCCAGCAAGTGCCCAGCATCCTCATCACGCACATTCGTAAAGTGAAACTCCGTCGCCGGCTGCGATGAGCCGCTCGCGTATCTCTCCGTCGCCGAGCTTTTCTTTGCGAGCCGCCCTCACAACCGCATAAAGCGTCCGTTCGGCCGCGGCCTTGCCATTGCTCACCGCCTTGCCCCTGGCCCGGTCGGCCGCCTCGCCCGGCGTCAACACGTCATCGGCGGGCCATGTGCCGTTCATCAGGAGGTGATAGATCGCGCCGGCCGGCGACCTGAACTTATTCAAATTCGCCGCCACGGTCGCCTGTGCGTCGGCCAGCATCGACAGCACGGCCTCCGGGGTCTTGCCGCGGGTTTGCATCACTGCGACGAGGCAGCGTGCTCGCGGGAATGGCGCGCGAGATTCCGATGCGCGGCGGAGCATCGAGAACCCCGAGTTCATACAGGCGTCGAATCCTCCACGCCAGCTGCCCAAAAATCTCGACGACGTCGGAAGTACCGAAATAATGAGCCATTGCGGCGCCTCGCAGTTTGTTACTTCACAGAGGCATCATCATGGCGCAAACGACAGGGCCGACTAGACAAGAACGCAATTCTCACGCGACTGTTTTGAAAATAGGCGCGTGAGAAGTCGCATAAGACGCCACGAATGACCAATCCGCGGCTGTATGGAAACTAACTTAACGAGTCGCGGAACTTAAATCTCGCATTTTGCATTCTCTTGAGCGTCATCTGGTTGTCGCCGAGTTTCGCCTTGCAGGCGGCCAGCTTGTTTTCGTTGGTTTGGCGTGTGCGACGCGGGGCCATCTTGACGATCTCAGGTAACCCCAGCCCTGGCCGGGAGGCCGGGGTTTCGCATTATTCCCGTGAATGCGACGAATTCAGCTTGTGCGGCGGGGAATCGCCCACTCGTTTTTCGTGCGTTGTATTTCTCCGCGAAACGGCGGGCGCGACCAACGGCCGCGGCTTTACCGTTTTGGATTTTCCGAAATCGCTAATCCAACCAGTCCTTGTCCTTTAGCCGTGCCGGCACGTACTCTTCCGTCACGTAGCTGATGTCTTTGCTGATCAGCGCTTCGACTTCCAACTTGAAACCGTTGTCGAGCATCCGTTTGATCTCGGCTTGCCAGGGACGCTTCTTCACGAACCAGGGGTAGTTGGCGATCTGCCGGGCGCGCTTCCGGTCGGTGTCGCTGAGATCGATGGTGACGCTTTTGGAAAGCCCGCAGCGGTCGAAATCTTTGCTTCGCAGGCCGATGAAGCGGGCGTCGGGGATGGCCATGCGGCGCGACTCGTGGGCCAGGTTGATTGAGCCTTGCTTGATGACGCTGTAGATGTAATATCCCCAGGGGTCGTTATCGAGCAGGCAATAAATCGGCAGCTTCAGCTCGTCGTGCAGCCGGTGTAGCAGCCGGCGAACTCCGCGCGAGGGCTGGCCGCCGCCGTGGGTGAGGATGCACTTGTGCTTGCGCCAGAACTTGTCTTCGTTGAAGCGCTGCCAGATCGTGTCTTTTTCGACGTGCAAGACAAACTTGGCGTCGCACTTCTGGAACTTGATCACATCAGGCTCGACGATCGACGGGATGCCGAAACCGCCGGAGCCCATCCGCGAGCAATCGATCGTGTCGCCGCTGTCGATGAGCGTAATCGGGCCGACCATTTCGCCCTTTTTCTGGGCGTACAGGTGCAACTCTTCGCGGAGCGATTCGAGCGCGACCTCGACGTCTTCGATCACCGGGTCGCAATCGGATTGACTGTCAAACGTTTCTTCCTTGGTGCCCTCGATGGTGTGCTTGAGCAGATAGAACAGTCCCCGGATGCTGGTCGTCTTGCCCTGCTCGATGAGTTGTTTGCAGCCGCTGGCCACGAGCACCGTTTGCATGTAACTCTTGGCTTGCGAGAGGTTGAACAAGTGGCGGCGGTTTTTGTTGTTGCCCATCTCCAGGATGCGCTTTCGCGGGCTGTACTTCACGTTCGAGAGCGAGCGGGCCGGAATGTCGATGTGCGGCTCCTGACGCTTGCGGGCCGCCGTCACCACGCTATCGGCCAGCCCGACCAGTTCGCCCATCGTGCGTTTGTCTCGCCCGGTGAGCTTGACTTCCGGTTTTTTGGCCATGATCTATCTCCATAAAGCCGCGACTGTTGGTCGCATGATGCGTCGTTACGACCGTCAATCGCTCTGGGGTGGTATCCGATGGGAAGCATCAACGATTCGGGATGGGATTCCCGCAGCGGGCCCAAGTTTGAACAGCAATTCGATCTGATCTTCCCACTGCTCACCCATCGCGTCGCGAATCGAACGCTCGTTTTCGCGAGATACAAAAATACGATACGCGACGTGAGGCGGCTCGATTCCTTGGCGACCGAGGGCGTCAAGGTACTGGGCGAAATCATCTATTTCATAGACGATGCCATCGGACGTGTTTTGTCTGAGAATGGTCAGCATCGTTTCACTCAGTTTTTTCGCTTCGCAAGTGCCTGGCGAGCCGCGTGCCTTATCGCGTTGGCATGTTTAACTTCTTTGACGGTGGCGAATTCTTCTAACATCGCGGCGGGCGCTTGTGGATTGCCCGCCAATGCCAACCAGACGCTGCTTTCTCCGCTGTCAAAGAGTTCTTGTAATTCGGACGGGTCTGATGCCTCGCTTGCGCGTTGCTGCAGGTCGACCACTTGCCGAATTCGAGTCAAACGATCGCTGCTTGGGTGCTGAGAAACCGTCTCTTGGTAGACTGCGTCCTTTTGCGATGACGACGCCTGCAAATAGGCGAGTGACTGCAGGAGCCATTCGTGTTTTTGATGCCGGTCCAGAAAGGCCGTAAACGCGGCAAGGTTTTCGTCAGACACCACAAAAAGCGATCGCCCCAGCGTGAGAATTGCTTCATCGTAATTGTACTTGTCCGCGAGAACTTCGAGCAGTCGTCGCGGTCCAGAGCGATGACCGAGTTGGCTGCGAAACTCCTCGAATTGCGAAAGTTCGATCAGCACTTCTTCGGAAGCGCCCTCACACGAGCACAGCCAATGGAGATAGGAACGGTTTCCCGTCTCGTATTGGTACGTCACGAAATCCTTGATTTGTACCGAAATTGACTCGGTGTCATTCGCGCTCGCGTCAAGCGGAATTATGCATGGCTCAGTGTCGATCGTGCTCATGATCGTAGATTCTCTGTGCTATTGGTGTTGAAACCAGTACCATCGGCCAATCTTGCGCAGCAACCTGCGAATCAGCGACCGGTTGGCGAAAACAACTGCCCGTTGATCCCCTGTCAACTCGCCCTCATTTTCCAAAGGCAAGCCATTTTGGCCGATGCGGCGCTCGCTTCGTGCGTCGGCCCCGCCTTCGGTAACGTGAAGATGCGGAGGACCGTGGTCGCCGCTTCGATAGTAGTGTTCTATGCGGACGCCGCGCTCGTCAACGACCAAACCGGGCGGTAACGTCGGCTCAGTGTAATTGTACCCTCCTCGCTGCTTTCGTTGAACCTGTTCCATTTCATGTCCGCGTACGCCGTTATAAAGCCGCGACCGTTGGTCGCGTGGGTGTGTGATTTGTGATGCGTGATCCGAGGGCGCGACCAACGGTCGCGGCTTTATGGGCTCGCCCGGGTGGCGGCCAGCAGTTTCTCATCCGCGTCTTCGGGGTCGACGATCAACACGCCGCGGCCGAAATCTTGCTGTTCTTCGTCGACGGGGCGTCCGCGGTCGTCGAGTTTGACGTCGGCCTCGGCGGTCTGTTTTTTGGCGACTTTCAAGAGTTGGCCGTAAAGCTCCTCGCGGTCCGTCTCGTTGATCTTGCTGACGGCGCTGGCCACTTCGCCCAGGTAACGCAAGAACGTCGCCCGCCGGTCACCTTCTTTTTTCACTCGCAATCGTCGCCGCAGATACATGCCGAGCTTGCGGCCGACCGCTTGCAGGGCCAGCCGCAGTTCTTTCTGAATTTCCGGATAAGAGGCAATCGCCTCTTTCGATTCGCTGGTGAACGGCACCCACACGCTGGCCATGTGGACCATCACGGTGACCGGCCCGCTGGGCAGACTGCCGCGCGACTGGCTGAGGCCGTAGCTGCGCCAGTTGGTGCCCATCACGGCTTGGGTGATCGCGCAGCCGGAGTGCTGGAATTGCAGCGGCACCCGGTTGGCGTAACGCATCACGCTCATCGTCTGCCCGTCGTCGAGGTTGACGCTGCGCATCGCGGCGTGCAGCTTTTCAATCTCCCTGGGCTTCAATTTTCCGGGCGACTGGCGGCTGCGCGTGCCGGCTTCTTTAACGATTTTCTCCGCCGCGTCGTTGCCGACTCCGTTGAACGTGTGGATCAAAAACTGCCGCAGCGTGCGGGCGTCGGTTTCGCCGAGCAGTTCGCGGAGCACCTCGAGCGAAACCCGCTGGGCGGTCGACCCGCCGCCGTAAGCCAGGCCGACTTCAATCTGAAACGGATTTCCGCGATAGACATTCGGCGGCCGGGTGGCCGCCACGTAGAATTCGCCGGGCACCACTTGATGCAGCCCCCGGAGGATCAACTCTTCGCCAATCGGCGAGATACAGTCGGTCGTGGGATTGCTGATTTTCGTTTCTTGGATGGCCTTGTACAGGGCGTCCGACTCCTGATGGCCGATCCGCGTGGTGTTGGCCCGCGTGGTCAGCCCGGCCGCTGCGCAAATTCGCCGGGCGACCGCGCTGCTGACTCGCGAAAAACTGCCGGTCAAAAACTGCGACAGCGTCGGCGCGTCGGTGTCTTTGAGCATCGCCTGCAAGCGGCCTAGTTCGACGCCGTAGGGGTGCGGCTTAATCTCCTTCGGCTCGGGCGGAAGGTGATCCGTCGATCGCTCGTAGGTGTGCGCGTTGGCGTCGGCGTCCAGATAATGCAGCGTGACGTGCGGATTCGCGATGGCCGTCTGCTCCAAGTATTCATCGACGCTGCCGCGGCCCCGCTGATATTTAGCCTCCAACTCGATGGTAACCCGCGTGCCGTGAACGACGTCTTCGCCCTGGGCGTTCACTTCGGTCCACTCGATGCCGTGTTTTTCGATGTACTTGCGGCCCGCCTCGCCGGGCGGAATATCGACGCCCTGGCCCTTGCCGTTGAGAATCTGCGGCAGATTCCTCTGCGTGTCGATCTGAATTTCGTAATAGTGCGTCGGCTTGCGGCGCGATATTTTCGAGAGAATTTTCACCGGCTTGCCGGTCGTCAGCACGCCATACATGCCCGCGGCGCTGATGCCGATGCCTTGCTGGCCGCGGCTCATCCGCAGCTTGTGAAACTTCGATCCGTAGAGCAGCTTGCCGAAGATCAGCGGAATCTGCTTCTTGAGAATGCCCGGGCCGTTGTCTTGAATGCCGACCTTGTAACGGGCCGGGCCGGTTTGCTCGACGTGAACCCAAATCTCCGGCAAGATGCCGGCCTCTTCGCAGGCGTCGAGCGAGTTGTCGACCGCTTCCTTGATCGTGGTCAGCAGCGCCTTGCGTGGATTGTCGTAGCCGAGCAGGTGCCGGTTCTTAGCGAAAAACTCGCTGACCGAGATGTCCCGCTGATCGGCCGCCATCGACTTGGCCGTGGCCCGGCGGCGTTTGGTCGGGGCGGCGCCGTTGGTTCCGACGCGGCCGTCGGTCTGGCCGTTCGACGAGGCTGCGCGGCGGACCTTTTTCTTGGTCCTGGTTATAGCGCTGCGCTTGACCTTCTTTATCTTTGGCAAACCATTGCTCCCTGTGTCGGTCTCTGATTGTTGAACTGGCTGTCACTCGGGTCAAAGGCTTGGGTGTTGCTCAAGAATAACTTTGCAACGAAGCGCCACTCGGCGAGCGGCGGCCGTTAGGCCGGCGGTAATTTGTCCTTCGGATCCATGTACTCTGCGTGCGAGCGCACTACCCCCGAGCTAACACTCGGGGCTCGCCTTGGTCTGTGAGGGTCGATTCTGTCGCGTCGATTGTAACGATTATGTGGGCACTCTCCCAGTCGGCTTTCGGCCGCAAAAGCCCTATAACGCGGTAATTTGGCACATTCGGCACATAAAGATTGACCCCTCGGGGCGCCGCTCGCCGAGAATGTTTGTGGGCATCGCCGAGCCGTTAGGACCGGCTTTGCCCGCACACTCCGCACGACCACACCAGCTAGATAGAGCGAACTGACGGCGCGTTTTGCGACCTGTTCGTTCATTCCCAAATTCTAACAGCACAATAAGAAGGAGCCGAACGTATGATCCGCAAACTGACGTTCATCGCCCTGGCGGGATTGGCCGCCATCTTGGCCCCGGCCGCCATGGAACTGACCACGGCCCAGGCGCAGCACGGCTACGTCGCGCACGGCCAAGACCTGTTCTACAACTATTACGTCGGCCCGGCCCAGTGCGCCGGTGGTGTACCGGCCCGTATGTACCTCTCCCCGCGTCCGGTGCCCGCCGTGGTCGGCCACACGAACATCACGTATCAACCGTTGATGCCGCACGAATTTCTCTACCAGCACCACCGCACGTATCATCGTTACCAACCAGCCGGCCCGCACGGCCGATCAAGTTACACGCGGACCACGGTGCGTTGGAGGTAAGGCGAGCCCTGGGCGTTAGCCGGGAGGTAATACATCCACACGCAGAATTTGTGAGACCAATCGGCGAATTACCGACGGCCTAACGGCCGCCGCTCGCCGGGTGTCGCGAGATGAAAGAAAGGAACGATCCACGATGCAACGACGTATCACTTTAGCGCTGGCTGCCGCCGTGTTAGTCACCACCATTCCCACGGCCACCGAAGCCGCCAGGCCGGCCCATCGCCTTGGCCGCTTTGATTTCCAGGCGTCGGGCAACACGCAGCAGTTAAACCTGCGCGGTGTTGCTGCCCGACGTACTGCCCAGAACTACACTTGGCATGGCCCTTACTATCACAACGAATACGGCCGTCCGTTGGCCCTCGTGGTGCCGCCGACCGCCGAATACCAGATGCACTACAGTTGGGGCGTCGGTGGAACGCGGGTCAGCCGCATCGACCACCAGTTCACCCGGCCGTTTCCCGGCATCAATGCTCGCGGCGGGCGCCTGTGGGCCACACCCGCCTGGCCGTCGAGCACGTATCAGCGCGGCGTGTATTACGTCCGCGGCCCGTGGTAAGCCAGCGATATCCGATCCATCCCTTTTCGAGAGCAGCCCGTCGCCATCCTTCCTGCGTCGGGCTGCTTTTTTGGTTGGATGAGGTTGGTGAGGGGGAAACACGGAGGCACGGAGAAACGGAGGGGCACGGAGGAGTGATTGGAGATCGATGGTTGGCTGTTTTAGCTTTTAGCTTTTAGCTTTTAGCTGTTAGCTGTTAGTCATTTGTCATTTTCGTTCTTCATCGCTTCAATCCAACCTCTGTGTCACTCCGTGTTGAGTTTCCCGCTCTCCGATCAATGCACGCGCTGCCCCGGCTGCGCGCCATCATCGGGGCTGAGCATGAACACGTCGGAGCCGCCGGGGCCGGAGGCTAGGATCATGCCTTCGCTGACGCCGAATTTCATCTTGCGGGGAGCCAGATTGGCGGCCATCACGACCAGCCGGCCGACCAACGCCTGTGGCTCATAAGCGCTTTTGATGCCGGCCAGCACCTGCCGCCGCTCATCGCCGCCAAGGCTCAGCGTCAGCCGCAGCAGCTTGCGGGCTTCTTCGACTCGCTCGGCCGAAACTATGCGGGCGATCCGCAGATCAACCTTGATGAATTCGTCGAACGTAATCTCTTCGGTTAGCGGCTCGTCTTTGAGCGGCTGATCGCTGTCTTCGAATGTGGCCGCGTCGGTTGTTTCATTTGTTGCCTCATTGGCTGGTGCGTCACTCATGTCGTTCTCCTTGCTGGCGTCGATCATGGCCTGCACGTTTTTGGCCTCGACACGCTGCATCATGTGTTTGAACTTGGCCACCGGTGTACCGACCAGCGGCGTCTTTGATTCATCCCAACTTTCGATCGGCTTTCCAAGTAACTCGCCGGTCTGCGCCGCCAGTCGCGGCAACACGGGCGCGAGATATATCGCTAGCTGCCGGAACAAATTCAAGGCGACCGTACAGACGTCTTGCAACTCGCCGGCCCGCTGGGGGTCTTTGCGCAGATTCCACGGCTGCCGCTCTTCGACGTATGGATTGGCCCGATCAGCCAGTTCCATAATTCGCCGCATCGCCCGATTGTAGTCACAGTTTTCGTAGGCCTCGGCGATCTCATCACCCGCCGATGCTGCCGCAGCGAACAGCCCGCCGTCGTCGGGATATTCGGACGACAATCCGCTTTCGGCCACGAACTTCGCGGAGCGGCTGGCCAGATTGACGACTTTGCCGACCAGATCGGAGTTCACCTTGGCGACGAACTCCTGGAGGTTCATGTCCAAATCGTCGAGCCGCGATCCGAGCTTACTGGCGTAATAATATCGCAGGTAAGACGGCTCCAGGTGCTCCAGATACGTCGCCGCTTTGACGAAGGTGCCCTTGCTCTTGGACATCTTTTCGCCGCCGACGGTGAGAAAACCGTGGATATGCACCTTGGTCGGCAGATTGTAACCGGCCGTCTTGAGCATTCCCGGCCAGAACAGT
>JADFKK010000234.1 GCA_022564995.1 Planctomycetota bacterium | reverse complement strand
ATGCCCGCCGGCAGGGCGCCCAGAATCGTCCGCAGGCCGCCGACGTACACGTCGTGGATCGATCGCCCGACCGCTCGATCGTAACCGACCGCCACCAGCACGGTTTCGGCCGCCGGCAATTCGGCGATCATCCGCGGGTCGTTGATGTCGGCGACGATCGTCCGGAGCCCGTCGGCGGCGAGCAAGGCAGCACGGTCCTCGCTGCGAGTCACCGCGCACACCTCCGCACCATCGTCAAGCCAGCGGCGTGCCACGCGGCGGCCAAGATACCCGCATCCGAAGATCAGTTTTGTCATGGCCTATTCATCCAGTCCGCGTGGCGGCGCCTCGCCTCGATCGCGCGATTCGAGGTAGGCGGTGAGCATGATTTGCGCGGCCAGCATGTCGAGCCGTCGTTTGCGCTGCTTACTCGTCAGCCCGGTTGCTTGCAGCATCTCCTCGGCTTCGCGGGACGTGTATCGTTCGTCAAAAAAAACGACCTTCACACCGGTTTGCTCGCCGAGCCAACGGCCGAACTGGCGGGCCTCGGTCGACTTGGCGCTTTCGCTCCCGTCCAAATGGACCGGCAGCCCGACCACAAAACGCTCGAGCCGCTCGTCGCGCGCTCGCGCGCGAAAATACTTGGCGTCCAATTCTTCACCGCGCCGCGTATAGTTATCGCACGCCGTAGCGATCCCGACCTCCCAACTCGCCATCGCAATACCGATACGCACCGTGCCGTAGTCGATGCCGGCCAACATGCCAACGGCCGACTCGGGCTCGGATGGATCGTTTGATGAGAACACGACATACTTCGCGGTTGTAGGTTTTGCTTTGGCTGGGCACGGCCGAAACTTGTGGGCGCTCATTATTGCGCCGCGGCAAGCCAGCGGCCTACGGGACTGCTGAAGAGCACCGATCATTGTGACACAGAACGAGTTGCGGGTCGCGGGGGTGCCCGGTGGTCGACATCGGCTGGTGTTTCGAGCGAACCTTCTTGAGGAGGAGCGTCGCGGCCCGCGACGACACCTTAGAGCGGGCCTGGATGCGGACCGCTCAATACCTTAGTATTCGCAGCAAATCAGCGTCTCGCCAGGATAGAACGTAATCCAAGGAAGCCATATAACTACACCATGGCCAAGCCGCTTTCATGGAACGAGATTCGCCGCCGTGCTGTGGCGTTCAGCAAGCAGTGGGCTGGCGAGTCGCGCGAGCACGCTGAGGCGAAAACATTTTGGGATGAATTCTTCAAGGTCTTTGGGCTGACCCGTCGCCACCTTGCTAGTTTCGAGGAGCCGGTCAAGAAAATCAGCGGCAGTTACGGATTCATCGACCTGTTCTGGAAGGGCATGTTGCTGGCCGAGCATAAGAGCCTGGGCAAGGATCTCGGCCAGGCCCACGCCCAAGCGATGGAGTACATCCAAAGCCTGCAGCGCGAAGACCGCGGCGATGAAGTGCCGCGGTACGTCATCGTTTCCGACTTTGCACGCATCGCCTTGCACGACCTGGAAGACGATTCGAGCATCGAGATACCGCTGACGGAATTGCACGAGCATGTACATCACTTCGGCTTCATCCCAGGCTACAAGCGGCACAAGCTGGAACCGGAAGACCCGATCAATATCAAGGCCGTCCAGATCATGGGCGACCTTCACGACGCGCTCGAGGCGGGCGGATACTCCGGGCACGAACTAGAACGACTCCTCGTGCGTGTTCTGTTCTGCCTGTTTGCCGAAGACACCGGCATTTTCGAGCGAAACGCATTTCAGCTTTATTTGGAGAACCATACGCAGCCCGATGGCTCAGATCTGGGGCCGTTGTTGGCGCAGTTCTTCCAAGTACTGAACAAGCCAGAGACCCAGCGACAGGCGAATCTGCGAGA
This sequence comes from Planctomycetota bacterium, assembly GCA_022564995.1. Taxonomy (GTDB): domain Bacteria; phylum Planctomycetota; class Planctomycetia; order Pirellulales; family JADFKK01; genus JADFKK01. Next base: position 13,088 of record JADFKK010000234.1, on the reverse strand, counting down.
AGAACTGGCCGAATTGCCTTACGTCAACGGCGATCTGTTCGCCGAGGCGCTTAGCTTCGCGGCGTTCGACCGGGACATGCGTAACCGTTTGGTGGCTTGCACGCGATTCGATTGGAGTCGCATCTCACCGGCTGTGTTCGGGGCGTTGTTTCAGGCCGTGATGGAACCTCGTGAGCGTCGGCAAATCGGCGCCCACTACACCAGCGAGCGAGATATTCTCAAGGTCATCGGCCCGCTGTTTCTCGACGATCTCAAAACGGAACTCGACAAAGCCAAGAACGATAAGAACAAGCTCCGCAAGCTTCACGCGCGGCTGGCCGACATGCGGCTGTTGGACCCTGCCTGCGGCTGCGGTAACTTCTTGGTGATCAGCTACCGCGAGATGCGGGTACTGGAGTTGGAAATCCTCCGCCGGTTACTCAAGCGGCAACAAATCACCGATATCGAAACGATCCTCAAGCTCGACGTCGGCCAGATGTACGGCATCGAAATCGAGGAATGGCCCGTCCGAATTGCGGAGGTGGCGATGTGGCTGATGGACCACCAGATGAACCAACGCCTGAGCGAAGAATTCGGCGAATACTTCGTGCGGCTGCCGCTACGGACCAGCCCACATATCCACCACGGCAATGCGCTGCGCGTTGACTGGAATGAGATTCTCCCGGCTAGTGAGTGTACCCATGTGCTCGGGAATCCACCGTTCGTGGGAAAAAAAGAGCAAACCCGTTCTCAAAAGGCCGATTTAGAAAAGGTTTGGGGCGACACTAAGGGTACAGGGATTCTGGACTACGTGACCTGTTGGTATCGGCAAGCGGCGGAGTTCATTCAAGGAACAACCATTTCGGTCGCCTTCGTGTCTACCAACAGTATCTCACAGGGCGAGCAAGTGGCAGCCCTTTGGGAGCCGCTAAATCAGCGGTTCCGAATGGAGATTGAATTTGCTCACCGCACCTTTGCCTGGCAGAGCGAGGCCCGTGGTAAGGCTCACGTTCACTGCGTCATCATTGGCTTTGGCCAACATCTCGACATGAGGCGTCGTCTGTTTGAATACGAGCACCTTGGGAGCGATCCGCATGAAACCGTTTGTTCAAACATAAATGCTTACCTCACCGACGCACCGAGCGTGTTCGTCACAAAACGGCGAAAACCGATTAACGGAGCGCCGCCGATCCGCTATGGCAGCATGATGATCGACAAGGATCGTAAAGCGCGCGACGACCAAGGTCTTATCCTCTCTCCCCAATATCGCAAAGAGATGCTGGAAGAATGCCCCGAATTGGCGCCCTTCATCCGGCGACTGTACGGTGGAGACGAGTTCCTCAACGATGTAGAGCGGTGGTGTCTTTGGCTTGTTGACGCCCCGCCTCAGCTTCTTCGAAGTTGCAAGTCCTTGCGGGTAAGGCTTAAGGGGATCAAATCATTTCGTTCATCAAGCAGTCGAAAGAGAACGCAAGAGCTTGCGGCAACTCCGCACCTATTCGGCGAGATTCGCCAGCCGGACGGACCGTATTTGCTAATACCAAAGGTGTCGTCGTTTAACCGTCGGTACATTCCGAGCGGATTCCTCACACATGATAACATTGCTAGCGGCAGCGCTCTAATCGTTCCTGACGCGCAGATATTCCATTTCGGTGTTATCTCCTCAGCCATGCATCATGCGTGGATGACCTATGTGGCAGGGAGGATGAAAAGCGACTATCAATATTCAAATGCGATTGTCTACAACAACTACCCCTGGCCTCAGAAACTGAGCGACAAGAAACGTCAGACAGTAGAAGACGCTGCCCAGGCCGTGTTGGATGTCCGCGAGACGCATCCGGATGCGACCCTGGCCGACCTGTACGACCCGCTTTCGATGCCGACCAATCTGACGAAGGCCCACGCGAAGCTAGACCGGGCGGTCGATCGCTGTTACCGATCGCAACCGTTTCCAAACGAACGAAACCGGGTGGAGTACCTTTTCAAGCTGTATCAGAAGCTGACGGCTCCGCTGCTACCCGTGAAGAAGCGGAAGTGAACCACGCTTGCGCCGCGGCAAGCCGGCGGCCTACGGGACTAGCTTGGCGATTCGGTCGACGACTTCTTCTTGGCTTAACCCGTCGGTGATGACTTCGACGGCGTCTTTGGCGGCGACCAACGGGCCGCAGGATCGCGATTGGTCGCGGTGGTCGCGCTGGGTTTGTTGGGCGAGGACTTCGGCTTCGCTGAGCGTCTCACCGCGGGCGGCCAGGTCGCGGGCGCGGCGGCGGGCGCGCTCTTCCGGCGTGGCGGTGAGGAAAATCTTGCATTGGGCGTCGGGGAAGACGACCGTGCCTTGGTCGCGGCCTTCGCTGACGATGTTTTCCGACTCGCCGATGCGGCGCTGCCACTCGACCAACTGCTCGCGAACGCCCGGGTTATCGGCGGCCCAGTGGGTGTTGGCGGTGACTTCCGGCGTGCGAATCTCGGCGGTCACGTCGTCGCCGTCGAGCAGCACGCCGTCTTCTTCGACGATGACTTCGATTTGGCCGGTCAGCGCGACGATCTCATCCGTCTGGCTGCCGTCGAGCCCGCGACGCATGGCGGCCAAGGCCACGGCGCGATACATGGCGCCCGTGTCGAGAAATCGGAAGCCGAGCCGCTGTGCGAGCGCCTTGGCGACCGTGCTCTTGCCCGCCCCGGCCGGTCCGTCGATGGTAATAATCATTACTGCCAGCGCGCCTCCATCTCGACCCAGCCGTGGCCGGTCATTTCGATCACCACGGCCCCGTCTTCGACTTTCAGATCGTCCTGCGGATTGCCCAATAAGTCAAGCCGGCGGGCGGAGGCAATCGGCCGAAACGCGCTCAGCTTGCAGGTGCCCGAGCGGCCCTCGGTTTCCAACATTCTTGCGATCACTCCGACGACGTGACCCTCTTCGATCAGCGGACGCCAATGGGTCGCGATCACGTTTTTCGCGCTGAGGTGAAACAGCCAACTCGTCGTTCCGGCCGTGGGAGGGCCGGCGACGTGATGCACGCAGGTCTCGGGAGCCAATAGATCGATCGCCGCGGTCATCGGATAGGTCAGGTCGAGACCGATGCCCATCTGAAACCGCCGCGCCGTCTCGCCGCGGACGATGAGCAGGCTGTCGAGCATCCGCATTCCGCTGCGGCGGTGATACGGCAGCCCGCCGGTGAGGATGGCCGTGCGACTGGCGCCGGCCTGCAATTCGACGTAATGCGGCGCTTCGAGCCGCCGGGCCGCCGTGGGATGACGCCCCATACTAATTCCCCGCCAGACGTCGCTGGTGGCGTCGTTCCAGGCGAAACGCGAGGCGTAGTAAGACTGCCACGGATCGCTGCCGGGCTGCTGACTCGGATCGATCTGAATGTCGAGCAGCAACACTCGGCTGCCGCGCCACAGCCGCATGGTTTGTGTGAAGCCGGCCAATCGCTTGCCGGTCTTGTCCAACAGCCGGCCTTTGGAGACGATCTCGCCCAGCGCCGGGCCGGCCGAAGTGACCTCGATGCTGTCGGCCGCCATCACGGAGTATTCGGCCGACTCGTCCGGATCGCGCCACACGTCGCCGGTCTTTGGCTTCGGCCCGGGAGTGCGGAAGGCCAATTGCTGCGACACGCGGCTGCCGCGCTGCACGTAATCACCAATCGCCCGAATCGAGCCGGTGATGGGGTCGATGCGAACCTCCATGAATTCGTTACGCAGCGTGTTTTCTTCCGCCAGCGGAACGTCCTTCTTGCCTTTGGCCGGCGGCGACGGTCGATCGCCAGAGCCGACCCAGACGAACCCCATCGCCGGCACGTCGACGACGATTCGCTTCTTGCCGCCTGATTCCTGCGCCGCGTGAACCGGCTTCTCGGCGGCCGGCAGCCCCGGCAGGTTCGAAACGTCGACGCCGATGCGGCGGGCGAAGCTGTACGGATTGGCGATCAGGCAGCCTTTTTGGGACGATCGTGGTTCGCCGGACAGGGCGGCGGCGAAGTGCTCGGCGGCCGCAGCCACCGTCTCTTGCAGATGCCCGTCCGAGCTCGTGCCGCCCTCCCCTCGCTTATGCTTCGGGCTACAATCGGCGCGATCCGTCAGCACGGCCGACAAACATTCGAGGCCCGCCGCCGCGTCGAACGCCGCCTGTCGGCGATGCTGCTGGGCGTGCGACGAGATCGGATCGCTCTCGTCGGCGGCGACGGCGTCTTTGAGATACGGGCAGCGATACTCATCGGCCAGAAAGTCCGACCGCTCATACGGCTCCACCGTCTCGGCGAAAAATTCGCTGAGCGAAACAAACCGCCCCAGCGAAGGGCCAAACGTAGCAATTCGCCGCAGATCGTCGTACCACACGCTGGTTTGCCCGGGCCAATGGGCGAAACAAACGGTGGCCACCTGATCGTGATCCATCGCCTCGCTGAGCTTTTCCGCCAGCGTAAGAAAGCTATCGGCGCTGGCCGCGTCCTGCGGAGTTCGTACCAGCGCGTCGATTGCCGTTTCGTCGCAGCCCGTCCATAACGTCTTGCACTGCGTCGATTGCGGCACGCGGCTGCCGTCGAAGCTGCTGTGCAGTGCGCCGATGAAACCTGTTTGTTTGAGCAATTGGGGCAAAATCGGCGACAACCCAGCGCGGCGGCGGGCGAATACCGTCGGCCGCTGACCCAGATGCTTCTCGAACGTCGCAATGCCCCGCTGCAAATCGGCCAACACGGCTTCGATCGGCTCCAAAGGCAGCGGCCCCTCTCGATACGTTCCGCCGACCAAGCCGACCCGTTCTTCGGCCAGCGCCGTTCGCAGGGCTTCGATGCTGGCCGGCTCTTGCTCGGCCATCTGCTCAATCAGCTCGCCGGTCAATAGTAAATTGACTGGCAGCCTGCTGGCCAACTGCTTTCGCAGCGGCTCGCCCAAGGTCGAAGTGGCGACCAGCGTCAGGTCGAGGATGTACGAATCGACCGGATAACATTGATCTTTCGATTCGGCCAGCACGTCGAAACAGCGCTGCAAGTGCTCGCGGGCGGTTGTCTCGTCGCTGGCCACGGCGGCCTTTGCCGCGGCGACGACCTCGTTGGAAAAATGAATGTCGTCGAGGTTATCGGTGTAGCGCATCTGCCGGGTGAGTATGTTGACCTGCAGATACGCATAGCCCAGCGCAAGAAAATCAGCGATCAACTCGGCCGGCGCCAGGCAAGCATCGCCCCCGCCCATCTCGGTATCGAGCGCTGCCAGCGCGGCGTCCGTGACTTCCTGCCGAGTCAGCTTGTCGCGAATCACACAGGCCCCGTCACCTGCCGCCCGCTCGGCGAAACCGACCGCGATCTCCGGCTCGCTGATTTTGGGAATCACCAGCAGGCGGCCGGCCAGATCTTCCGGCGGGTCGTCTGTGCGATGCAGCACAGGCAGCCCCTCGGCCGAAGCGATCAGCGCGGGGTGCCACAGCCCGGTCCAGGCCGAAAGCAAGCTCTCGGCGTCGGCACCGGTGTGGTACAGCGGAAAGTCCTCCATGCCGTGACAGGAAAGCAGGATGACCAATTCTTGCAGCTTCATGTTCAAGGGGCCTTCTTGCGGCAACCAACATCAGCCGCGGGGCGCTAGCCCCCGGTTCCTACAGATTGCGGCAAGAACCGGGGGCTAACGCCCCGCGGCTGATGAATAATCCGGGCTAACGCCCCGCGGCTGATGAATAATCCGGGCTGGCGCCGCGCGGCTGATTCACGTCGGGCCGGTTCTCTGCTGCGAAGCACGAGCCTCAGGCGGCGTCGGCGAGCCGCTCCAGAGCGTCCAACATATCCGCCCAGGCGTCGGAAGTCGAGACTGGCACTTTCCGAGTTGGGGCCACCCATTAGTTTTGTCGATGGTGGGGGTTGTTACGTTTTTCGCAAATGAAATGTGTGCAAACAGACGCCACCCAAAACCCCGCGACCTTACATCTGGTGAGAAATGCGGGCTAGCGTCGGCGACCGTGCAAACAAACGCACATTGACAGGCCGTTCGTCTATCGTGTACAAGCCGGTCACTTTTCCAGCGTCTCATCCACTATTGGTCGCGAGCGTTGCCGTCCTGGCTTCGTGAAACGCGGCAAACACGAGGTTTTCCGGCATCGGGCCGATGCGGCGGTTGTGCCGCGTTCAGCGGTGCGTCGTCGTTGTGTGCTCAGGGCCGGCAGAATTTCGCCCGGCCCAACGAGCGTCGCGTCGCCAGGAGCGTCTCGTGCAGGCAATGTTCGATTCATCAAACTGATGGCAAATCAAGATTCATCACAAGCGACTCTCGATCCACCCGAGGCGCCTTCACAAGCAGCTCGTCGCGGTCGTTTCGTGCAGGTGACCCGGCAATTGCAGGCCTGGGTCGGCGCAAATCGTCTGCGGGCGGGGATCGTGGGCGGTTCTCTGCTGCTGGTCATGCTGGCCGGGGGTGCGATGCTGTTGTTCTTGGAAGATTCCGAGTCGAATCGCGAAGAGACCCACACCATCAGGCAGGCGCTTAAGGCCCTCGACAAAGAAAAATTTGGCGCTGCCAAGGGTCTTGCGGAAGAAGTCCGCGACGCCAAGAGCGTTTACGTGGAGGAATTGGGCGGTGTCGCTTTCGTACTCGGGATGGTCGCCGTACACGACGCGGATGGGCTCGCCGAGTTCGAGCAGCTGGTCTACCACAAATTGGCCGCGAGGTACTTGGAAGAGGCCCGCGACCGAGGGTATCCGCCCGGGCGAGCCGGCGAGGGACTTTTTCAGTTAGGCCGGAGCCTGTTCCTGACGCATCGTTACCCGGAGAGTCGGCTGCGGCTGCTCGACGCCATGAAGGAGAAACTTCCCCCCGATCGCCAGCAAGAACTTCACCGCTTGATGACCGGCGCCTATCTGCGCGATGAATCGCCCGACTACGCCAAAGCCTTGGAACACAACGGCAAATATCTGTCGATGCTGGCCGACGAATTGAAGACCGATGCGTCGCGCTTCGGCGGGTTACTGGAGCGCAGCCGCATTCATTTCAAGATGAACAACATCGCCGGTAGTCGCCAGGCTCTGTCCCAAATCAAACCGCGCGATCCGCAGTATCCGCTCAAGGCCAACATCCGTGCGGAGGTGACGATCATGCGGGGTCGCATCTACATGCAGGAGGCGCGAACGCTCAAGCGAGAGGCGAATCGAGATCAAGTGTCGGCAAAGTCTCTGCAGGCTTCCCGTAAGTACGAAGAGGCTCGCAGAACGCTGCGCATTGCCCAAGGAATGACGTCGGGCGAAGAGAGTGTCGCCAAGGCGTCGTACCTGATCGGGCTGTGTTACCTTGAGGACGAAGCCTTCGTCGAGGCTCAAAAACAGTTTGCCGACACACGCTCGCGCCATTTCAAAACTGACGAAGGGCTGGCCGCCTCGCTACACGAGGCCGACTTGTTGCGAGAACATCTTCGTCAAGACGTCGAGGCCATGGAAGCCTACCGGCGAACTCGCAATGCGGCCGGTGGACCCGATACTTATCACAACCGCTGGATTACGCTCGGCCAATTCAAGGGACGTCTGATGGCCGCCTACGATCACTATCTGAAGACCAAGAACTATAAAAACGCCACACACATCGCCGACTTGCTCACTCCGATGTTTCCCAAGCTGCGGTCGATGGAACTGAAAGCCGAAGCGCATCGGGCCTGGGCGATGTCATTGATCGAAGCAGCCCACCGCGAGGAGATAACGAAGGCGGAGCTGTTGCGATCCAAGGCCCGCGGAAGCCTTCGCAAGGCAGGCATCTTGTACTTCCAAATCTCTACGCAGCACGTCACAGCGCGCAGTTATCCGGACGACCTGTGGAATAGCGCGCTGAATCTTTTGGAAGGTCGCGACTATCATAACGCCGTGAAGGTGTTCCAAAAATACCTCGAAATCGAATCGCGAGACCGTCGTCCCCAGGCTTTGCTCGGGATGGGCGAATCGCTGCTGGCTCAGGGCCGCATCGAAGAGGCGTTAGACGCTTTCGGGCAGTGCATCACGAGTTCGAGGAAAGGGTCGGCCGCATACCGCGCCCGACTGCTGGCAAGCCGCGCATATCTGACCCTGGGCGATTCGATCAGGGCGAAGGAAATGCTCCAGCAGAATCTCAACTCGGTGTCGCTAAGACCGACCGCCCCGGAATGGCGCGACTCGATCTTCGCTCTGGGAACGCTGCTCTACACCGAGGGGTTCGACTTGCTCGCCGTGGCCGGGTCGTTGGAAAACCGCGGCCTGAAACAAGAGAGCACGCGAAAGATCGAACAAGCCGAGGTCTCGTTTCGCCAGGCGATTAAAAGGTTCACCGAGGCCGTCGCGCGTTATTCCAAGGGATCACAGCCAGACGGTTCCAGTTCCTTGTCGGCCAGCGACCTTCAAATTGACGAAGCTCGCTACATGATCGCCGAGTCATACCGCAAAAGCGCCACGCTGCCACAGAAAAAACTCCGCAACGAAAAAATATCTACCCGGAAACTGGCATTGATGCGGCAGATAAACAAAGACCTCCGACAGTCACTCAAATTCCAGCAATTAGTTCAGAAGTCGCTCAGTGATCGTCAGGAACGGCAATCCCTTTCTAAGCGAGAAGACTTGCTGATGCGAAACTGCTACTTCGCCCAAGGGTCCGCGCTGTTCGATTTGGCTCGCTACAAAGAGGCGATTACCGCGTTTTCCACGGTCACGAATCGGTTTCTTAACGATCCGGTCGTGCTCGAGGCCTTCGTGCAGATTGCCCGCTGCTACCGCCAGAGCAACGAACTCAAAAAATCTCGCGGCATTCTGCAGCAGGCGTTCGAGATGTTGAAACGCATGCCGGCAGAAGCGGCTTTTCTCAAGACAACGCCCTACACGCGGGAAGAATGGGAAGAACGCCTGAAATGGCAAGAGAAGCTGGGCGAACTTACATCGAACTAGAACGCCACTGAAATCGCAAGACATCTTTCATGGATCGACTCGACACCACTCGACTGACCGACTTGGTCGGCAAACGACTCAAGTCTGCCTCGCGGCTGCGAGACTTGGCGCTGCGCCAGCAGGAACTCATTCGCGAGCGTAAAATGGGTGACCTGATGAGCTTGCTGGCCCGTAAGCAGCGGCTGTTCGATGCTTTGCGCGACGTTGATCGGCAACTCGACCCCTATCGCGATCAAGACCCCGAGGCCCGCTCCTGGCGCTGTGCGGAGGACCGTCAGCGCTGTGCCCGCGCGGTGCAGTGCTGCGATCAGTTACTCAGCGAAGTACGTCGTTTGGAACAGCAGAGCGAAAGGCTGTTAGTCCAGCAGCGTGACGATTTGGCCCTCGCACTGCAAACCGCCCACGGCGCCGCCGCGGCTTGCGGTGCCTACGCCGCCCATACTTCGTTTCAATCGAACCCATCAAAATCTGCCTGATCATGTCCGCACCTGCCACCATCAACACCATCGACCCTGCCACGCTCGACGCCAGCGCCAATCTGGAAACGGTGTTGGCCGTCTGGCACAACGCGACCGTTCGATTGGAAGAAACTCATAACGCGCTGCGCGGCGAAGTTCGCCGGCTGACGGACGAGTTGGAGGAGAAAAACCGGCAACTGGCCAGAAAAAACCGCCTGGCCGACCTGGGGCAGATCGCCTCGCACGTCGCCCACGAAGTTCGCAACAGCCTCGTTTCCGTGACGTTGCACTTGAGCTTGCTCCGCCGCCAACTCGTCGAAGACGCCGACAAGCTGCGAATTGTCGATCGCATCGGCGGCGACCTGACCGCCCTGGACGCCACGGTGAAAGACTTGCTGAGCTTTTCATCGCAGGGCCAGCCGCACCTCGAACCGGTCGAGCCGCGCCGGTTGATCGAAGAAGTCTTCGAGTCGTTGCGGCCCCAGATGGACGCGCAGCACATCGAAACCACGATCGAAGTCGGCAGCGAAGTCGGCAGCGAAGTCGGCGGCGAATCCAGTAATGAAAACACCACGCCGATCATGCTCGACGCCGATCCGGAGCTGCTGCGACGTGTCATCATCAATCTCACGCTCAACGCGCTCGACGCCATGATTGACGGCGGACGCCTCGTAGCCCGCGTCGGTCGCAGTTTGTCCGGCGGGGTCGATTTGACCTTCGTCGACTCCGGAGGCGGGCTCTCCGACGACGTGCTGCGGCGACTGTTCGAGCCGTTTTTTACGACCAAAGGCACCGGCACCGGGCTGGGCCTGGCCATCGTCTACCACGTTGTCGAGCATCACGGCGGAACGGTCACCGCGGCCAACGCAGCGGGCGGCGGCGCTCAGTTCAGCTTGCACTTTCCGCATCGACTTTCGGAGGCCGCCGCATGAACGCCCCTGCTAAAACATCGCCGCCTGCCGCTCCTACCGGGCGCGTGCTGGTCGTTGACGATCACCGCAAGGTGCGCGAGGCGATGGCCGACATCCTTCGTCAGGCCGGTCACACGGTCGAGAGCCTCTCGAGCGGTGCCGAAGCACTCGATGAGTTGGCCAAGAAAAGCTACGACGTCATTATTACCGATCTGCAAATGCCGGGCATGACCGGATTAGAGTTCATTCGCCAGCTCGAATCGATCCGCCACGGTGCCCAAATCCTGATGGTTACCGCTTACGCCAGCGTCACTACGGCAGTCGACGCCATGCGGCTCGGGGCGTTCGACTACATCGAGAAACCGTTTGGAGCGGAACAACTGGAGCAGCTCGTCCAGCGCGCGTTGCTTCACGGCCGAGCGATCGACGGCCAACGCAAGCTGGGCGGCGGGGCAGACGCGTTGCGGTCCATGATCGGTTCCAGCGAGCAGATCGAGGCGCTGAAGGCCAAGATCGCGAGGATCGCAGCGACCGGAGAAACGGTGCTCATCGCCGGTGAAAGCGGAACCGGCAAGGAACTCGTCGCGCGGGCGATTCACGCCCTCAGCAATCGGGCTGATGCGCCGCTGGTGAGTTTGAATTGTCCCGTGCTTTCCGCTCATCTGATGGAAAGCGAACTATTCGGCCACGAGCGCGGGGCGTTCACCGGCGCCGACGCCGCGCGGGTCGGCCGTTTCGAACTGGCCGAGGGCGGCACCATTTTGCTCGACGAGGTGACCGAGATCGACCTGAAGCTGCAAGCCAAATTGCTCCGCGTGCTGCAAGAGCGCACTTTCGAGCGTGTCGGCTCGAGCAAGACCGTGCAGATCGACGTGCGCGTGCTGGCCACCTCGAACCGCGATCTGCTCGAAGAAGTCGAGGCGGGGAATTTTCGCCGTGATCTGTATTACCGACTCAATGTTGTGCCGCTGCGAGTGCCGCCGCTGCGCGAGCGGCGCGATGACGTGCCGGTGCTGATCGATCATTTCTTGAGACAAACCGCCGAGCGGCTTGACCGCGAGCCGTGCGTCATCGAGCCGCCGGCGATGCAGTTACTCTCTGAGTACCACTGGCCGGGCAACGTGCGGGAATTGGAGAACATCGTTACCCGCTCCAGCGTGCTCAACCTCGGCGGGCCGATCACGGCCGACGAAATTCGGCCCTGGCTGCTCGAGACAACGCGCGGCACGTCGCCGGAAGCGGCCGCCGCGTCGGTCGGCATGAGCTTGCACGAAATGGAAAGACAACTGATCGAGGCAACCGTCGCCAGCTTCCAAGGACACCGGGCCAAAGCGGCCGAGGCGCTGGGGATCGGCGTGAGAACCCTCTCCGGAAAACTCAAATCGTACGGATACGCCCCCCGAGCCAAGGATTTTTCAAAAGCCGCCTAACCGCCCATAAAGCCGCGACCACGACAACCCATAAAGCCGCGACCGTTGGTCGCGCCTCGAATTAGACGGTGCCATTTTGAATTGTGGTGCCGGATGTCCAATGACGTGCATCGCCGTGAGGACACGGCGGCTCCGTAATGACGCGGCGGCTCCGTAATGACGCGGCGGCTCCGTAATGACGCGGCGGCTCCGTAATGACAAAACACAAAACACGAACCGGCAGATTCTGCCGATCCAACGCGCGAATCCGGCCGCATGCGCCGAGCGAGCACCAACGGTCCACGACCACCCAGAAAGCCGCAGGCACAACGACCCGCCACCATCTAACCCATTTGAAACCAACAATTTACGGGCGCGCAACCCGCGGTTAAGCCGTCGTTCAAACGCCGCACTGCGGGTCGCATGGCACGGAAATTGCGAGTGTAGCAAGACGTACAACCCGCCCGCCGCTAGCACCGCGGCCCACCAACCGTTTCGGCGGAATATGAAATCATGAGTTCGTCCCTGTTTCAATCGAGCACGATTCCCGTCCTGGCACAGGTCGTCGACTTCGCCCAGTCGAGACACGAAGTGCTGGCGGGCAACATTGCCAACTACCAAACGCCCGGCTATCGAACCCGCGATCTGTCGGTCAAGGTGTTTCAGGAGAAGCTCAAGGGCGCGATCGAAGCGCGAGATCGTCAGGCCGGTTCGCTGGGGGCCGCCTCGCCGTCGCGCCTCGGAGACAACCAACCGTTCGCCAAGGTGAAGGAGTCGCTCAACAGCATTCTGTTTCACGACGACAGCAACGTCAGCCTGGAACGCCAGGTGACCGAGTTGATAAAAAACCAAGGCATGCACAACACGGCGTTAACGATTATGCGCAGCCAATTCAGATTGCTGCAGGTGGCCATTAGCGAACGCGTAACGTAAAGGAGCTTTTGACATGATCTCCGCATTCGACATCAGCACCAGCGCCCTGGTCGCGCAACAGGCGCGGATGGACGCGATTGCCGGTAACATCGCCAACGTCTCGACCACGCGCAACGAAGCCGGCGAATTGGAACCGTACAAGCCCCGCTACGTTACCTTTGCGACCGACGAGACCAAGGGACCTTTCGGCGCCGCGGGCGTCAACATCAGCTCCGTAAACATCAGCCAAGATCCGCCCAAATTAAAATACCAACCGGGACACCCCGATGCGATTGCCAGCGGGCCGAACAAGGGCTTCGTCGCCTATCCGAATATCAACGTGATGGCCGAAATGGTCAACCACATGACCGCGCGGCGAGCCTATGAAGCCAACATCGGCGTGATTGAAATCAGCAAGAACCTGGGACAGCAGACGTTGAGGATATTGGGGTGAGGGAGGGGTTGGAATTTAGGATTTAGGATTTAGGATTTAGGAGGAACGGATTGCAGAAGTCCCCAGCCCCCAGCCCCCAGCCCCCAGTC
>JADFKK010000233.1 GCA_022564995.1 Planctomycetota bacterium | reverse complement strand
GCGCTAGCCGCCGGTGAATCGATGTTACGTTTTCACGCACAAAATCCGCGGCTAGCGCCTTGCGGCTCACCCTGACTGCGGCCAAAGTGAGCGGCATTGGTCGGTAGGCCGTGGCCTGAAAGCCCGCGCGTCCGACGTCGCAGCCCAGAAGCGCAGGTCGCGGCTTGGTTGGTCCGTCAACGCGCGGCCGTGCCAGAAACAGGCCGGATCTCGCTGCATACCCCTCACTAGAGTGGAATTTGCGTCCCGATTTCCGGAAGTTCTTGGCTTTCTTGGGGGGGACGGATTAAAAAACTTGCAACCCTCGTAATTGCATATAAGATCAGGACATTGAGGCGGATGCATCGACACCACAGGGCGCTGTTGCGACGATCGACTTTAGCGGAGGGACTTGTTCGTGAAAATCTCCAATCTCCTCGACGCTGTTGCGGCTAAGCTTGGCATGGTCAGGCGCTCTGCCCGCAGAGCGGCCGCAAAAGCAGCCGGCAGCGGCGCGCAATGCCTGGCGGCCGGCATCGTGACTGGTGGCTTGTTGTTTAGCGGATCGGCCGAAGGGGCAAACCTTGTTGTTGACAATGGCTTCGAGGGGCCCGATTTCGCCCCCTGGTCGCCGAACTACATTCGCTACACGCATCCCTATGGTGGAATCACCGGCCCACAGCTCACCACGATCGGAACGCGAAGCGACTACGGCTTCAACGACGACATGACCGGCGATCCGGGAAGTTTCTTCCACGGGTTGCAGCAGGACGGGGCCAGAACCACCACGCAGATCATATCGACGCTGGTCAATCCGGACCTCAGCGCCGCCGGCATCGCATCCGGAAACGGAGGTTTCGCGTTTAGCGCCTGGCTGGCGGGATTTGAGCCGTTTGGGCAAACTGATACGCCACAAATCACGCTTGAATTCCTGAATGCCGGGGGAAACGTGACGGGCACGCCCGTCGTACACAACCGCGCTAAAACGGACAACCAGCTTGAGTCGTTGGGCGGAGCGCTCGACCTGTCGTGGGCGCTGTACGAGGTCAAGGGCGAAATCCCCAGCGACGCGGTCAGCGCTCGTATTTTCATCGACCCGGCCCCCGATACCGGCGCGAACGACAACGACCTGTACACCGACATCGTGATCTTGGACACGATCACCGTAATCCCCGAGCCCAGTTCGCTGGCACTGGTCGCCATCGGGATCGCGGGCCTGAGCCTCACCTTTCGACGTCGCCGGAAGTCGTGACTCGCACCTTGCGTTTTGTTAGCATGACCGGCGGCTCTCGTCTTCGGACGAGAGCCGTTTTTTCATGGGCACGCTCACCAGACATGGGTCGACGACATGGGACGGCAGGATCTGCCCGACTTGAAACGCGCGCGCACGTTGTGGGCCCGAGATCGGCACGACGAGGCGCTGGAGTTGTTCGCGCGGTGCGCGCGGGAACATCCCAAAAACCCGTACGCGCTGACCGATGCTGCCAGGGTGCATGGGCAGTGGTTCGAGTTTGAAGCCATGGAAGACTACGTCGCCAGGCTGCTCGATTTGAGCGCGAACCGAAACCAGAATCGATTGCAGGCCGGGATGACGTACCGGATGAATTACCGGCCGCAAAAGGCCATCGAACATCTTCGTCCTGCCGCGTCGTCAAAGGAAACCGCCTTCCTGGCCGCGTTGGAATTGGCGGTCATCTACGAGCGGCTCGGCGATCTCGAGCAGACGCAGGACTTTGCCAGGGGGGCCTTGCGGATCGTGCGCCGCAGTCCGGAGGCAACGCTCGTTCTCTCTCGGGCATTGAACCGCCAAGGCCAGTCGGACGAAGCCCAGCGATTGCTGGCGGGCATTTCGGCGCGGCCCGCTTCGCCGATCAGCCCCGATACTCTAGCGGCGGCTTTGGCGTTGCGTGCCAGGATTCACGAACAACGGGGGCAATATACCGAGGCATTCTCGTTGGCTGAACAATCCAACAGGACGCTCCGGCCGCTGGCGAAACATCTCCCGCCGAAGGCCACCGACAAGACCGACGAAATCACGAAACTCTTCGACACGCTGACGCGCAGTCACGTCGAGCAACTGTTGGCTTGGTCCGATTCAAAACAGCGCGCCAAAGTCTGTTTAATGACCAGTTATCCTCGCTCGGGAGCGACGCTGCTGGAGAGCATGTTGGGAGCACATCCGGACGTCGTGGCGGCCGACGAACTGCCCGTCTTTTCCATGCGAGTCGTCCAGCCGCTGGTCGCCCAGTGTGGCGGCAGCCCGGCCGAAGCGCCCCAGCGGCTGCTTTCGCTGAGCGACCAGTGGCTGGACGAGTACCGTACAACCTACCTGAATGCTCACGCGCAGACCCTCGAGACCACGCTCGACGGCCGCCTGCTGCTGGACAAAAATCCCTCTCTTACGGTCTTCCTTCCGCTTTTCCTCCGGCTGCTGCCCGAGGTCAAGTTGCTGGTGCCTTTGCGCGATCCACGCGACGTGGTTTTGAGCTGCTTCTTTCAGTATCTTCCCGTCAATTGGGTGAGCGTTTCTTTTCTCGACCTGAGAAGCGCCGCGCAGAATTTCGCCAAGCTGATGGGCCATTGGGTTGGGCTGCGAAGATTGCTGCCCGAGGACTCTTGGTGTGAGGTGCGATACGAAGACTTGGTCGCGTCTCCGCGGCAGGAACTTGCCCGCACGCTCGAATTCTTGGGCCTGCCATGGCACGCAGACACGTTGTCGTATTTTGAGCGGGACAAGGTGACGGTCCACAACGCCCCGACGTACGCCGACGTGAAGCAGCCTCCCCATCAAAAGTCCGTCGGCCGCTGGGAGAACTACGCCGAACATTTTGTGCCGCTCCGGCCGATTCTGGAGCCGATCATGAACAAACTGGGCTACCATTGGTAGCGGCAAGTCGAAAAACGAGATACCCGCGCGATGAAAGGTTACGAAAACGTGAAAATACAGACAACCAAC
The DNA here is from genome assembly GCA_022564995.1 of Planctomycetota bacterium. Classification (GTDB taxonomy): domain Bacteria; phylum Planctomycetota; class Planctomycetia; order Pirellulales; family JADFKK01; genus JADFKK01. The sequence continues at coordinate 12,069 of JADFKK010000233.1, read as the reverse complement.
CACCGCCGCCACGACTCGGTACATCGCTTTGTCGCCATCGTAGCTGCGCTGGCTTTCGTGCTGACCTGCTCCGCCGCGGCCCACGCTCAAAAATCGCTGGTGATCGGGATCGACGCGCTGGGGTCGCACGGACTGCGAGCGGCCGACACGCCGAACATCGACCGCCTGATCGAGGGAACCTTCGGCAGGGGCGCCTACCAAGGTGCGTTCACTCCGCACGCCTTTGTCGGCGGCGTGCTGGGAACTGCCAGCCAACAGCCGACCGTGAGCGGACCCGGCTGGACCAGTATCCTGACCGGCGTTTGGACCGACAAACATCGGATCACCGGCAACAGCTTTTTCCCGCAAGACCTGGTGAATCATCCGCTGTATCTGAAGACGCTCGAGCAGAATGTTGCCGACATTTACACGGCCAGCATCATCAACTGGTCGCCGATCGACACGCCCGCGCTGTTCGCCGACCCGACCGGTAACGGCTTCGTCGACTTCGAGGATCTGACCGTGCTGCTGGCCAATTGGAACGAACCGGTCGACCCGTCGCAAGGAAACCTCGTTTCGCCCGACAGCACGCCGGTCAATTTTGAAGACCTCACGCAATCGCTCGCCGAGTGGACCGGACCGGGGCCCGCTGCGTCGCCGGAAGCGTCTTTGGGCGGGGCGGCGGTGCCGGAGCCGTCGACGTTGATGCTGGCCGTGTGCGGATTGCTCGGTGTCGTCTGGCGGCGGCGCTGTCCCATCAATTCCGATAAAAATCAATCCACCGCAGCGAGATTTCCCTCGGGTTGCCCTCGAACATCTTGGCGGGTAGCGGAATCTCGAAGTGGCCGCCCTTGAGTGGAATGGTGCCGTTGCCGCCGACGATGCGGACTTTGGTGTAATAGGGGCTTGGCCTTTCCGCCAACCTTCGCATCGCCGGCGGCCTGCAATTGGGTGACGGTCACGATCCATCGCTCTTTGATCTCGACACCTTTGCGACGTTCAAGGCTGCCCTGGACCAGCACCTGCTTTCCGTTGAGCTTCTGGGCTGTTTTGCGAATCGCCGCGTCCTTCCCAAACTCCAATTCCCAGGTGATGCCCCGGGCCGTGATCGTGGCGCCGGTTGTCTCGCCGCCGATGGCGAAAATGCCCGTGCGGAGCGTGCCCGTCACCGTAACACGAATCGAATCCTTGGCGGCCGGTTTCTTTTCGGCGGCGGCGGCGATCACGGTCGAGGCCTTCGTGGTTGCGATCGAAGCATGGAGCATCAACGGCGATCAATCTTTTTTCAGATCGATGAGCATTCCGGCACAGCTTTTCCAGGCGTGGTCTTTCCAGGCCAATTTGTACTTTGTGCTGGACGTGTGTTCGCCGATCCCCAGAATGCGAACTCCGGCGGTTTGGCTGGTGCCGACGACGTAAAACAGCGAGATATTGCCCGTTCGTCCCGAGACGCCCGCCGAGGCGTGCCGGACCGGCAGACCGTGATAGGCATGGTCGCCGGTCGGCTTGCCGTCGTTCTTCTCGATCTTTCCGACGGCTTGCCCCATGTCGCGCTTGCGCGAGTTCATCCACTTCCTCAGATTGGCCTTCGCGCCGTCGATGATAATCTCGCAAATCCGATCACCGGCGTCCTCGTTCTCGCTGTCAAAAATCTCTCGCTTGAGTTTGAAGATCGCCATCGGAACCGCCTTTATCGCGCGCTTAACGTCGCCGCCGGCTGCCGCTGGTCGGGGTGCTGTAGAAGTGCGAGAAGTTCATGAACCCGCCGCCGATGCCGGTCGGCGCGGCCTGGGTGTTCTGGAGCGACGAAAACTGGCGCTGCAGGCCGCCGAATTGCCGCTGCAACGAACCGAAGCGGTTGGACTGTTGGCGCAATGCGGCCTGCGTCCGCAGTTTCGGCCGCACGAACGTATGGTAATTACTCAACTCCCCCGTCCTGCGACGAAGCAGGTCGATGTACGGACTGACCGTCGGCCGCGACGGCTGATACGGCGAATACGATCGGCGCGGCTGCTGGGCCGAGGCGGGTCCACAAATCAGCAGAGAGATGGCCACGATGACGAGCGAGAAGATGATTCGTTGCATGGTTGGTCGGCTCCGTTGCGGCGAATGGGTTACGGCGGATGGGTTGCGGCGAATGACCGAAAAACCTTCCGTGAAAATCGATCGGCCGCGTTTGCGTTACACTAGGCAATATACACAGACATGATCGTCGGATGCAACCGGCAAGGAAGCTAGCCCGCACGAACGTCGTATCTACCTGATCTATCGGCAAAACCGGCCCGCCGGCTCTCGCGATTCGCCTTGCGGACCGCACGAAGCGCGAGCGTCCTAATCCTAGCCCGAAGCGTGAGCGAGGGACAGAAAACCCTCGTCTGGTGCTCCCTCGCTCACGCTTCGGGCTAGGATTGGCTTCAAGCACTTTTTCACGGGCTGCTAGCGATTCCGCAACGCGGCGTTTGGATCTGGTGACAGGCCACCGAACTCGCCCTTGCCGCTGCTATCGAGCGAATCGCGAATGTTCTGGCCCCAGGTGCTTACGGCTAATTCAAAGCTGGGATCGAGCGAGATGGCCGTGTCACGATCGTACTCGGCCCGCTTCGTATCGCCCAGACCCAGTCGCGCTATCGACCTGTGAAAGAACGCCTCGGCGTAGTGCTGATCGATGTTGATGGCCGCGGTAAAATCGGTCACGGCCTCGGCAAACTCCCGCAGTGCCAGGCAGCTCTTGCCGCGCAGCAGATAGGCCGGGGCAAATTGGTCGTTCAGCTTGATGACACGGCTGAAGTCACCGCGGGCCGCATCAAAGTCGTTCTGCAATGAAAAGGCTTTTCCCCGCTGCAAGTAGGTTTTCCAGGTTGCCACGTCGGAATCGATAACGCGCGACAAGTCCGAAATGGCTTGCGGCAGTTTCCTCAGATTCAGATAGACCTCGCCGCGCTTGGCGTAGGCCGGCAGCTCATCGGGCGCCTGTTCGATCACCACGTCGAAATCGGCCAGAGCCTTGGCGTCTTGTCCCTGAGCCAGATAGGTACTGCCGCGTCCCAAGTGGGCCGCCGTCGATTGTGGATCGGAGCGAATCGCCGCGGTGTAAAACGCCACCGCGTCATCAAATCGTTCTTCCGCGACCGCCGCGTCACCTTTAGCGAGCTCTTTCTCGGCTTCGGATTGACAGCCGACAAAAAAAATCATCGCGGCGATCAGCCAGCCCCATCCTGCCGACGCGCGAAGCGCTGCGCAACGGCTGGCGGCAGAAGCACGGCAATGGGTAAGCCAAATCATCGAATCAGCACCTCCGCCAATAGTCTAGGACGAATTATTCATCAGCCGCAACGCAATAACCGGAAATGAGACGACCACGGTAATTCTCGGCTTTCTCACAGGTTTTGGCAATCGATTTGAACCCGCTGTACCGGCTATGCTGGTCATGGCGAGCGACGGCATCGGTCGCAAAGCCGGTGTTTCAAATGGCTTACCGCACATTGATGGATTGTCGGGAGCTTGACGTTTTCGGAATTGTGGGCAATACTCTCGGGGGGCGTGGCTGCGCGGCCGGGTCATCAGATTGAACTGAGAGTGCGATCGGGAGTGTGAAACTGATGCCCATCCTCAAGGCCGAAACGGCCATCTTCCCCGAGACGCTTCTGGCGGACGATTCGCCCTATGCCACATTCGACGGCGCCACGATCCACGGCGACCCGGTCATCGTTAGCGGCGACGAGGCGGACGCGGCGACGAGTGATTGCCACTGGTGGATCGCGCACACCAAATCGCGACAAGAAAAATCGCTCGCTCGAGAACTCACCCTCTATCAGATTCCATTCTATCTGCCGCTGGTGGCCAATGAACGGCAGATCCGAGGACGTCGGGTGAAGTCGTGGGTGCCCCTGTTCGGAGGATACCTTTTTCTGTTTGGCAGCAAGTCGCAACATTTTTCGCGACTGAAAACGAATCGGATCTGCAGTTTGTTACCTGTTGACGATGCGGCGCAGCTAGTCAACGAACTACGCAACATTAAGATGCTCGTCGAGTCGGACGCCGCGCTAACGGTCGAACGCCGTCTGGAGGCCGGCCGGCGCGTGCGCGTCAAGTCGGGCTCGTTCACCGGAGCGGAAGGAATCGTCATTACCCGTCGCGGTCGTAACCGCCTGTTCGTAGCGGTGTCGCTCCTGCAACAAGGCGTCTCGCTGGAAATCGACGACTTCATGCTCGAGCCAATCGACTGAGGCCTTACTCTTCCTCCAGCCGAAAGCTCTCGTCGACGGGCAGCTCGCCGGCACGGGACACGTCTTGCTGCGCCTGCAAGTGACCGACCGTGCGCACGGCAACGTCAGGCGGGGTGCTGCGAGGATGCCAGGTTTTTCCCGGACGTTTGGAAGCGTTGCCGCTCGCCGGTCGTTTATGAAATGCCGGCGTTGTTTCTGAGCGGCTGCCAAGGTCGATCTCGCGCAGCCTTATGGCCCGTTGCGAATAGCCGGTCTTGGCATCTTCCGGCCCCCGAATCGCCGGGTTGGCCGGCTGCGTCGGCGGCTCGAAATGGTTTTCTTGCTTGGTGTTCTTTTCGACAGCAGGCTCACTGACGGGCGGCGTATCCTTCGTGTCGTCGCTCGCTGCGTCTTTGCCTGTTGGCTTTTCGGTTGGTTTTTCTGCCGGTTTTTCCGCCGGTTTTTCTACCGGTTTTTCTACCGGTTTCTTGGCTGGCGGTGGTTCGGGCGCGACACGACGCGGCACGACAACGGGCTTGTCGACCTTTGGTGGATCTTGCGGCTCAACAGGCGGCGGCGAATCGGGCAGCGGCAACGAAAGCGGCGGATCGACGGGTTGTGGGCCGACGGGTTGCGGCTCCGACGGCTCCTCGTGTGTCGAGTCGACCCATACTTCCACGTCACCGCAGCCGGGCGTCGGCAGGGCGTAACCCGACCAGGGTCGCCATCGCGTGGCAAAATGGCCGTGGCTTCCAGAAAAGCAGATGCAGCCGCCGGCCGTCGTCAGGCCACAATACCCACAGACGTGCGGTCCGGAGTACGCTACGTCGGCCGTCTGATGCGTGTTGGTTACGCAGCCGCCGGTGCACAGCAAGGCGATGACGATCCCGGCGTGAATGAATCGGCGTGTTTTTGAGCAGTAGGTTGCTATTGGCATTTTCAGTACACCTTACCTCGACGTTTTTCTTTCCGATCGCCCCAGATCGAGTGATGATTCAACACGGCCGCCCGTCTTCTAAAACCCCGTCAACTAAAGCCCTCGGTTTCGTTGATCCCCGCCACCACGCAATACGTTACCCGACACTCGCGTCGCGGCGCCGGTCCCCAACAAGACGAACCCGAAGATCCGTTCTAGCGGAGCGGTGAACTTGGCCAAGCTGGTGTCGAAGGCGACCAGCTTGTCTTCGGCGATGAACAATCGATCGCCGGGCAATATCTGATAATTACTCGACGTCGACGCCTGCTCCGTAATCGCCAGCCAGTTGACGGGCAGTATCTGTGCTTGCTGTCCGCTGGGCGAGGGTCGGGCGATCCAGATTCGCTTGGACGAAACCTCGCTCAAGCCGTTGATTTGCGCGATGGCGTCCAGCACCGTTTCGTTTCCGGTCACGGGGAAACGATACACACCGTCTCCCAGGCCGGCCCCTTGCGTGATGATGTAGTAGACCTTGCTGTTGTAGGCGAAGACATTGAGAGACACCTCGGGATCTTCGAGAAACTGTGAAAGGTGTTTCTCGACGGATTTCTTGGCCTCGGCGATCGTTTGCCCGACGACCGAGACGCTGCCGTAGCTACCCAGCGTGATGGTGCCGTCCGGTGCGACCAAATTCTCGCCGGTGATCTGCTGCGTGGCCGCCAGATCGGCCAGGCTGACCGAAACTTCCGGCTCTTTGAGTTGTTTTTTCAAATGGACCGCGATCGCGTCTTGGGCCTGCTCGACGGTCATCCCGTTTGCCTTGACGCGTCCGTAAGGCGCTCCCAGGTTGACCATGCCTCCGGGACCAAGTATGTAGATGCCGTCAATCGGTGCGTCGGGCAGCGTGCCGAGCACCTGCAGGGAGAGCGTATCGAGCGGTCGCAGGTGATACGGCGATTTCGGCACCGCATTGATGACGTCGATGACGAGAATATCGGGCGGTTCGATGCGATACGTCGGCAACACCATCTTGTCGAGCTCGCGCGGTATGGCGACCACGGGCGGCAGGTGGTCGACCATTGGCCGGGCTCTCGGCGCGACGTGGCATCCGCCGCTGCCGGCCAGCATGACCAGCAGCCCCATGATGAGCATCCCTGATCGACGCCGACGCATATTTCTGAGTGATCGTTGTGGCATTGGTGTGCTTCCTTGCCTCGTGAACATCGTTGCGCGGGCCTGCCGGCGAGGGGCAATCTTCGCCGCTTGGCGCGGCACGTCCGTTACAGACGGACATTCGTGTTACGTTCCACAACATCGGAATAAGCGTTCCTTCCGAATCGATCAGAATCAAAGGTTCCACCGTCATTTTACGACTTGGCGTTCGGTCTATGTCGGCTGGCCCGCTTGTAGCGAACGCGACGGTTGTGCGCGCATCGCCATGCCGCTTTGAACCAGCCTTGCCTGGGGGAATTGGCCGCAAAACGACCTGTTGCGCCGCCTGGATCGATGGTGCGGCGCAGCCAAACAACGCTGACTTTGCCGGCTGGTTCGATTGCCCTCGGCAAGCAACCGCAGCCTGATCGTCGGCGGCCCACTAGCAGCCTGTTGAAGAAGTCGGGGACTGGTCCAATTTTCGGCGGGACGACGTTTTTCGCCGCAGGACGTTGGCCGAAAACTTGGACCTGTCCCCCTCCTGCCACTTTTTCAACAGGCTGCTACGGGCCCGCGCTGCTGAACAAGCGGGCCGGCGCGGTAAGCGATACCGTCGGCGGCGGAGATAGTAACTGATGTGCCTCGATCAGCGCTGTGGACAATTCGTGCATCGAGCGGCGCTGATTGCGCGCCTGATGGCGCAACCGTCGCAAGGCTTCGGCCTCGGAGATGCCCAGCTGCTCGGCGATGATCGACTTAGCACGGTCAATCGTCTTGCGCTGTTCGACCTTAGCGCGCAGCGTATCGAGTTCCGCGATGAGTGTCCGCGTCCGGCCTTTTTGATGATGCGCCGACCATAGAGCCGCCGCGACCGCCGCCGGTCCGCAACCTCGCGGCACGATGGCGTCGACTCCCAACGGTAGCAAATTGGGAAAACGGCAATCGCCCGGAAGATGGCTTGTTGGCCCGTCGGTCGACTCGTCGGCCAAAACTACGACAGAGACCGACCGATTATTCCAGTGCCGAGAACGTCTCGGGAAAGCGGACGATGAGAGGATGCCTTGCGCAACGAGAACCGCGTCGGGCGAACGCTCTATTTTCCGTCGCCGGCTCTGCCCCGTCGGCACCGGCCCGCGGACGATATTGATGTCAAACGCTTCCAGCCCTTCGATCGTCTCTTCATCTCCGTTTGCCAGGTAAATCGCGACCCTTAGCATGGAATCGACCTTCCAATGATGTTTTGCTCAAAGCAGAAGCAGACTCCTTCACCACCGCTTTCGATTTCCTGGCGACGCCTCAATGCGACCGCCCAGCAGACTCACAGCGAACGGACCCGCCAAAAGTACCCATGGGTCAGCCAGATTGCTTCAGTTTTCCGAAATTTTCCGACGGGCCGTATTCGCCCGCGACATAACAACCATTCATCTGCTTCGTTTCCACGCCGGAAAACTACCGTCACGCTCTTTCAATTACATTCGATTGTCGCCCTCGGGCCATGGGTTGTCGAGGCGGCCCGCCGTTTCACTGATCCGCAGAGTCGTGTTAGTCGTTACAGATTGTCGGCGCAGCGAATCGTCTGTCGGACAACGCCGGCCACGGCTTTCACAGCCGCGCGAAAGCTGGCAAAATGGTGGTTGCAACTTTGGATCGGCATCTCAAGGCTGGGGAATACAGGCGTCACTCTTGCTCGACTGAATTGAGGATTCCACCGATGGCTCGTACCGCGATCTTCGCCGCGCTCGCGTTAGCGACGCTGTTACTTTCATGCTCCGTAACCGCTTGCGGATTAGCCGCCGACCATCCCAATGTGCTGCTGATCATGACCGACGACCAGGGTTATGGCGACGTTCGCTCGCACGGCAATCCGGCCATCGACACGCCGGTGATGGACGCGCTGGCCCGCAGCGGGGCGCGCTTCGAGCGGTTCTTTGTCAGCCCGGTCTGTGCCCCGACGCGGGCCAGCTTACTGACCGGGCGTTACAACTTGCGGACCGGCACGCACGGGGTCACGCGCGGCCGGGAGAACATGCGCAGCGAGGAAGTGACCATCGCCGAGATTCTCAAGGCCGCGGGTTACGCGACCGGCATCTTCGGAAAATGGCACAACGGCCGGCATTACCCCATGCACCCCAACGGCCAGGGCTTCGATGAATTTGTCGGATTTTGCGCCGGGCATTGGAACAATTATTTCAGCACGGGCCTGGAACATAACGGCCGCCCGATCAAGACCGAAGGTTACATCGCCGATGTGCTGACCGATCGGGCGATTGGTTTCATTGAGAAGCACAAGGCCGGTCCGTTTTTCTGTTATGTGCCGCTCAACACGCCGCATTCGCCCTGGCAGGTGCCGGATCGGTATTGGGATAAATACAAGCAGCGCGGGCTGCCCGACAAAACGGCCTGCGCCTACGCGATGTGCGAAAACATCGACGAGAATCTCGGCCGGCTGCTCGCGAAGCTCGACGAACTGCATCTGGCCGACAATACGATCGTGCTGTTTCTGACCGACAACGGCCCCAACTCCGACCGCTACAACGGCGGCATGAAAGGCCGCAAGGGCAGCGTCAACGAAGGCGGCGTGCGAGTGCCGCTGTTCGTTCGTTGGCCCGGCAAGATCAAGCCCGGCACGAAGGTCACGCAAATCGCCCAGCACATTGATTTGCTGCCGACGCTGGTCGAGCTGTGCGGTGTGCCGATGCTCAAGAATAAGAGGCTGCCGCTGCCGCTGGACGGCAAGAGCCTGGCCCCGCTGCTGCTGGGCAAATCGGTCGAGTGGCCCGACCGCATGTTGTTTACCTTTCGCAGCCGCGGCGGGCGGCCCTCCTCATCGCTCGGAGCGGTTCGCACGCAGCGATATCGGGCGGTTCGCGGCGGGGCCAAGCGGCCCTGGGAATTGTACGACATGGTCGCCGATCCAGGGCAAAAGAAGAACATCGCCCGACAGTATCCGCAGTTGACCGCCCGGCTGGGCAAGGCGTTCGAGAAGTCGTTCCGCGAGGTCACCGCCGGGGGTTTCAAGCCGCTGCCAATTCCCATCGGCCACGCCGAGCGCCGGCGGGTTGTGCTGCCCGGCCACGAGGCGTTTTTGCAGCCGGCCCCAGGCCAGGGCATCAGCTACGTCGGCCGCAGCGGCTGGGCCAACGATTGGATTACCCATTGGACCAGCACCAAAAGTTTTCCCCGCTGGCAAGTCGACGTCGTGCGCGGCGGGCGCTACGAGATCACGCTGATGTACGTTTGCCCCCAGTCCCAACTCGGCTCCACCGTCCGCGTAACCATCGCCGGCCGCAGCCTCACCGCCAAGATCACCAAGGCCCACGACCCCAAACCGCTCCCCAGCCCCGACCGCATCGCCCGCGGTGAGGTTTACGAAAAACTCTGGGCGCCTCTCAAACTCGGCATCGTCGAATTGCCCAAAGGCCGCACCACCCTCGACGTGAAAGCGCTCAGCATCGCCGCCGAGCGCGTCATGGATCTCAAGGAAGTCCACGTGCGGCGCGTCGAGTGAATACAAGCACGACGCGCAAGCGAGTGTGTCTGGGCGTAAACGACTCGCATACTCGTAAGAAATCGTGGTCGAAACGGGTTTTGAAGCCCCGCAGGGCAACGCCGTGAAGGACTTTTTCTCAGGAAATACTGGGGTTTCCGTAGATCGGAGGATATGAAAAAAGGCCAGATTCCGTAGCGTACCAACTGAATCCAATTCAGTCAGAAAGGAATCTGGCCATGAGTCGTGCAAGGAATGCTAGCAAGAAACGTCGGTCGCGAACACGCCAAACTCGCAAACATCCCAACAACAAGCGGCAGTTCAAGGACGCCATGAACTGGTTACTGAACGAGAAGAATTTTGACGGGATTGCCATGCATGGCAATACCGGTTGGCTGCCGGCCGACTTGAGTGTGCTGGCATTGCTCTCCGGGGCTTTCCGCTGGATTGATCCATTATCCCTGGGGCTCGCGCCCCAGGCTATTCGATGTCGCCGCTCCGCGGCTGGCAATTTTCAATTTTCAATTTTCAATCCAAAACACGTCGCCGTCTGCGCACCGCCGACATTCCAACCAACGCGGCGACGAGCGCCAGAGCGAGCGTCGACGGCTCCGGCACCGCTTCGGCGCCGAGAGCGCCTTCCGGCGAGGCGGCCGGGCCGGGGCCGGTCCAATCGGCGAGCAGCACGGTGAGATCCTCGAAGTTGACCGGCGTGGTCGTCGGGTTGACGAGGTTGCCCGCAGCGGCCCCGACCTGCTTGTTCCAGTTGGCCAGCAGGACGGTCAGGTCTTCAAAGTCGACGAAGCCGTTGCCGGTCAGGTCGGCGGCGAGCGTAACGCCCATGTCGACAAGAAACCCCTCGGGAATCCCGGCCGGGTTGATTGCCGTCCCGGTCATAAAACGGCCATCGTCGGTGATGTCATAGACGCCGGTTAGCTGCCATCCTTCGAGAACTTCACCTAGCCCGTATTGGTTCGTGAGCAATTTCTGGAGCGGCAGCATCATCCCCGTTTCCTCGGTCCACAGGCCCGCCACGGAGTTACCACCGGAGTCGCTCCGGTAGATTCGCCCGCCGATGCGACTCCCATCGGCGGTTACGTCGAAGGCGACGGTTCCCCAATTGGAATTGGTTGGCAACAACAGCTCCGGTGCTGAGAGGCCGTCCCAGCGAACGGCCTGCCGTTGAACCCGCTCTAAACCACCGATCCTTGCTAAGCCGACAGACCAGCGGGCCATCGCTCGGTAGACCCAAGACTGCCATGAGAGGCTTCGACGGCAGCGAGGGTAACTCTTTGAGCGCCTGTTTCTTCGCTCCAGCGAATCGGATGATTCTCGCCGGGATCTACAATTACATCCCCGCTTGCGGATATACCCACGGCGACGAACGCTTCACTAGGAAACTCAGAGATTCCGTCATCCGTCCAGCGAACGCCGGCTGAAGTACCACCAGTACGAATAATGTGTCCAACCACCGTGCTACCGTCTTGTGATATTAGTCTTGCGAAGGACGATTCGACATCTGGGCCGACAGGCAATACCTCGATAACACCATCGCTGATCTTGATGGCCTCCACGGTGCCAAATCCAAATGGCCTCGAACGGAACGTAGTGATGACCGTCGAGGCGTCTCCCGACATGCTCGACTGAAATACGACGAGTGGGATTGGGTTAAGCGGGTCGAGTTCCGGGTCTAGGAGTTTCGGACCCGTTTCTCTTGTCCACCGAATAAGTCTATTTTCAAGTGACGTTCCGACAACGACGGAGCCATCTTCTGAGATATCCACAAAATTACCGCCTAAACTGTCGCTGATTAAGCCAAATCCCAGTGGATGGAACTCGGCTGCCTGGGCTTGGGCCGTCGTGCCGATAGGCAGAACGATTGCCAGCGACAAGCAAGCCGCCGCGGCGCGGGTGAGCGTGTTGTGCCGTCGGAATACGGAAAGTGGAGTTGGTTTGAATTTCATGGGGTAGTTCCTTGTAGGGTGCATCCCGATGAACCGAATAATAATTCACGGCGCCGCGCGGTGCATCGGGATGCACCCTACCTGGCCGCCGTATCACATTTCAACTCGCCCCGAAGGGGCCAAAACATAACAGCTTCGGCAGCCCGGAACGGGCGTCAGTCAATAGCCAGGGGCGCGAGCCCCTGGAAAAGGGTTGTCGTCGATCACAAGCCCCGCAGGGGCGAAAGTCTCTGTCTAACCTGCACTTTAGGCGATCAAAGGGCGAGGGCAACCAGGGCCTCGAAGAGGGTGCGGAATTTGTGATGGTTTGGGGTGCTGGGCAGAGCGGTGAGAAATTGTTTTTGCAGCATTTCTCGGGCAATCGAG
>JADFKK010000232.1 GCA_022564995.1 Planctomycetota bacterium | reverse complement strand
ATCTTGGCCCTTTACGGCATGCAGCGAAAATGGCCGGTCGTGGCGATCGCCGTCGTCGTGGGACTTGCCACGGCTACGCGTCCGGTGGGTGTGGCACTTCTTGTCCCGCTGATTCTGTTTATCGTCAAGAACCGCCGAACCGCCTGGGGAGCGACCGCCCGAATCGTCTATTTGATCCCCGTGGCATGTTGGGGACTGTTGGCCTACATGCTGTTCCTACACTTTGAGTTCGGCAACGCGCTGGCCTTTGTGCAAACGCAAAGACATTGGCAAATGCGCCCCGCGTTGTCACTGGGCGCGCGTCTGGAAGTGCTACTCTCGCTAGAGCCGATTTGGTCTGTTTATGTGCCGTCCTCGCCCGCCTACTGGGGGCGTTTCGGACAAGGGCTTAATCCTCTCTTCAATCCGTTTTTCGCCAATCCGATTTACTTTGTTCTGGCAGCCGTCCTGACCGTCATCGGAGCCTTGAAACGCTGGCTGACCTGGGAGGAGGTGCTCTTGGCGGCCGGGATGCTATTCATCCCTTACGTGACCAAAAGCTACGAGAACGGCATGTCCGGCCAAGGCCGATTCGCCGCCGCGGTGTTCCCTATTTACATTGTGCTCGGGATCTGGCTCAGTCGATTATCCTTGCCGATCATGGTGGGGTTTTTCGCACTTGCTATTTTCTTCCTGGCTGTATATGCCGCGATGTTTGCAGCGGGGTGCCATATCGTGTGATCATTGGGGCGCCGCCCAAAGCGTCTTCTTCGCCGGCGGCGGCGTGCAAGGCGGCAACGTCATCGGCGCCACCGACTGCTCGACCATTGCCCGATCGACGGCCACGGCTTGCAGGCGACGGAGCGGATTATGGCGCGCGTAGGCCGCCGGCTTGCCGCGGCGCACGGTTGGAGTCACCCGATTCATCGGGTCTTGCCGAAGTACATGCAGCGCATCAACGCGGTCACTACGAACCACCTCCTCCACGGCAATCGTCGCGGCAAGCCGGCGGCCTACGGGCGCAGCAGCCGCTCCCGGCCCGGTCCAGGCTGCGAGCAAGACGGTTAGATCCTCGAAATTGACCACGCTGGTCAGCGGCTCCACCAGATTACCGTCGGCGGCGGTGACGTCTTTGTTCCAGTTGGCCAGCAACACGGTCAAATCCTCGAAGTCGACGAACCCGTTGCCGGTCAAGTCTTCCACTGGGCCGACGCCGGTGTGCTGGCTGCCGAAGTCGATGCCGGCGCGGGTCTGCTGGTTGCCGAGCGATACGTCCCGGCCGTTTTTGATTAACTCGAAACGATGCAGGCCGGAGAATTGAAACGAGGCATACAACAGACCGTCGCGGCCGAAATGCACAAAGCGGCCGGCTGATGAACTGCCCAGCCCCCCGGGGATGAATTCGTCGATGAGTGCGCCGCTTTCGCCGTCGAAACGCAGCACCGATCCTGTAGTCCGCTGGCCCACGTAAAGATACCCGTCCGGGCCGAACTCGAGTCCCTCAGACCGCCCGTTCGGCGTCACCGCAAAGACGTCGATAAACTCGCCTGTTTCGCCATCGTAGCGAAGCACGTCGTGGAAAGTCACGCCTTCCCTAACAAAGGAAACACTCTGACTACTAACATAAAGCGCCCCGTCGGGCTCGAAGGTCGAGGCCCGCGGGCGAGTCAGTCCGCCGCTACCGGTGGGCACAAACGCGTCGATGAATCGGCCGGTTGCCCCGTCGTAGCGAAGGATTTGATCGGTCAAATGGCTGGCGACGTAGAGATTTCCGTCGGGGCCAAAGGCGATGCCGCGAGGCGAGTCGAGTCCACCGGCGCCGCGCGCGACGAACGAACCAAGGTATTGTCCGCTGGCCGGATCATATCGCTCGATGGAGTCAGTGCCCCACGAGTTAATGTAGACGGTGCCGTCGGAGCCGAACGTGAAATCGAGCGACAGTTGTAGCGGGCTGGGCTCGCGAAAAACGTCGATCGTCGCTCCAGGATTATTGTCCAAGGGGCTCTGGAAGCGGAGAATGCCCTCGCCGGTGAGGTACATGTTTCCGCCGGCATCAAAATTGATCTCGATTGCGTCAGAGAGAGCCAGGGCATAGACGTCGATAAACGCTCCTGTTGCGGTGGTAACGCAGCACTTTGGTTGCGCCGGCCTCGCGCTCGATCACGTAAAGGTGCCCGTCGGGTCCAAATGATGTGCCGCTAAATGGTGGGTTATTTGTCCCGGTGGCGATAAATGTTCCTAGGGATCCTCCAGTCAATCCGTCAAATCGCAAAATCTTTGCGACATTCTGCAAGTTGTAATGGGTCGTGACCAACAGATCTCCGCCTGGACCGAAGGTCACGCCAGCGAGGCTCGACCAATCTCCCTTCGGAACGAACTCGCCCAGAAACGCGCCCGAAGCGCCGTCAATTCGCAGGACTCCGCTTTGCCGGCCTGCGAGAAAGAGATCCCCATCAGGACCGAACACCAGCATGTCTACCCGTGTTGCCGGGTCGAATTGGGCAAACACGTCGATAAACCGGCCCGTTCTGCCGTCGAACCGCAGCACACACACCTGGTCGCAGTCGCTATGGAAAGACCTGGGCAAGACGTCGCGGCTCAACAAATACAGGTTTTCGTCAGGGCCAAATACTATGCCGCCAAGATCGCTGATCGGAGGAACAAAGGAGTCGATGAAGTCGCCGGTCGTACCGTCGAAGCGGGACACGCCACCGGGTCCGTTGACGTACATATTCCCGTCGGGTCCAAACAGGTAGGTCACGGATCCATCACCATCAGTCGGTGCCAGCACGTCAACGAACTCGGCTCGTGTTTCCACGGGCGAGGTCTGCCGCCAGCCAGGCCGGAGCACTTGCTGCACGGTGTAGTTGCCGGCGGGCAATCCAGCGAACGCGTAGCTGCCAAATTCGTCGGTCGTGGTGGTCGTTTCCCCGTCGTCCAATCGGCCGTTTTCGTTGGCGTCGAAATAGACCGTCCGCCCCGGCAGCCCCGACTCCAGCACGTGCTGCTGGCCGTTGCCGTCCACGTCATTCCAAAGCACGCCCGAGATCGTGCTAAGCACTCGGCGGGCTTCGAGTGTTTCAATTCGTAAGCGGCGGGTTGTGTGCGGATGTTTCATGGGGTAGTTTCTCGCAAGTTGTAGGTTATGCTTCAGCATAACAGGGAGCAGAGTGCCATATCCTAGCCCGAAGCGTGAGTGAGGGATTCGACGTTTTCGTGTTCTTGCTCGCTTACGCTTCGGGCTTTGAAGTCGCGCATGTTTTAGTCACCGGAGGGACGACAGCAAATCGCCTGGGGCGCAAGCCCCAGGAATAATGGATGATCCAGCGGAAAGCCCCAGAGGGGCGACACACAGCGTGGCGTCAGCGGGTGTCGCCCCTCCGGGGCTTTAAGACCCGTTTCGACCACGATTTCCTGGGGCTCGCGCCCCAGGCTATTCGATGTCGCCGCTCCGCGGCTGGCATTTTTCAATTTTCATTTTTCAATTGTCAATCCAAAACACGTCGCCGTCGTCGCACCGCCGGCAGCCCAACCAGCGCGGCGACGAGCGACAAAAGGAGCGTCGACGGCTCCGGGACGGCGTCGGCGCCGAGTGCTCCTTCCGGCGAGCCGGCCGCTCCGGGTCCGGTCCAATCAGCCAGCAGCACGGTTAGATCCTCGAAGTTGACCACGGTGGTCAGCGGTTCCACAAGATTACCGTCGGCCGCGGTGACGTCTTTGTTCCAGTTGGCCAGCAGGATGGTTAGGTCTTCAAAGTCGACGAACCCATTCTTGGTCAGATCGCTGAGCGGGCCCATGTCGACAAGAAACGCATCGTGTCGTCCGGTGTCGGTGTGGATCGCCGCGCCGACCAGGTATCGCCCATCATCGGTGATGTCGTGGACGCCGGTTAACTGCCAGCCGTCGAGCGCATCGCTCAGCCCGTAATCCCTGGTGAGCAGCAGTTGCAGCGATTCCATCTTTCCTGATTCCTCGGTCCATAGACCGGCCATTATACCCCCATCGGAAGTTGTGAAGATACGCCCCCCGATGCGACTCCCATCGGCGGACACGTCGTATGCCACGGTTCCCCAACTGGGATCGGTCGGTGGCAGAGGCTCCGGTGCTAAGAGGTTGTCCCACCGAACCGCCAAGCGTTGATTCTTCGCTTCACTGCCATCTGTGGCATGGCCTACAGTCCAGCGACCATTGCTCGACACGCCGCGGGCTTGTATGAAAGGCATTGTCGGCAGGAAGGGTAAAGATTCAATTGATTCAGTGTCCCCTTTCTTGGTCCAGCGAGCGGCCGTGCCTACTACAAGGCCGTCCCAGCCTACAAGGACGTCCCCGTCCTTGGATGTGGCAGCGTTGACATCAAAATGAATCTCATCAAAATGAATCTCATCAAAATGAATCTCATCGACTCCGGCAACGGTCCAGCGAATTCGTCGCTCTTCGTTGTTATCAGTGCGTACTATTCCGTACAGGGTGCTGCCGTCTTGAGAAATCAGCCGAACTTCGGACGACACGATACCATTGTCAACAGGCAATCGCTTGATACGAGGGGAGCCATCATCGGCGAAGGTGATCATGATGGCCTCAAGATGGCCCAAACTCGATCTGACCGTAGCGACGACCGTAGAGCCATCGCCCGACATGCTTGTCATTTGCGCGTCGAACGGTCCGACTGCCGGGCCTAGGAGTAGCGGGCCAGTTCCTTCCGTCCACCGAATCAGTCTTGCTTCATTTGACGATCCGACGACGACCGATCCATCTTCTGAAACTTTCACCCGGTTTCTGACGGTTTGGGCACCGAGGCTAATTCCCAATGGATGGAATTTGGCTGCCTGCGTGTGCGACGCCGTGCCAACGGCCAGAATGATTGCCAGCGAGAAGCAGGCCGTCATCGCGAGGGTGAGTGTGTTGTGCCGCCCGAATGCCGAGCGTTGAGTCGGTTTGAAGTTCATGGGGTTGTTCCTTATTGGGTGCATCCCGATACACCAAATGACAATTTATGACGCTGCGCGGTGCATCGGGATGCACGCTACTTGGCCGCCGTATCACATTTTTTGACTAGCCCAGGCGTTTACGCCTGGGATTTTGATCGCCGCCCACCCCACGTCGTCCCCTTTAGGGGACATCTCGCCGGGTAAGCCCGCTAAAGCGGGCTGGACGACGGGTTGGTGTTCGTCGCGGTCCCAGGCATAAATGCCTGGGCTAATTAAAAGGGCGGCCGCAATCCGCATCCAATTTTCAATTTTCAATCGTGGCCTTTTCCGCTTCACCTTGTAACCGCACCAGTTCTTCATCTTCGCTCCCCTTGTTTTGCTCCATCCACTCGACGCCGCGGTTGAACCAACTGCGGGCTTCGGCGGTCTGGCCGGTTTTGGTCAGACCGATGGCCAGATGGAAGCGGTCGAAGGCGTCGCTGCCGTCGCGGTGTTTCATGACTTGTTGAAGCTGCCTGACGGAACCCTTCCAGTTCTGGTAGCCGGAAAAATACAGCGCCCTGGCGCGACTGCGCAAGACGTCCGACCGCCCGGGCCGTTCGGCGATGGCCTGGTGCGGCGGCGGCGAAGTCTTTGGCGGCCCAGCGCCAAGCACGGACCGCCTCAATCAGGTGGCCGCGCGATTCGTCCGGCCAGCGCGGAGCCAGCAGCAGCGCCGCTTCCGCGTGAGCGTTAGCCGCCATGACGCGATATTTCAACTCTTCCTGGTAGGCGACGGACAGGTAGATCGCGATTGAAAGGGTCGGCCCCATGACGATCTCGGCGTCGCGGTGCCGGCCCAGCTTGCGCAGCGTGAGAGCTAATCGCAGGTTGATTTCGACCCATTCACCCCAGCGATCCGGCTGCTCTTTTCCGGCCAGATCCGGATCCTTGCGGAAAAAACTGTCGCTACTGAAGGTATACGGATCGCGATGGACAGCCAGCAGCTTGATGTGTACCTGTAACTGGCGGCGCAGATGCGGTTCGGCTGTTTCGTATTGTTCCTGGGCGATGAGGATCGCCGCCAGCCCACCGTGCAAAGTCATCTGCAGATTTCGACCGACTCGGTCGTCGCCGGAATGGACCAGGCGAGCTTCGCAACGCCCCAGCGCCGCGGTGGCCACCTTGGTTGCTTCGTCGTACTTCTGCTGCTTTCGCAGCACCGAGGCCAATAGGGCGCTGGTGGTGAGCGAGTTAAACTCTCCGCCCAGGCGGCGAAGATCCTTGCCCGCCGCGCTGTACTGCTGTTGAGCGTCGCGGATAAGCTGCTCGGCCTCGGCCAGCCGGTTTTGGTCCGACAGCAGATTGGCGAGGTTGCTTTGAGCCCGCGCCATGCCGAGCCGGTGGTCTGCCACGCTGGGCTGTTGCTCGGCAAGCTGCCGATAGTTTCGCTGCGCCGCCTGATAGGATGCCTCGGCCTTGTCTGGCTGTTCCAGGTTGTTGTAGACGACACCGGCCACGTTCAGATCCTCCGCCAACAGACTGCGAACTTCGACGTCGTTCGGCTCCGTCACGAGCAGTGTCTTCTGAATTGCGATCGCCGCTGCCAAGGAAGTTGCTGCTTTCTCGAATTTTCTGGTCCGATAGTTGATCAGACCGATGCGTCTGTGAATTTCGGCCAGGCGGCTTGGCGAGAGCCGATACTCTTCGGGCTTGGCGACGATCGCGCGATAGAACTCCTCGGCACGCACGAGGAAATGGCGTTGCACGTTCGTCGCCTCCGTATCGCTGGCCAGCCAACGCGACGCCAGTTGATACATCTCATTGACGACTTCCATCGCGGTTTGCAAGTTGTCCTCGGCTTGCTTTTGCTGCTGCTCGGCCACTTCGCGTTGGGCATCGGCCTCTTCGCGCTGCGCAGCTTCGGCGTCGCGAGCCGCATTCGCCTCAACCGCCTGCCAGGCGCTCACGGCGGTGCCGATCAACAGCGCGGCGGCGACGAGCGCGGTCGTGGTCAGGGCCGCCTTGTGTCGGCGGACGAATTTTCGCGTGCGATAGACCCACGACGGCGGACAGGCCTCGACCGGCTCGTCGTTGAGGTAGCGCTCGATGTCGGCCGCCAGGTCGCTGGCCGATTCGTAGCGCCGGGTGCGGTCTTTTTCCATCGCCCGCAGGACGATCCAATCGAGTTCGCCTTTGAGGCTTTGGCTCAAGCGGCGGGGATCGTGGCGACGTTTTTCGGAAACCGTCGAGAGCGCTTCGGCCGCCAGGGTGCTGATGCGGTCGGACGGCTTGGGCGGCTCGTCTTCGCGGATGATGCGGCGCATCTCATCGTAACCGGCATCCTTGAGCGCCTGGCTGTCGAACGGCGTGCTGCCGGTGAGCAGTTCGTAAAGTAGCACGCCGAGCGAATAAACGTCGCTGCGGGTGTCAACGTCGAGCTCGTTCATCTGCGCCTGTTCGGGCGACATATAGAGCGGGGTGCCGATCATCTGGGCGAAGTTGGTCAGCAGCGTCTGCTCCGTCAGTTGCTGGTTGGTCGCTTTGGCTAC
Source organism: Planctomycetota bacterium (assembly GCA_022564995.1). Taxonomy (GTDB): domain Bacteria; phylum Planctomycetota; class Planctomycetia; order Pirellulales; family JADFKK01; genus JADFKK01. The sequence continues at coordinate 7,567 of JADFKK010000232.1, read as the reverse complement.
GCCGAAGTCGATCACCTTCGGGACCGGATGATCGTCGTGCATCGTGACCAGCACGTTGCCCGGCTTGATGTCGCGATGAATGATGCCCTTTTGATGCGCGTGCTGCACGGCGCGGCAAACCTGGGCCAGCAGCTTCAACCGCTCGCGGGTGTTGAGATTGCCCTCGTCGCAGAAATCGGTGATCGGCACCCCGCGGACCAGTTCCATGACGAAGTAAGGACGCCCGGCGGAAAAGGGGATAGGTCCAATTTGCCGGGACGGCCCGGAGGGTGCTTCGCACAAATTGGACTTATCCCCTTTTCCGCCTACTCGCTGCCGATTTCTCGCCGTAGCCACGAGCGGGCGAACGCCCAGATGAAGTCGGCCTTGCGCGGCGAAACGCCGAGAACTTCGGCCGCCTGAGGCACGGTCAGCCCGGCGAAATAGCGAAGTTTCACCAATTCCGCCGAGACGGGGTCTTCTGTTGCCAGCAGGTCGAGCGCTTCGTCCAAGGCGATCAGATTATCGCATGACTCCGGAGCCATAAGCTGTGAGGCCGCGAGATCCTGGCGATCGAGATTCCCCCCGCGTTTGAGGCTTTTTCGGCGGCGCGCGTTCTCGACCAGGATGCGCCGCATCGCCCTGTTCGAGTGATTTCAAGATCTGGGTGACGTCGCTCATGATTGCTACCAACGAAGAGAAACGGTGCCGACGGATGGTAAATTGCCGACAGACCGTGAATTATAGCTACGCGAGCCGCATAATGCACACCGTGGAATTCGGGCCCGATTCCAATGAAATCGCCGCGAGGTGAGTTTTTTGGTCGGATTTTCAGTATTTTTCTTGAAACGGACCGAAAGTTGTTTGCAACGCCCGCAATCTTTATTAGGATCAGCATCGTGGAGTTCGATTCTCGACTTCGTAGCTCAGACTTGCTTGTGGGGGGCAATTCTATGAATTCTCGAAACTGCGGCGTTCTTATTCTATTGGTCGCGTTGCTGGCGGACTGGCAAAACACTGCGCAGGCCGACACCCTCGACCTGCAAACCGCGGCCCAGGACCATCCGAATCTGATTCACCAGTGGACACAATAACGCCATCACGCTAGGCTTTGCGACTTCATACGAGGTGCTGGTGCGGCCGGACGAGGCGATCATCGAAGGCGGGGATTGGAACCTGGGTCACATCCTCGCCACGCGCGTCGACAGCAACCGGGGGTATTTTGTGATTCAGGGAAGTGCCCAAGAAATCGGCGGCACGTTCGGAGTCGACGGCGATGATTTTTCGAGCGTTATCGGCGGCTCGTTCAACGTCTCGAACGAACAAACGATTGCCGAGACGATGCAGGCCGATCACTGGTATTATCTGGCCGGCTCGTACACGGCCGCGGCCGACGGCAGCAGCACGACTTTCACCAATTACATCGCGGACCTGACCGCCGGCGACACGACGCTGACCACCTCGGGCCCCATAACGGTAACCGGCACCTATCCTACCGGCCCAACGCCGCTGGGCATCGGCAATCGCTGGGACGCCGGCGAGGCGTTCCCCGGCACGATCGACGAGGTGAACTTCTACGACGCGGCCCTGGACGCATCGGTTTTTCAGGCCCACTTAGACGCGCTGACGAAGGCCGCGCTGCAGAGCGACCTAACCGGCAACGGCTTCGTCGATTTCGAAGACCTGACCGTGCTGCTGGCCAACTGGAATAAAGACGTCACTGCGGCCGACGGCAATCTTGTGGAGCCGCTGACGACCGTGGTCAACTTCGACGATCTAACCGTCCTGCTCGCCGACTGGACGGGACCCGGACCGGCCGGTTCGCCGCAAGCGGCATTGGGCGATAACGCTGTGCCTGAACCCTCGACGCTGCTGCTCGCCTTAATGGCCACGATCGGCTTGAGCACCGGTTTGGGGAGGCGAAGGCGACGGGCCGGGTGAAGAAGAACCATCACTCGGCGGTTTTCGGTTCCGCCCGCCGCATGATTTATTGTTCCGACCCGAAGATTTTCACGTGCCTTAGGTGAAATGCCTCTCGGGCGGTCAGGCCCATCCTAATAAACCGGGCCTTGGTTGGAGTCAAGCTGATGGTCCATTCACCTCGAGTTTCAGGAGCTCGCCAAACGGGCTTGCCGAATCTCGTGCCATTCGCCAACCAAACGGTAAGCGCGGCAGCCCGCCGGTCAGCCCGTCCGCCCCTGTTCTCAATATAAATTTTGGTGACGGTCTTTACCTGGCCCAAATCGATGATGATGTAAGGGTTAAGGCCGTCCAGTTTTGTATGAAAGGCAAAATCACCGACCGATTTCTCATACGAAAGAAGGCTCGGTTTCGGCTTGAATATATAGTGAACGGAACTGACAATGTACCTTGCATTCTTTGAAATCCACTGCTCCGTCGATTTCAGACGAGTCACCTCGCTAATCCTCTTCGTCACCGTAACCTTCTGCAATCCGCTGAGGCCGGGCAGAGCTTCTTGGTAGCGGGCAATCGCACGCAGTTTGATACTGCTGCGAATGACGCCTTTCTGCCGCAGCGCATACCGCCACCATGCATCTGCAACGTCAACCGGACCGCCTTTTTCAGCGGCAAGGCCGGCAAGCACATCGTCGTTCGACGCGAGCAGATGCGGCAAGCCTCGATCCCAATCACGTTTGACGAAGCAGAGGTACTTTCCGACGATGGTGTTGGCGGTCGCGTCGTCGGGATCGGTCTTGAGGATCTCGAACGAACGACGGACTTTCTTGTATTGCTTGGCCAACGCCTCGCCCGTGCTGCGCAGTTTGCGCGCCTCGACCGAAAGGCTCGAATCGCGCAATCGGCCGGCGGCCCGAATAACGGCGCCAAGAACGATGGTTGATTCGCGATAACGGTCCGCCCGATGAGCATCGGCCGCCACTCGCAGCGCGTCGTGGGCGATCTGTCGTTGTTGAGCGGGTGTCGTCCTGGCGGAAAACGCCTGAACGACCGCCGCGCTGCGCATGGCGATCACATCGACGCTAAACCGCTTATCGATTTCCTCGATGGCCCGCTCGGCCGCCGCATAATCGCCGTGCTCGGCCGACACGTCTCGGACGATTCGCAGCATCACAAACTGCGAGTTTGGCTCGCCGTCCGACTCCAGGGCCGCGTCGAACATGTCGCGGGCCAGCTTTGCCTTGGCGGTAACGTCCTTCGCCGCGTGGACGTCGAAAACGCGACGGATTTGCGCCTCGGCTTTGGCCAGCGCCGCTCGGTCCGGAACCGCCGCTTTAGCGGGCCGCGCGACCTCGTCGGGCCGAGATTTGGCCGGTGGAAGATCGTCGACTTCGGCGACCTTGAAGGGATTTTCCCGATCGTCGGTGATAGCTGCGCTGCTGGCATCGTCCGATGAGGGGGCGTCGTCCGACGTTGGCCTATCATCCAGCGTGGGTTCATCGTCCGGCGTTGGCTTATCGTCCGAGGTTGGCTCATCGTCCGACGTTGCCTCATCGTCCGACGTTGCCTCATCGTCCGACGTTGCCTCATCGTCCGACGTTGCCTCATCGTCGGGCGCCGGCTCCGAGATTTTTTTCGCTGGCAGTTCGTCGGTGTCTGATTTAGCGGGGTCGGCATTCGGCGGCGCCGTGGCCGCGCCTGGCTTGTTGCCGGAATCGGCGCCGGCGTTTCTTGACGGACCGGCCGGACTCACTTCGGCCGTCTCCTCGACGCCACCCGGCATGGCCATCACCGCAATCACCGCGACAATCCCGAGCACCGACGCGCCAATGACCACGGCCATCCACGGCGTGCCCTGCGGGCGACGAGAGGACGAACCGCTGCTGATCCGCGGGGCAGACGATGACGGCTCTAACGACACGGCGCCGAGGGGCTGTCGGGCCGCCGCCCTCGGAGCGGCAGGTTGGTTGAGTGGGATCGCCCGGGCGACGCGCGGCTGGGCGGCCATACTTTCGGCGCTGAGCCTCCGCTTCAACTGACCATCGTAGGCGACCTTCTTTTCCCGATCGAGCAGCACCAGCCGAGCGGTGCTCACCTCGTTCAACATCCGCTGACACTGCTCGGCCCGCCCACCCGTCTGAAAGGTTCGCAGGTGGGCCATCTGCCGGTCTGCGGCGCTGTCGATTACGTTGGCCTTGGCTTCGTACAGATCAAGCCCCAACAGCCGATAATGATTCGGCGGCCGATCCTTGGCTGCGATTCCCAACCAGTCGTGATAAGCGTCGAACGACTCGGACATCGTCTTCCCCCCTGCCGTGCGGAGATAGTCTTTCCAGAAGACCCCAGCGATTCATCCGACCATTATGCCCGGTTCACCCTGTGCGGGCAAGTCGGCGTTCACCCACGGCCGAGCTTAGTCTTGCGGAAAACGGGGCCAGCCATCCTTTCGCCGATCAATGATCCATGCGAATCGATGGGGGGGTGGCCGCCAATTTCTGGGTGGGTGATCGGTCCGCGCGGCCGGCGGATGCTGCATAAGCTACTCATCGCGGCCGAGCTTCACGCGCAGCGCCGCGACGACCACCTCGGGCACGAAGCGGGCGAGTTCTTCGTCGTTGGCCATCGAGGCGATCTGTTTGATGAGGGTGCTGGAAATGTGCGAGAATTCTTCGTCGGCCATGAGGAACATGGTCTCGATGTCGGCGTCTAGCTTGCGATTGGCCAGCGTCATGGTGAATTCGTGCTCGATGTCGGTCAGCGAGCGGACGCCGCGAATCATCACCCGCGATCCACACTCGCGGACGAATTTAACTGCCAGCCCGGAAAACTGCTCGACCGCGACATTGCCCAGCGAGGTGGTCGTGCGACGGACCAGCTCGATGCGTTCCTGGGGCGTGAACAGGGGCGCTTTTTCGATGTTCACGCCGATGCCCACCACCAGCCGATCGACCAGCCGGCTACAGCGCTCGATCACATTGAGATGCCCCAGGGTGATCGGGTCGAACGATCCGGTATAAACGGCGATTCGCGTGTCGGCGGCGGTCATGGGTTTATGATGGCGATTTTGACGCGACAATGCAATGAGTCAGAATCTCGACGCTCGGTTGAATCGGCAAGATCCTCACGATACACTCAGCGGATGTCGTCGCGTTCGGGCCTATCTTCGAGACAGGTCTCCGCCCGATACGGGCCGTGCCTCACCGGAGCAATCACATGATACCAGCGCCGATGCTCGCTTGGTTAATTGTCGGAGCGATCGCCATTCCTGTCGCCTTGGCGCTGCTCAAGGTGCTCTATGTGTTGAAGGCGCCCGTCTCGATGTCGACGAGAAAACCGCTTCTCTGTATCCTACCAAAATACTGGGCTACGTTGAAGGTTGACGAGGCGATTCTCAACTCAGACGATCCCACGAAAACTATCATCTCATCGCTCAAGACACTTGGATTTCGCGTCGTCGATCGCGGATCGAGCTATGTCAAATTATCGCGAGGTCACATTTTAGGTGATTTTTCCATCAAGATCGCCAAGCTGGACCTGCGGATATCGCTGCCTCCGGATCGCGAAACCAAATTGACAATCGAATACGGGGCGCTCTTCGGCGCCGCTTTCGACACGGGCGATCTGTGGCGCGTGACCTCGCAGTTGATCGAACGCTTGCAGGCAGATGTGGTCGCCGCCAACGTGCCGATGACGCCCGAGAGCGGCAATCCATATCAATCGCCGCAAATCTAACGTCTCCGCGGCACTTTACGCAATAGTTGCAGCCCTTCCTCTTCTCCGCAGTTGAGCAGCAGCAGCGCCCCTTCGGCCGCGAACTGCTCGAACAGATCGGTCACGGCCGGCACTTCCGATGGCCAGGGGAAGGCGAAGATCAGGTCGAAATCATCGGGCCCCAGACCGAGTTGGTCGTAACCGTCGTGGCTGTCGACGTCGAGCCAGGAGATTTCGTCCAGACACTCGATCGGCACGTCGGTGCCCGTGGGAATGAAACTGCCCTCGGCGAATTCGACGGACAAATCGAAATCTTCGGCCAATCCGCGGGCCGCCTCGACCAGCGACTCTTCGACTTCGATTCCGCAGGAATTATATCCCAGCATCGCCGCTAGATCGGCCACGACGCCCAACCCGCTGCCCCATTCGCAAAACGAATTGCCCTGGGTCAATTGCGACTCGCTGACTCGACTTAAGGCCCGATAAACGCTGACCCAGTCGCTGGGCACAAAGCCGACAATGGGTCGGTCGCGGCGGCGATAGATGAATTCCTCCATCCGCCGGTCGGCCTCGTCCAGCAGCGTCTTGACCGGACCGGGAATCGGCGAAGGTTCGACCTCGAGCGGAACTTCGACGAGCGGCATGAAGTCGCCTCCTACGGCCTGGTTGGCTTGCCTTTGACCGCTTTCGATTTATCGGGATCGGGGATTTCGTTACGCTTATCGCTGGCTTCGCGGCGGCGCAAGTAAAGCTTCATCGGCACTTCGCCGAAGCTGAGTTGATCGCGGAACACACCCAGCAGATAACGGCGATACGGCGGAGCAAAGGCGGCCGGGTCATTGCAGAACATCACGATCGTCGGCGGCTGCACGCTGACCTGCGTGGCGTAATACACCTTCGGTCGGCGGCTGCCGTCCATCGGCGGTGGATTGCGATCCAGCGCCGCCGCGACCAGACGATTCAGCTTGCCGGTGCTGATTCGCTCTCTCGATTGCCGAAACAACATCTGCGCGTGATTCAGCAGCGCCTTCATGTTGCGGCCCGTCTCGCCCGTGATAAACGCGATCGGCACGTGCCACATTGTGCGAAACGTATCGCGCAGATAAGTAACCCATTTCTCGGTCGGCATGCTGTCGGCCATCAGATCCCACTTGTTGACGACGAGAATGCACGGCTTGTATTGGCCGGACACATACTGCACCAGTTGTTTGTCGACCTTGCTGATCCGCTGCGTGGGATCGAAAAAAATCAGCACGACGTCGGCCCGGCGAATGCTCCGCTGAGCCCGATGAAAGCTGTAAAAGTCGATGTCGCTCTTAATGCTCCGCCCGCGCCGCAGGCCGGCCGTGTCGATGGCGATAAACGGCTTGCCGTCCAACTCGTAGCGCACGTCGACGCTGTCGCGCGTTGTGCCGGGCACCTCGCTGACGATCACGCGCTTGGCTTGGGCCAGCGTGTTGATGAACGTGCTCTTGCCCGTGTTGCGGCGGCCGACAATAGCCACCTTCATGTCGGGCTCCGGCGGCGGCTGAGCGCCGTCTTCTTCGGGCGGCAGCCGCTCAAGAATTTCATCGAGCAATTCCTGCTTGCCGCGATCGCGCAGCGTGCTGACGCGGATCAACTTGCCGCGGCCCAGCTTGTAGAATTCGTCGGCCTGCGAATCGATCTTCACCGTGTCGGTTTTATTGGCCACACAAATGATCGGCGCGTCGACATAGCGCAGCCGGCGGGCCACTTCCTGATCCAACGGCAGCACGCCCTCTTTCGTGTCGACCACGAACAGCACCACGTCGGCCGTGTCGATGGCGGTGGTGATTTGCTCCTCGACCAGATCGGTCAGACCGTCGTCGTCCTGGATGCCCATCCCGCCCGTGTCGACGCACTCGAAGAATCGATCACCCTCATAAACGAGATACACCTGACGGTCGCGCGTCACGCCCGGTTTGTCGTCGACGATCGC